>CAIYJV010000398.1 GCA_903926605.1 uncultured Bacteroidota bacterium
AAATTTCATTTAATTCTTAATTACAGATCCTTGATATGCAATGCGCGGATCCCCGATGACCAGGGTCCCAATATCAAAATGAAAATAAATTGCAACGCGGAAATATTTTTTGAACTCTTTGCGCCGAAACCATGCCATTTCACACCATAGAAACCGACCGCCTCAACATAATTCTCCTTAGCCCCGAGGAAATAGCAGAGGTTTTTGGTTCCCGCACTAGGACGGAAGCAAAACTGTTTTTCGGCTTTCGGACCGACGAAGGATACGATGCCGAAAAATATAAGTCAGACCACGGGTACACGAACTACCGCACAAGGCTCATTAAATTTCTGCTCGTCGAGAAATCAACGGGTATCACGATTGGCACCTGCTCGCTGCACCACTGGTTTCCCGCCGAGTTCCGGTCCGAAATGGGCTACCACATATACCAGGATGAGCACAGGAACAAGGGCTATATGACCGAAGCCGCAGCGGCTGTTATTGCTTACGGATTCCAGGAGTTACGACTCAACAGGATAGAAGCCTGGACTGCGGTTGACAATGCCGAATCCATGCGAGTGCTGGAACGAAACTATTTTAAAAACGAAGGCGTGCTCCGACAGCGCATTTTCACCGACGGACAATTTAAGGACGCCTTTATATTCGCATTGCTGCGGGATGAATGGAAGGGGTGACGCACTTTTTATTACGGTCGTTCGGCTAGTTGCGGTTCTGAGGGTTCTCCCATCCCACACCAGACACAGTGACAAAAACTTCGTGTTTGCAGTCAATGATTTTGATAGGATCAACAATTCCAATTTTGTACAAGTTTTCCATTTGTATGTTCGCGCCTCTGTAAAAGAAATCTATTTTATGACATTCAACCTTTTCTTTCAAATCCAGTATCGCGTTCACCGGCCTACCCAGCGTGTCAAAATAAGCAACCGATGACGTTTTACCATTTCCGTTTTGGATATACCTGACAATATGAAAGTTTTTAACAGAAGCTGTCGACGAAAATTGAACCATTACCGGCTTTAAACCTTTATAGTACGCTCGCTCGGCTATTTGGCCAAATTTATTGTAAGCGAACACCTCTCTGCTCGCACCTGTCGATAGTATAGCGTCATTACCGTCCTTATCATAATAAGCGCGCTCTATTTGAAGTCCGGCTTCATTGTACTTATTTTTGCTAATGTGGCAACCATTCCATCTGTTCATTGCTGTGGTCCCGTCTCGCTCCCAAAAACTCTCCTCCGTAATCTGACCTTGAAAATTATAATAATACCGCCGGACATATACTTTATCTTCAAGGTCTTTGCTAGGCGCACCTTCGCGGTCGTAAGATGCAGAAAGTACTTTCTGCCCCTTGTTATCATTCAGGTACCGCCATTTATGAATATTGCTCTTGTCTACTGTCGGCTTTCCGGAAGTGTCATAAAAAGATCTCTCAACCTGCATATTCGCATCGTTGTACACAGTTAATGTTTTAGCAAAACCAGACGAACTTTTCACTGGTCGTCCGTCCTCATCAAACGTACATTCCGTGACCGCAGAGCCGAATGAATTGTAAGTGTTACGTACCTCTGTAAAATTTGAACTACAATCCTTGGCCTTTAGCAAAGCTCCCTCTTTGCCGAACAGCACTTTACTGGTCATCAAACCGTTTTGATAATAAAACAACGCCTTATAGGCGCCCAACGAGTTTTTAGCGCTTTCCTCCGTTCTGTTCCTATAACTAATAGACGTATACTCGTCGTTGGAATCATAGGTGTAATCGGTGATCGCAACACCAAACCTGTTTTCCAGTAATTGCCCGGACGTATCAAAGTGTTTCAACGAGAGTATGTTTCCGGTGATATCCCGCTCATAATCGGCTCGAAAACAATCTTCATATCCGGACACCACCGGCACGCCAAGCCCATCGTAAACCCGGGTGCTTTTGAGAAGGCCAAATCTCTTTGCATCAAAATATCGATCGTATTTTATGGTTGCGAAGCCATAATTGTTCTCAACCGTTTTTAAGTCTTCCGAAACATAATCCGTGCGGACACACAGACCGCCATCAAAATTTTGTATCACGCCACTGGCCGGTGTATATAGGTTCACGCCATTTTTTAGGCCGGTTACCAGGTACCGCCCATCCCCTAACGACATATAATGCATAGTCTGAAATGTGCGCTGCCATTGGTTTTTATACATAACAAAACTGATTTTGCCATCAACGAAAGTTATATCCACCGATTCCGTTACATATCCGCAACTGTTCACTTCCTCGACCTGCACACCCGTCTCGACCTCCACGATCCGGTAAAACTTCCGGTAGGCGGTATCTTTAATCGGAACTAATCCCACAACCCTTGTCGGGCACAATTCCCAGCTTTTATAATTACCGGGCACAGCCAGTGCACACCACGATTTCAAATGGCTGCTACTACACACAAGCATGCAGAAGAAGAGACGAAATATTTTATGCATAACGGTTCCGATGGGGGTTGTCAGGCTATTGCTTATTGTTATAGGTTTTAATAGTATCAGGAGTCCAAAATAAAGTTAGTCAACACAGGCATTCACATACCAGTAGTATCTCGGGTGCTGGCACTATTCCGGATTCAGCATTCCGAACAATTGCTCACCCTTAGCCCTTAACCCCTTAGACTGGGCAATAGGGGCTTCCAGCATATCATCCCGCAATGCCTCCATGGCTTCAGTAATAAAATCAGCTAAGGGCATACCCCCATGCGATTGTGTCTTGTCTGCCCGGCGTTGATGGCCCAGTTCTGTATCCGTACTGGGTGGCGCGACTTCAAAAACCTTCACATTCGTGTGCCTCATCTGGTAACGCAGCGACAGCGTGAGCGAATGCAAAGCCGCCTTGGTGGCACAATACACAGGCATAAAGGCCAGCGGAACAAAGGCAAGACCAGACGTGATGTTGATGATCGCTGCCTTTTCCTTCGTTGCCAGATGGGGTGCCAAAAGTGATCCCAGATGCACAGGTGCTATAAAGTTAGTCTCCACTTCTTCCCTCAGACTCCCCACATCGGTTGGCTTCGTGAGGTCGGCGGGCAGCTGTATTCCTGCGTTGTTCATCAGGATGTTCATATCCGGATAAGCAGACACCACCCACTCGGCTAGTTCGGTGCGTTGCCTGTCATCGGTCACATCGCAGCGGCGGATAACAACAGAGGGATATTCCCGTTTTATTTGTTCAAGCCTGTCTTCCCTTCGCCCACAAATGATTACGGTACTGCCGGCTTTCATGAATGCTACCGCAAAAGCCAGCCCTATGCCCGACGTGCCGCCGGTGATCAAAATTGTGTTACCGGATAATTCCATGATTTCGAGTTTTTTCCTTGCTAATGTACGACATAGCACAATACCTAAGCCTTAGGTCTGGCCCTTATAACCAAAGCGAGCCGCCCCGGGGGACGGCTCGCCAACTATCTAAAAACACTACTATCGTACGATCTCGATCTTGCGATTTACGAGGTCGCCGTCAATAACGATAGAAAGCATGTAGAACCCGTTTGCAATACCTGATGTAGCCACCGGGAACTTCACATCTTGCGACGCTGCATACTCACGATTATACACAATACGGCCGTTCATGTCAGAAATGCTTGCATGGAATGGTTTGTTGGACGCTTGGTTGAACACAATATCGAAGTTACCATTACTTGGGTTGGGCACGATACTGATCTGGTCCCTGATATGGCGTAGGTCGCTGATGCTGAGTGTGGGTGCTTTTATCTGTGCCCACCAGGTATCCCACATATTAGCGGTTGAAGTTACACTCTCCTGGTTGGTCCAGAAGTCAAGATCGTTGGACGGGTCTATGCAAGTGACCGAATAGTCTCCCCACCTGTTCTTGCCACCACCGAATGTCTGGTAATAGGAGTTAAGCCCGTGCCTGTAGGCGAACGTAGGGCGAACAGAAGAAGCAGGGTCTCCATGAAAATGATACGCATACACCGCAGCTGGATGTGTGGTCGCACTGAACTGTGAAAAACCAATCAGGAAGTCATTATTGGCATTTACAGCTATAGAAGGGAATGCATAAAACGTAGCCGCTGTTGCATCGTCAACCAATCCATTTTGCAATGTCATTCCGTACAATGTGTCGGTCTGCCACCACATTACCGAACTGCGGGTAGGATTGGCGGTAGCGCTATACGGCAGAAAAACGGTTTGCGATGTCCATAAGGTTCCGTTGCGGAATACCAGATTGTTTATACGATCGTCGTTAGTTTGTAATTTGTGCGTCGTGCCCACTTGTGGAGCAAAATCACTGCCCGGCAGGGTTCCAGTAGTGTTATTGGCATAAGAGGACCCACTCCATTTAGTAGAAGTGGTAGGCCACCCTATTTTTGACATCACCGGTGCATTCACAGGACCTGTGATTTCCCATTCCTGAAGCTGACCTGCATAGTTGTGATAGGTTTCCATCAGGAACATCGTGGGTTCGGTGGCGCTGTAGGTAAGTGCCGGACAAATAGAAAACGATCCACTTTGGTCGATCTCCGTATAAGACGCAGTAGTAAGCGCACCGCCGGAACCAGAGGTAAGCGCTGCATAGTCTATTACAAAAACCACTACACCTTCTCCGGTATAGGGTGTACTCATGGTAAACTTGTTGCCAGAAATCACAACCCATTTGTTGTTAAAACCTACGCTGGGAAAATCGATCCAGTGCGTAAGCGTAGCATCATAAGTAATGGAGTATTTATGCCATGTACCCGTAGGATCAGATGTTGCGGATATTGCAATATACATTTTAGACACCACATTCGTGGGCGTGCTTGGGCCTCCGTAGTCTGTAACCATGATCCATACGTTTTTGTACGGATCATAATGTATACGTGGATCGTAAGTCCCAGATAGTCCCCACCAGTTGTCAAGCGTAAGTGCCGCTGTAACCAGACCGCCTGTTCTGTTCTGTATCTTCACCTGATAGTTATCGGCTGTTACTACATAATTTCCGTTACCCACGGCACCATGCGTATCTGGGGGTATGTAGTTACCATTGGTTGTAGTAGACTGAAACGTATCTGCCGGCGAAGGTGAAATGGGCAGTTCGGGTATGCCAGACGTACGCGAAGCATCAAACACCACATATCTCGAAGCATCGATATCGGGTGTAGCCGGCCTTTCGCTCATTTCTTCATCTTCTTCAGGCGGCAATTTCCGGGCGTCCTTTGTCGGATGCTGTTGATAGTAAAGCGCTAGTTCTGCAAAGTTGGCGTCACCTTCATATTTCAGCACGCCTTGCCGGGAAGTCTGTGCTCCGGCCAGATTTGCTAACAGCAATCCGCAGGCTGCACTTAACAATATTTTTTTCATTACGCTGTTTTAAATTATTAATAACGTTCAAAAGTAGTCAATCTCACGAATCCCCGGAAAAAAGTACCGATTTCTAATTCAGTATTATTAAAGCTGAATGCCCTTATCGGAAGAAAAGTCTGGAGTTGCCCGTGGTACCCAGATTCAGGTTGTTGCGCATCTCCACCGACAAAGCAGACTTGTGTAGCATGATCGTCGAGGTCTTGTATTTTAGGTATGCCTTGGTCACATAGATAAAGCCGTTATACTCATTGCCGGTATCCCAGGAGTTTTTTACTTTATAATATTTTTTATGGTTTTGGTCTTCTGCCACGCCTACTATGTGCATTGCATGGTCATCGGTTGTCTCCAGATTATCAAGCGAGATCTGGCGGAGCTGGGGAGAAATGTACTTTTCCATTTTCGGACCGGCGAACATACTGTGCCTTTCTGCCGGGCTCATCTCGTCATATTCTTTCTCAGGCACGTATGCTATTCCGTGGTGCCAACTAAAATAAGGCTCTGAGATATCTGCTTCCCAGGCCACCGTAAAACCACGGCTCAGCGCCCTGTCTACAATATCCGTCAGGTCGTCCATCTTCACATTATACACCCGGTTAAAGGCCCAGTTGTCGGGCACCAGCAGTGTCATCTCCTTGTACATGGGCTTGTTGATCACAGACGCGAGTTCCACATAATCCTCCGGATGTATCCCAACGCACTTGCGCGCAAAGGTGGCCGGATTGTAATTGTGCTGGTCGAAATTAAACTTGTCAGGCGCGTCTCCGATAAAGCTCACCATAATGGCATCGAAAGCCTGCCGCCAGTCGCGCGCCAGCCCTGTGGCCGGATTGTCTATGATCTTGTCCAGAAAGCCACGCAGCGCATCGTTCATCTGCGCAATCTTTTCCGCAGTGATATGAATTCCGTTTCCGGGATATACTGCCTCAGGCATAGCGCCATACAGCGCCAGCATATTCATTACGTCGTGCATCTCACCACCTTCGCCCCAGGCTATGCCGCCGTGCATACGAATATAGCTTTCTGCTTTCTCCATATAGGCGCAGCGCAGACTGTATATGCAACTCAGGTCGTATGGCTTTTTGCCCATGCGCATCATCTCGCTCTCCAGAAACGAATTGGTGGCATAGCTCCAGCACGTACCCTCGCCCTTCTGTGTGCGCACACCTGTATGTTCCAGCGCCACTACATCCTTAAAGTAGAATTTGGACTTGTCTATTGGTTTCCGCTTCAGGTTCTGCTCGTATCGCCTGATTATTTCATCACGGCCCAAATCGTGGTCCTGACAAAAAGCGTTCAGGGAAAATAACATGCAAATAAGAAAACCTGTGATCTTCATGCCGGAGACAAATATTTGTAAAAGGCTACAAATGTAAGTAAGGTTTCTGTATTTGGAAATGTGCATCACCAGTGTCAACTCAATAAAAATTCGTCAGATACGGATACCGCTCTTCATAAAGTTTCTTGACCCGGCCCAGAATCAGTGCGCGGAGGTTGTCAATGTTCTTACGTTCTGTGGCGGAGATAAATATGGCAGAATTGTTGGTCAACTGCTGCCAGCGGGTGTCTAGCTGTATCAGCATTTCGTTTTTTACGGACTCATCCAGCCACTCGTCAAACACTGTGGATTCGTACACGTCCATTTTATTAAAGATGGTGATCACCGGCTTGTCAAATGCCTTAATATCCTGAAGGGTCTTGTTCACCACACCCATCTGGTCTTCGTAACCGGGATGCGAAATATCGACCACATGCAATAGGCAGTCGGCTTCACGCACCTCATCCAGGGTGCTCTTGAAACTCTCTACCAGGTGGTGCGGCAACTTGCGGATAAAACCCACCGTATCGCTGAGCAGGAACGGAGTCTGCTCGTACACGATCTTTCGGGTCGTGGTGTCCAGTGTGGCAAAGAGTTTGTTTTCTGCAAATACATCCGACTTGCTCAGGATGTTCATGATGGTACTCTTGCCCACATTGGTATATCCTACCAGTGCTACCCTTATATAGGTGCCCCGCTCTTTACGCTGGGTCACGGCCTGCTTGTCTATTTCGCCCAGGCGCTTGCGCAGCAGGGCGATCTTGTCTTTCACAATACGGCGGTCGGTCTCTATTTCGGTTTCCCCGGGACCGCGGCTGCCTATACCACCACCTTGTCTTTCCAGATGTTTCCACATCCCTTTCAGCCTTGGTAACAGGTACTGATATTGTGCCAGTTCTACCTGCACCTTTGCCGATGCAGTTTTGGCCCTGGCAGCAAATATGTCCAGGATCAGATCGGTACGGTCTATGGTATTTACCTCCAGCTCGTCCTGTATATTGCCGATCTGGGCACCTGTGAGCTCGTCATCGAATATCACGAGTCCGATACCCTTTGCCTTTACATATTCCTTTATCTCCGCCAGCTTGCCCTTGCCCACAAACGTCTTGCTGTCGGGATGGGGAAGCTTTTGTATAAATTGCTTCACGGCTATGGTGCCGGCGGTCTCTGCCAGAAAAGCTAACTCCAGAAGGTATTCTTTCACCTGTGGCTCTGTCTGCTCCTTGTAGACCAGACCCACGATCACGCATTCTGCCTGGCTGCTTAAACTTAACTTTTGCTCTATCAATTGTATGGAGTATAAAACACAAAATTATTCATTTTTAAGTTGTGAGCGGCAGGAAAAACCCTTCAGCCCTGCCGGGTGGTCGTAACTGCAAAAATTTCAGGTGCAGGCAGTATAACCAGCCAGATTGTCTATTCACCCACAGATTATATGCCAATATTTCAGATAAATGAACGTGGAACGGTTTTTATAGTACACAGGATACCGGGAAAACTCAACCCCCACAATCATGAACTTCAACAATTATACCATCAAGGCCCAGGAAATAGTGCAGAAAGCGCAGCAACTGGGTTTTGATCTTCAGAACCCACAAGTAGAGACTGCCCATATTCTGAAAGCCCTCCTGAATGATACGGAAGGGCCAATCTCGTACCTCCTGAAGAAAAACAATGTGAACCTGGTGTTTGTAGAAAGCAAACTGCAGGAACAGATGAGCAAACTGCCCAAACTGAATGGGGGCGAGCCCGCGCAAAGCATCAGCAAGGACGCCAACAACGCCCTGATGCGCACCGGCAACATCCTGAAAACCTTTGGCGATGAATTCGTAACACCGGAACACCTGCTCGTAGCGCTGCTGCAAATGAGTGATGACACCGGCAAGCTGCTGAAGGATGCCGGCCTGACCGAAAAAGGTCTAGTGGCAGCTATTAAAGAACTGCGGAAGGGCAGCACCGTAAACTCCCAGACATCCGACCAGCAATACAATTCCTTGCAACGGTACGCCAAGAATCTGAACGAACTTGCCAGGGCCGGTAAACTGGACCCTGTGATAGGCCGTGATGAAGAAATAAGGCGCACACTGCACATATTATCCCGCAGGACTAAGAACAACCCGATACTGGTGGGCGAACCCGGCGTGGGTAAGACCGCGATCGTAGAAGGACTGGCCCACCGCATCATAAACGGTGACGTACCCGAAAACCTGAAGTCGAAAATAATTTTCGCGCTGGATATGGGCTCGCTGATGGCTGGTGCCAAGTACCGGGGCGAGTTTGAGGAGCGATTGAAATCGGTGGTGAAAGAGGTGACGGAAAGCGATGGATCGGTGATACTGTTCATAGACGAGATACATACACTGATAGGCGCCGGAGCCATGGAGGGCGCTATGGATGCAGCCAACATACTGAAACCCGCACTGGCAAGGGGCGAACTCCGGGCCATTGGCGCAACTACCCTGAACGAATACCAAAAGTATTTTGAAAAAGACAAGGCTCTGGAACGCCGGTTTCAGAAGGTGTTGGTAGATGAGCCATCTCCGGAAGATGCAATCTCGATACTGCGCGGACTGAAGGATCGCTATGAAAGCCACCACCAGGTGCGCATCAAGGACGAGGCCATCATTGCGGCGGTAGAACTTTCGAGCCGGTATATGACCGACAGATTCCTGCCGGACAAGGCGATAGACCTGATAGACGAAAGTGCCGCCAAACTGAAGCTGGAACTGAACTCAATGCCCGAAGCGCTGGACGAATTGGAGCGCAGGATACGCCAGTTGGAAATTGAGCGGGAAGCCATCAAGCGGGAGGACGATAAAGAAAAACTCACGGAACTGAATCGCGAAATTGCGATGCAGACCATAGAACGCGATACCCTGAAAGCCAAGTGGCTGGAAGAAAAGGAAATAGTAGATAAGATAAACAAGTCCAAGAACGCCATAGAACAACTGAAGCACGAAGCCGAGCAGGCCGAACGCGAAGGCAACTACGGACGTGTAGCCGAAATAAGGTATGGAAAAATACAGCAGGAGGAAGCCACCATTGCCCAGATGTCCAAACAACTGGACGATATGGATGGCAAGCACAAGCGCCTGCTGAAGGAAGAAGTGGATGCCGAAGATATTGCAGAGAACGTGGCCAAGGCCACTGGCATACCCGTGCAGCGCATGATGCTGAGCGAACGCGCCAAACTGCTGCATCTGGAAGACGAACTACACAAGCGTGTGGTGGGTCAGGATGAAGCGATAGAAGCCGTAGCCGACGCTATAAGAAGGGGAAGAGCCGGACTGCAGGACCCTAGAAAACCCATCGGCTCATTCATCTTCCTCGGCACCACGGGTGTCGGCAAGACGGAGCTGGCCAAGGCGCTGGCCGAGATCCTGTTCGACGACGATTCGATGATGACGCGCATAGACATGAGCGAATACCAGGAGAAACACAGCGTGAGCAGACTGGTGGGCGCGCCTCCCGGATATGTGGGTTATGAAGAGGGCGGCCAGCTTACGGAGGCCGTACGCAGAAAACCCTATTCCGTGATACTGCTGGACGAAATAGAAAAGGCGCATCCGGATGTGTTCAACATACTGCTGCAAGTACTGGACGATGGCCGCCTTACCGACAACAAGGGCCGGGTGGTGAACTTTAAGAATACCATCATCATCATGACCAGCAACACGGGCAGCCAGATCATACAGGAGAACTTCGCAGAACTGAAGGATACGCAGAACCTGGAAGCCGTGGTAGACGCAACCCGCGAGCAGGTGATGCAGGTGTTGCGCGAATCTATGCGACCCGAATTCCTGAACCGGATAGACGACGTGATCATGTTTCGTCCGCTGATGCGCAAGGAGATAAGGGGTATCATCAAGATACAGCTGGACCACCTGAAAGATCAGCTGGAAGAACAGGGCATCAGACTGGAGTTTACAGACTATGCGCTCGACTACCTGGTGAACAGAGGATTTGACCCGCAGTACGGCGCAAGACCCTTGAAGAGAGTGATACAAAAAGACATTATAAACTTACTGAGCAAGAAGATAATAGGAGGTGAGATAGATAAGTCCAAACCTGTGCTGATAGATGTGTTTGACGGAGTAGTGGCGATAAGGAATGATGGGAACGGAAGGTGAGGACGTGTGGAAAATGAATAGCCCCCTGATGCGAATCGGGGGGCTATTCATTTTTATGAGATGTAGTTGCTTATTCCTTCACAAACTTCCTCGATACTGTGGCGCCGTCGCCGGTAAAGAAGATGTAGTAGATGCCGGGTGCCAGGCTGCGGATATCCACGTTGAATTCTCTGGCATAAATGGGCTGCCTGTTCACCAATGCCCCCATGCTGGTGGTAAGGGTGTAAGACGTAAAGTTTTCGTCCTGCATATTCACGGTCAGTTCTTCACGGGCCGGGTTGGGGAAAATGTTCACAGTGCTTACCGTGCCGGGTACATTGTTGACAATGTTGGCAGAATCGCAGGCATGTTTTGCCAATACCCAAACAGGATATTTCACGATATAGGTGCCACAGGAATCGGTATAGGTATAGATAACAGTATCCCTGCCCGCATGCACACCCATTGCCTGACCAGCAGCGTTGATCGTGGCGTTGGTATCAGCCATAGACCAAACACCGCCTGCGAGCGTATCCATCAATTGTGTATTGTAACCGATACAGATGTATTTCTTACCCACGATCTTCATCATGGTATCGTAGCGATCGTTGCTTATTGCAGTAACCAAAGCAGTAACAGTGGCGGCTCCGCAGGTATCGGTAACGGTATATTTTACAGTATCCACACCCGGAGAAACAGCATAAATATGACCGCTGGCATCGGCAGTGGTATGACCACCGCTGGTTGTCCAGACACCACCAGACATAGACGCTGTGAACAAGCTGGATTTGCACGTATTGACATAGGGGAATCCTGAGATTGTGCCAGCGTGCGGTACACAGTGAATAGGATTGGTTTTACGAATGCGATGGTTACGGTAGTCGGCAATAAATAGGTCGCCAGCTGCATCTACCGCCACACCCATGGGGTTGTAGATCTCTGCAGATGTAGAAGGAATATTGTCCCCGTTGTAACCACCTGTACCGGTAGCATCGCCGACTATTGTTTTAATAATGCCTGAAGGTGTCACTACACGGATACGGTTGTTAAGTACATCAGACATATAGACGTATCCTGAATCATCTACAGCAACGTCCGACGGGTAGTACAATATCACTGAAGAACTTGTGGCTGGAACGCCTTCTCCTCCAAATCCACCCCCAGTACCGTCTGCTTGGCCAGCAAAATTTGCAATGTTACCTGTAACAGCGTCAACTTTTCTAATTCGATTGTTACCGCCATCTGCAATAAAAATATTTCCACTACCATCTACTGCCACGCCTCTAAGAAACGTAAAAGTTGCCGAAGTTGCCGGACCACCATCTCCTGTATTTCCAGGACCCATTATACTATTCCCAGCAACTGTAGAAATTATCCCTGTTGGAGTGACTTTTCGAACACAATAATTATAATGATCCGCGATATAGAGGTTACCAATTTTATCAAGACATATACCCCAAGGTTCCCAAAGTTCTGCAGCAGTTGCAGGCCCATTGTCACCTGCGTATCCAGCAAGTCCAGTGCCAGCAAAAGTTGTAATGATTCCACTTGTATTAACCTTCCGAATTCGTTGATTTGAATAGTCAGCAATATATACATTGCCGATGGTATCAACGGCAACGCCGGTAGCAAAGCAAATTTTTGCAGCTGTGGCTGGCCCATTGTCCCCAGAATAACCAGAACTTCCCGTTCCCGCGACAGTTGAAATAATTCCCGACGTCGAAATTTTTCGTACACGCAAGTTCTGCTCGTCCATAAAGTACACATTTCCCCATTTATCAACTGCAACAGCGTTGGGTTTGTTAATTTTAGCAGAAGTCGCAGACAAGCCGTCCCCGGAGAATCCAGAAGTACCATTTCCCGCAATAGTGCTAATACCCACGGTCAATTGCCCAAAACTACAAATAGGCATTAAAAAGAATAAAATGTAGAATGCTTTTTTCAATGTTTAGAAATTTTGTTGCCGCAAGTTATAAAAAACAAGAATAATAAATGGAATACGACCCTCAGACGATACACATTTAAATACCCTCTATTTAAAATAAAGCCTAGAAAATGATTCAGTCTAATGGCAAAACAACGGAGAGGCGGAAATATGCACCTAAAGTGGGTCCTCCATTAACAAAACCAATGTAAACAACACCGCTCGAATCAACACATCCGACCAAACTATTTAATATCGTATTCAGTGTGGAACCAGAATCTGAAACTTGATACGGTGTCCAAATTTTTACCAAAAATGGGACTTTACTAGATGGTCGGTAGTTAGTAGGCAGTGTGAACATTACGGTTCCGTTTGTTACCGTATCTATATAGTCGATCCCAGATGAAGGACCAGTAGTAACTAAATCACCTTTTAAATAAAGTGTGTTGGCCAAATAATCTTTTTTGTAACTAATACTTCCAGAAACCCCCAATCCCGTCAGGTAGCTTGAAAAATTGACTACGGTCCAGTTGGTTTCGCGGCAGAAGTCCTGAAGGTTGGTGAGTTTGAAAAGTGTGCCGGACTCGGCGGTGGAACTGACCAGTTGTACCAGTCCGGCTACCTGGTCGTAGATCACTGTGGGTGTGCTGCCATCGTTGAAAGTCAGGGATGTGCCATTCGTCGCGATCTGCACATAGATCGCATGCCCCAGCGCGATTGACCCATAGGTGCCGCCACCGAAACGCACCAGTGTACTGTTGTAGAGAAACCAACCTGCAGAGACTGTGGTAGTACCGAACGTGGAGGTACTGATCATGCCGGATAGCCTTACTGCGATATTTGTACCCGGATTCCGGAACCCTATTATGTTGGGCATGACCTCTGTAAATGCTGTCTGTAGGTAGCCAAGCTGGTCCTGCGTAAGGGGAAATCCTCCGGACTTTGTAAAATCAATTCTTTTCATTGGATGTTGTTTTAGAAAAAGGAGTGATGAACGTGATTAGAAGGTCTGTACTGAATAATTGTTCTTACCGGGCAGCCGGTACTTATCCACCACCGCACGGAGATGGGTGAATTGTCCGGCGGTCAGGGACAGAGATGCGGGAACCATAACGACAAAACAATTGTCGTCCACACCAACCTCGCTGCCGAGGCAGAGCGGGAGGACCGGCTTAATGCCTGCGGGCGTTGTCTCTGTCACCAAATAGAGTGTTTGCACAGACTGCGGTGGTATTTCCGTACCCAGGTACAAGGGTATAAAATCGAAATAGGGCGGGTCATCAATATTTATATGGCGCGCAATGGGGTCGAACACATCATTGAGCGCCGCCTCCACAAAACAAACCTGACCCGAATGGTTGAGGTAGTACAAGTTGTTGCTCCTGTTCGCGTCGAACAGGTTTTTGAGAAACACACAGGGGGCACACAGGCACCGAAGCCAGGCCGCTATGACCGGTTGCCGCAAACGGGCCGGAATATTGTAGGTGATAATGCCGGGAATATCCACATCGAACACACTCATAATTCAGAATTTAGAAAGCGAAAACTAACGCGCGATATAGGTGATATTGGCGCTGAAGAAAACCTCGTCGAGTACCATGTAGCCACTGTCTGGCTGGTACTGCACCATACAATCTTCATAAGGCGGCGGTCCTGTAAAATAGGCCGATGCTGCAGACACATCTGCGATCTCCACCCCGTCCACGGCCTGCAGTGCCGCCACGAAATTGTTGTAAATAAAAATGCCGTTGAAGGGCAGCGTTGCAAGAAATGCCTTCACCGCATCTTTTACAGGTGAGGCGGAAGTACCATCTATACGCGAGCCGTCTCCGTTGAGGATAAGCGGATCGTAATAAATGGTCATGACCAGCTGAAACACATCGGGCGAAGTGCTGGTGATCTGCAGGCGCACCCCCGCATCCTTCACCCGGTGCATATATGCGGTAAGGCTGGTAAGCTGACCGCTGGTAAGGGGCGCAAGGCTACCGGACAGCAGCCGGGCCACCTTGATACGGAGATAATTGCCATACTCGACCACAGCCGCATAACTAACCACCAGCACAGACGGATCTGCGGGCGGCACCACGGTATACACATCTGTGTCTGCAGGAAGTGCTACCCCGTACTGGAACGCCCGGGCCATAGTGGCATACCATTGCAGCGTATGGGGTTTCTGGTTACCTATAATGCCCTGCACCTCGGCTCGGTGGTTGTCGAAATTTGCCTCCAGTAAATACTGAACCGAGGCGACCACCCATGTCCAGAGCAACCACAGTGCCACATTGCTGGTACTGGAAAGCCCGCTGAGGGTGGTATCTGCGTTTTTGGCGTCTACGATACTCTGTTGTATCTGCGCAATAGATCTGGCCATAAAAAAATCGGGGATTTACTCATTAACACTGGTCCGAAAGCACCTGGCAACGGGTCTTAGGGATAATATGCATCGCTCACAATAACACCGGCAGCATCGACCCTGATGCTGTTCACCTGCATGCCATCGCGTGCGAAGCGCAAACTGATCTGCCGGATAAGGTCAAAAAAATTCTCGTCGTCCATAAAGTTCCACACACCCACACAAATACCGGGATTCTGGCGGTACTCATCGGGATTGTTCAGCAGCAGTTCTTTCTGGTGTGCGGACGTACTTTCAACGATCCCGAAGTCGCCGGAGCCGACCCATACATCCCCATCGCTGGTGACCGCAAGGTCCATCATTCGTGTAGCCATAACATCGCTTGTTTAAAAATTTTCAGGAAAGGGAGCCAGCGAATACGCCAGTCACCGCACCGCCTCCCGGTGGTGTGGCCAGTCCGCTGATATAGTTGATGGTTGCAGATTCAATGGTAGCTACTATAGCATCTGCAAGAGCCGTTGCCGCAGACAACTGGGCAGCGCTGGGTGTACCCGGATAGTTGGCCAACAGCGCATTTTTTATCATTGTATTGCTCAGAGACATGGTCAGAAAAGAATTTGGTTAAGATCGCTGGCATCTGCAATAAAATCACTCAGGTTTATAGGTATTCCACTAGGGCCGGTAGCGGTGCTCACAGTCAATGCCTGAATATGGGACAGCAGATTGCCCAAAACAGAAGCCAGGTTTTTCCCGCCGGCCTCCAGGCTGAAACCGGACGATGTCATATTCAGTGTGGCATTGCCTATTTTTGCCTGTAGCTGGACCAGCTCACTACAGCGCACAATACCCCATTTGCCCGGACCATCTATTGCGGCCACCCAAACCACACTGCCATCGGCGGGATATTGTACCAGACCGTTTGCATTCATGGTCACACCGTTCAGCATTACGCCGCCCACACCCGTTCCGTCATCATCCATCGAACTGAGCGCCACAGCACACACCTGCGCGCTCCTATCCACCGAACCCGGCAATACCGTTCCCGACATGACCGGATAGGCTGAAGATAATTCCGTGGGCGCTATTATGGCCCTGAGCAGTCGTGCAATTTGTTTTTCCTGCTGTCCCATTTGTGTATATAAATAACCCGTTAGCAACACTACACTGAAAACCCCAGCGCGGGTCCCAGCTCCACTTTTCTACGTGCGCCACCCTTGCCGAATCGTACTTCTGTGCTTTCTACCAGATATGCGCCATTGCGCTCGGGGTAAAGATCATCGCGCACTTCCGCGAGCCATCCAGGCGCGCAATAAGGCTCAAGAAATCCGCTTAAGTAACCGGAATATCCTTTGTAATTGGACTGGTACATTTTCTCGTTGGCAAGCCTGAGCAGTGCAGCGGCGTCGCCAATATTATTCATGATACTTACTTCCTGCCTGGCCCGGCCTTTTTCGTCGGCCTCGCTGAGCACCTGTGTGCGCACTCCCGTGGCAGAAAAATTGTGGAACACGATCTGTACCGGGTCGCTGGCGGTATGCTCGCGGAGGCCACCATCCCGGAGACAATTGTAACCCGGGCGATAAAAAACCTTGCCGGAACTGAGTGGATCTTTGCCATGCCGGAGTGGTGTATAAAGCAGCCCCATCCACAGTGTGGAAAAGTCTTTGAAAAATACCGACATGGTCTCCTGACTGAATCGCTTTACTGCATCGCAAATCTCGGTT
This sequence comes from uncultured Bacteroidota bacterium, assembly GCA_903926605.1. Classification (GTDB taxonomy): domain Bacteria; phylum Bacteroidota; class Bacteroidia; order Chitinophagales; family Chitinophagaceae; genus CAIYTT01. The sequence continues at coordinate 16,751 of CAIYJV010000398.1, forward strand.
CCGTTCACATGGGTCAGAAGCAGATTCTGCAAGGGCAGATCGTCTGCCACCACCACATTGATTGGGATGCCAGCCCCTTTGAATCCCTTGCGGAGATAGGACGCCAGCTGTGTAGAAGACGTGACCTCCAGACTGGCGGACACATCCATATCCAACCGCATGACCTGTGAAAGGCCTTCGCATTCTACCTGCAAGGGCATGGACAAAGACCGTCGCCGCACAAAACCACGAAACTCCTGCTGCAGGGACCCATTGTAGCCGAGGGATATACGGACAGGATCACGATCTGAAATCAGGTCTGCGGACGCCTGGTAATCGCTCACATGGTTGCCGTTACGCACCTTGCAGATAGCGGGAATGGTAAGTACCGCGCTATCGCTGTAGGAGTGTACCGACCGACTAATAAGCAGATCGCTCACCCCGCTGAAATGAAAATCGCCGATCTGAATATCGCTGTTTAACTCAAAGAAAGCCATGTATTGTTTTGCTTTATCGTATGCTCAGGAATCTTGTGCTACCAGGCTGAAAGGCTCATCGCTTACGCAGACCAGCTCAAAAGGACGTATGTGTTTTACCCCCGTGAGCGCAGGAAAAGAAAGCTCCCGCAACACCACATTGTCACTGCCGCTCCTGTCGGGATGCAGCAGGAACAGGTCGGTGAGCGCACACTTGAGACTAACAGGCAAATTGGCTTCGAACAAGTCTCGCAGTCGGGCCGTTTCCTGTTCCGGGAAGTTATTCCCGGAGCCTGCCAGAAATCCCTTGATCCGGATAACGTAATCCTGAATATTGATCAATTCCTTCACTGTACCCCGGCGCTCCGTTAGTGGCGTCTCCACAATCGTTTTTCTGCCAGAGACCGAGACCACGCAATAGGGAAGCATCCAGTCCCGGCGTTCCACAGTGCTACCTGCATCTGCAGACACCGAATAAGTAAATGTTACCGGCAGAAAGACTTCCCTGCCTGCCGCGTCTGCCGCATAATAGGGGCTTCCCAACATTCCCGATGAAAGGCGGGAAGAGGGGCTATCTCCGGAAACAAGCTTGAAATCCGGATCGAAAGCCTTACTGCGGTATCCGAAAGCCTCAACGAAAAGATCTGCGAGCGAAAAACTGATCTCCATATTCTATTGTGTTTTGTGCTAAGAAGTGCTTGCGGTGCGGAGGATGCGCAACAAGGCCTCCCGCACGCGTGGTTCAAATTCTGTTTCCCATTCGGCAGCCGAGCCCACCATTACAGACTCTGTCTGAAAAAGTGGCGCACTGAAATTGATGACCGGGTTTACTTGATTGCTGCCGGCACCCGCCTGTGGGCTATCTCGATGGAACAACCGGCTCCAAAAACCGGGCGCGACCGGCACATCCACTTGCGGATCGGTACCTGTCCACGCTGCCCCCCTTTGAAAACCCTGTGCTTCGGTGGTGCCCGACCAGGGACCGGAGTCCATTTCCAGCAAATTATCCTTTATCGGAATGTCCGCCCATCCTTCAGCTGATTGATGAGCGATGTTCAGGATGCACATAACGAAAGCCTTATCAAAAACGTGTCTGTGATGAAAGAATTCCGGATCACCTAGTGGCAGGGAACCTATATCAGTTAAGCCATCTACTTCCGTGAAACTGCTTTTGTGATGACCGAATTCATGATTTCCGGAACTACCGGATAAAGCCAACGAACTATTTGAAAAAGCAATGTTCGCCCCTACTCTTCCCACAAAATCCTGAACGCCCAAAGCAGGCCCCAGTCCAATAGTTGGATGGTATGCAGAAGAAACGTCAGACCGGGCATCCACTCGGTACGGGAGAATTCCATCATGGCAAAACGGCGACGTGTATAGCGCCAGCTCAAGTGCATCGGAAGACTCCCCGTTGCGAGTGTGCAACTTATCACTTCTGTCGGTTGTCCCAAACACTTTGTTTGCCTGCCCGGGGTCCACTGAACGCTTATCCTGCAAAGCGACACGCTGCAGCAACCCACCAACTGACCACAAAATATTCGGGGCCATTGCTTGCTCTTCACCAGCCGATCTGGTTGTGCTGCCAGCAACCGGCGCGATACCACTTCCACTATACCCGGAATCAGAGACAGAAGGAGAACCGAATCGCTCACCCAATTGACGTACAAAAGCAGTGTTCCAAGTACCGCCATCCCACATTGGCCAAAGCACGGACGACAGACCTGACAGCGGTTGGCAGTAGGCTGCGACATCGTCTTTTCTCCACAGCTGAAACGGCAATTGCCTCCAGACAACAATGCCCGGATCTTCAGTTGGCGCACCATCAAGCGATTTATGGTGTTCTCGTGTCATTTGAAATCTGATGTGGTTGGAAGTGAAAAAATCTGATCATCCTATCTGCCCGAAAATGGACTGTTCATCTCCTGCTCTCTGCCCAGCAGGTAACGCAAATGTCCAAGCCGCAGGGCAAACTCCCGGTCGCTTGCGACAGCCTGGTTGAAACCCGGCATATAACGATACAACAGGCTTTCGGCAAAACCCAGGGAATCCAGAGCCGGCTTGCTGAATTCCCTTATAAGTTTCCCAGCGATGCCGGGACGCCGTTCATTTTTTGCCGCAACTGAATAGCCGCGCCAATAAACATGGCATCGTTGGTAAGCACCTCGCGGCTTCCAAACAGGAAGAGCAGATCTGCAAATTTTTCGGCAACGGCCAGCGGCCGCTGCGGGTCGGCCACGGCCAGTGACGCATTCACATCGTGGCGGGTGGGCTCACGGAAATAGGCAATGTGGTCCTGCACCTTGATAAAGAATAACCCTGTCGGATTCTCGCGTTTCATTTTTGTAATGAGGTCTTCATCCGCCAACCCAATAAGTTGCTTGTTCATATTCTGATTGATTTATGGATTTTACAAACTGGTCATGTTCAGGAAAAGGAAGGGCAGCTCTACCTCCATTTCGGTGGCGCCTTGCTCCCAGCCCTTGTCGTAGTTACTTACCTCGCACCCTACCAGCACATCGGTCTGTGGCGGACGCACACCCTTGGCTTTGTAATACACGACCACATCAAAAACGAGATCGGTGATGTCGCGACCGCCGGCAGTCACTGCGGCGGCATTCATCGCGTCAATAGCGCTTTTCAGCACATGCAGTGTGCCGGCGGGTCGCCTGTTGCCGGACTGAATGGAGACAGGATCGTCGCCTCCTGCATACAAGTGCTTTTTCTCTGTTTTTACGCCATATTTCAGGCCGCGTATTTTAGTGAGCTGAGCCCCCGAAACCGAAATGGTCATATCGGCCCACTCGCACTCCTTACTGTCGAAAAAATTAATGCTTGCCATAAAGTGATTTTAAAAGATTGAGAAAATTTCAGACAACTGCGCAGAAGATCATGCTTCAAACCCAAGGCTGATCACGATGTCGCTGCTGTAGCCCACAGGCCTTATTTTCAGTACCACGTTGAGCATGCTGGTCGACAGTATGTTCTGGTCCGGATCTATAAAACAGTCTACGCCGCTGCACTCGTTGTTGGCGACCATGTTGTTGGAGATCATGTTGATGATCTGCTGCTGCAGCCATGCCGCAAAACCGGGATCAATGGTACCGTCGGACGCTACGGGCACCTCGTCGTCCACCTCCTGCACAAAAACGGCATAGGCCAGCACCTGCGCTTTGTCTATCACCCTGCCTCTGGCAAGGAAGTGGTAATCATCGGTCAGCGCACTGCAGGTGTCATCACCGCTAAGGTAGTATCCGCCTACGTTGGGATAGGTAGTCCAGGTGATATAGCCAGCATCGGCGATCAGCGTATCGTCGCCGGGCACGGTCTCCAACGCCGCTGAGCGCAGAAAGGCCGCGCTGTTGGACATAGCGCCCGTTCGAACACGGCTCAGTTTTCGCATCACGGGTATGGACGCGAGCCGCCCCAATACAAGGCCCACACAGGCGCCGGAATCGGAGTAGGCAATATCCGTGTCGCCAATAAGAATGGCAGTACGGCTGTTGGTGGTTCCGGCAGTCAGTACTTCAAGGTCTGCAGGTAAACCGGTGTAGCTTGTGCCGCCCAGGATGGCCCTGAAAGGTTTCTGCTCACTGGCGAAGGCCCCTGCCATGATGTCCATATTGTCTCGTGCACTCAACACAGCATTGTTGATACCGTGCGTGACAGACGCCACAACGACAAGGGTGTCATCAGACAGCACACCCAGTATTTTTATCGCACCTCCGGCGAAATCAAGAAGGGCCCTTGCACCCAGTTCGTTGGTCATTTCGCACATATCGTCTATCGCCTGAGTAGACTCAGTGAGCAACAGGTACAACTTTGCGCCTGTTCCGGCTTCGTTATAAAACTCTGTAACCTGACGGAATGCGAATGGGTTGCTGGCCTTGGTTATACCTGCAACACCCAACGCCGCCAGCGATGTGATGAGGACAGGGGTATTGAGCGAGTAGCCTCCGCCGTCCGGCTGACCGGTCATCACCAGGCCCGCCACCCCATCGGCAGTGGCGAGTGTAGCCCCCAACTGTCCGTCCTGCAATCTGATATTTACTTGTCCCATAAAAAATTGATTTTAGTCGTTTGAAAAATGCATTTATACCGGCTGATCATCTATTGTCCGGCTGCCGCCGCAGTGCTCGCGGTGCCGGTGTCGCCATGGGTCGACTTCTCCGGTTCTGCTGTGATCTGTGCTTCATAGTCCGCCCGGGATATGCGCGTCACCAAGTCGCTTTTGCCCTGCTTCTTCAAGTTGGCGGCCTGCAACTGTGCTTCGTGCTGTGTGAAGAAAGCAGCACCATTGCTGGTGAAAAAGAATTCGGTGACATTTTTGTGTGCCGGATTCCGGAAGTAACGTTTCTGAGATTCTGTTATCATAACATTTGTTTTTGATTGCCATCCATTAAAAAATAAGGGTCATACGAGTACATAACCCGCCTGGTCCGTTTGTTTGTCATCTACCTTGCTGCGCAATTCTCTTACTGTATACCCCAAAGTCATCTGAAAATGCGGTCTGTCTTTCAGCGTGTGCCAGTCCCCGCCCCACTCTATACCGTGTGTCTGCGCAAATGGCTTCAGCTTTGCCATGTCATAGTTCCAGTCTACTGTCTTCCCGTCTGCGTCCAGCACGGCCAGATCTATAGCAAGGCCGTAATTGTGATAACTGGCTCCCCCCGGCGCATTGGTCACTTTCTTACCCGGCCGGGTCCTGCCTGTTTCGTACAGCCGTTGCTGCTCTTCTATGGTTCTCAAGCCCTGAGTGATCCGCAAAGTGATTCCCAGGCCTTCTTCGCACGCATTTATAAAATCCCTGAACACGGTCTTCACGGCCGGATGCAGCGCTGCGAGCCGGTTCTCACTTATTTTGTCCTTCATGGCACAAACGGTTAAATTACTTTCTTAGCCTCGGTTATCAGATCCCGAAGCGCACTATGCAGGGAGTCCAGGGTCACCTCTCCTCTGGTGGCAAATTCATTCAGCTGTGCCAGGAGTCCGGACTTGAGTTCGTTGCTTATCGTTGCATCGCGCAATATTTGTTGCACCACAATGCGAAACTCATAATCCGTTAGTTTCTCAGCGGGTGCGAGTGTACGCTCTGCTCCATACCCGCACATAAAACCGGTCATAAATGCCAGCGCTACAAAAACGATGATCATATTCATAAGAATAGTTTTTTAAAATAGTGAGTGATTAACAGCCTGATCAGCCAGACAAGACCCGCCAGCGCCAGTATGTTTTTTACAAAAACAATTATTCCGTCGTACCATTTGCCTTGCCGCGCCTGCACTGTGTTCTTTACTTCGTGCGATGATATGCGGTGGGATTTATTGATCTCCCTGAGATCGTATTCCGACGACAGCGATCCGGACAAATTGCGGATCACCTTTGTCAGGCTGTCCCACTTACAGTCTACAGTATTACCGCGAATCAGCAACCGCATGGGTCCTTGTTTTATTAAGGTATCATGCCAAACTGTGGTCAGCTCTCCCCCGGACATTCCGATCAGGGTATCGCGTACCCAGGACGAGTCTTTCTGTACCAATGTATCATGTACCAGGATACTGCTGGTCACCGAATCGCGCACCTCCAACTCTGAAATCTTTCCGTGCCGGGATATAAGGCAGCCACCGGTGGCGATATCCAGGCCCATAATTACCAGCCATATCAGTACCAGACGGCCGGGCCTGTCTGAAAGCACCGTCTGTTTTCGTTTGTTCCACATACAATAGTTGTTGTTGCGTTTAAGATTTTCCAGACAGCATTCTGCCTATTACCTCGTCTTTTGACTTGCTTCCAGCACTGCTGCCCCAGTCATAACCCACTATATGCAACATCACCGAAATAATACCCGTTAGTATCATGCTTATTCCATCCGGGTTCTTTCCGGAAACCATGCAGTAGATCCCGATGGCTCCCAGCATCAGTAAACAAATGCAGAGCACGATCATCCTGACAATTTTATCAAAGCCGGGACTGGCGGCTGTTTCTATCCAATTCATACAGATTTGCTTTTGGGGGTTACAAATATCCTTTCTCGCGCCTGCGTTCGGCAAGCCATGCGGCCTCATCGTCGGTAAGGGCGTAAAGCCTGCGTCTCTTGTCACGCGCTTGCTTCAGTTTCCAGTGTATTTTCAAACAATAGTCTACGATCGCCAGTACGGCTACGATCATGGACAATACTAGCGCTACAGTCTCATAACGGAAAGCCACCAGCAACATGGGCGACCAGCTCCCTGCCAGCAGGAGAATTCCGTGCACGTCGTGATTCACAAAAAAGGATGGTTGTTTCATCTGGCTTCGAGTTTTAAAAAAGACAAAAGGCTTGCCCGGACATGACCCTGTTGTTCATGAAAGTGCTTGTCCGCGACAGCGGTTTGGCCTGCCGGGCAAGCCAGTTGTCCCTTATGTGTTCGCTATGCCGCGGCCTGTACCACCGCGATTATATTTTCCTCGTTGGCCCTGCGAATGCGGGCACCCATGCGCTGGAGGAAGGAGAACAGATCTCCGTAATACACGGGCGAGTCGGCCTGGCTGAAGAACTTCGTGGGCCCCTTTGCGCGACCCACCGCATTTTTTTGCCAGAAAATACCTGCGGCATTGTCAGTAGCCGCACCACTTGTTCCGTATGCATTCAGCACAGGCGTACCCGCATTGTTGTAGGTTACCACATTCGCACGCCTGAATATTTTAAACCCGAGTATCTCTTTCAGCTCATTGGTGTTGGCGTCGAACAAAACAGAGCTGTCGCGGTATTTGCTGATGATCAGGTCGTCCACCAGCTCGCTGTACATATCTACGTCCAGTATGCCATAGCGGTCCGACCGGCTCACGTTGGCTTTGTCCATTTTCGTAGCAATGGCTTTCAAGTCATACAAACCAAACTTCAGTCTGTCACCGGTAGCACTCGGTGTATGGGCCGCTACCGCCAGGGGCGTAGCAGTGGGATCATTGTTTGGTATACCTGTAGTGCGCACAATGTTCGCGGCTGGAGCCCATTTGGTGAGGATATAGTCGGCTATCACTTCGTTCAGGCTCTCTTCATGTTCCATTAGCACGCTCTCGCGTTTGTCGTACGACAACTCCACCAGGTCCGCGTTGGGAATAAGGATCGGGTCACTGGTATACACGTCCAGATTGTAGGTGATGTCGGTGTCGGTACGCTGTACCACCGTAGCGGGCAGCGACGACCTGTTCACTTGTATGTTGGCTTTGACGCCTGCCTGCGGTATGTGCACCACCTTGCCGCCCAGCACATATTGGCTTTCATCAACCGATGCCAGCAGGAATTCATTGTTCCGGAACAGATTTCCTTCTATGTGGTTTTCCCATATCTCTTTCTGCACACCACACACGGCTGCGCCAGCGGATGCCACAACCGGAGCCGGCAAAATAAACGACAGTGCATACAGCCCTACAGCTACCATTCCCAGCATACCTGCTGGTACATGCAGCGCAGTAGCGCCAATACCCGCAAAACCATATAGGCAAACCGCGACCATTGCTGCGGCGAGTAAACCACTCCACTTCAGTTTTCTTTTCATTTTTTTGGATTTTTGTTTGAAATTTAAATTGAGAATTATTCAGCCCGTTCACACGTTGGCAGGGGCCTTTCCAAATTTCCGTTGGTACTTTTCCTTGTAAAGACCGGGGGCCTTTTCTAAAAGCAGCACCAGTTTATCTGCTTTGTCCAGTTCGTCGTAAGACATATCTGACAGGTCCCTGATCTCATCCGGAATTTTACCAAGCCGTTCCGCGATAGACTGATAGACAGGGAAAGATCCTACCAGCTTGCCCAGTGCCTCAGGGTTGTCTGTAAAGTGCAATTCCAGTTCAGCCTTTGCGGCTTGCGTCAACCGACCATCATTCAGTCCGCGCTCCAGTATTTCCTTCACTTCATTCATGCGGACCTGCTTGTTCGCAGCATCAATTTCCAGCCGCAGTTTGTTACCGCTTTCTTTCATTTCACGAAGCCTGCGGACGATGTTGCCCTCGTCATGAACATCACCCAGGTCCAGCATTTCCAGAACCTCATTTGTCAGTGTCAGTTCCACTTTCTTAAAACCTCCATCTGCTATTCTGGGTTCTGCTATTTCATCTGATTTGCTTTTGCGGCGGCTCCCGGCAACTCCCGACCGGCCCATAAGGTCCTGCACAGTGATTATTGACCCGTCGCTATCGGCAAGCTCCGTACGAAAAGCCTCCCTGTTGCCCGGATTGTCTACGAGGCTGCATTCCTTGTTATACCACTTGTCCACCACCACCACGTCTTCCTGTCCGTTGCCTGACTCTTCTGCGTGAAATTCAAGCACCACTATATTGCCCAGAGAAGCAGCATTCAGGAATCCTTCTTCTATTTCAGTCACGGTCCGTTCACCCCTTGGATGTTCCAGATTCACCACGGGCTTGCCCAATATGCGGTCTCCGTCTATCCTTACTTCATCCCAACGTACCAATACGCCATCTTCTTGTTCATGCCCGTAATAGCCGATTGGATTTTTCAGAAATTCTTCGATCAGGTAACCCGATGTCACCAGGCGAAACCCATATACATTCACGCTGCTGTCGGACAACACAAAATCGAGGTCTATTTTTTTTGAAGCCATGATTTCTTTTTTTTGTTTGTGATCACCGGGAGATTTTTATTACATTTTGTTTCAGGATAGCCGGATGCCTCTGGTGGTGGCTTGGGCTTTCTTGCGCCTCTTGTTTTCGCAGTCTTCTTACTGGTGCATGCATACTGTTTCATACTGCTCATTTTCGCTTCTTTCCGACACAAAATTCACACACAAAATCACCCTCAACAAATCACGATTCCGCAGTGATACAAGCCCTGTGCCACTACGATACCGTTATTGTATCGTCATAAAATTTGCGCCCCCGACAAGCCTTTTTTAGTGCCGAATTTTGTGTGGAAATACGCTGGAATACGGCGTTTAGAAACACAATCCGCACAGGTGATCATGGCGACAAGAAACAAGAACTGGAACCTATTGCAGGCCGCACGAGGTGTGAAGGGAAAGCACGAACCGTCAGAGGCCGAATACGACAAAAATCGTCGCGTAAAAAACCTTGAAAAAGACCCAGAAGCATGGTTCAGATACTATTTCGAAGACTTCTGCACTTCCCCCGCCGCCGACTTTCACATAGCCGCTACCCACAGATTACTGCAGCACGAAGAATGGTTTGAAGTACGAGCCTGGAGCAGAGAATTGGCCAAGTCATCACGCACCATGATGGAAGTGCTCTACCTCACGCTGGTGGGCTATCCCGAAAACGAAAAAATTAAACTTCCTCGCAAAACGAAAAAAGCCACGGTTAAAAAAAATCTCCGTCGCACAAAATCAAACGTACTGCTCATTTCCAACTCACTCGAAAACGCGAAACGACTGCTGGATCCGTATCGCGCAAATTTTGAACAAAATGAAAAAATCAAAAAAGACTATGGCATCCAGGAAAAACAAGGCTCCTGGTCGGCAGATGAATTTGTTACGGTGTCGGGAGTCTCGTTCAGGGCCATAGGTGCCGGACAGTCGCCACGCGGCACACGAAACCAGGCCAAACGCCCCGACCTCATCCTGTTCGACGATGTGGACACCGACGAAGATTGCCGCAACCCGGAAGTCATTCAAAAACGATGGAAATGGATACAGGAGGCAGTGATCCCAACACGATCGGTATCCGGCCCATTGCTCATCCTGTTCTGCGGCAACATCATAGCACAGGACTGTTGCGTACTAAGGGCTACAAAATTTGCCGATCATACCGACACCGTCAATATCCGAAACGAACAGGGCTTGTCTACCTGGCCCGAAAAAAACAAAGAGTCCGATATAGACAGGGTGCTTAGTCTGATATCCCTTTCGTCTGCGCAAAAGGAGTATTTCAATAATCCGGTCTCTGAAGGTGCGGTATTTTCCAGTATTACCTACAAGCCCTGCTTGTTATTGTCCGAATATGACAAACTGGTGTGCTACACCGACCCCAGCTACAAGGAGTCCAGGAACAATGACTTCAAGGCAACGGTGCTGTGCGGACGGAAGGGCGACGAATTCCACATCCTGAAAGCCTTTGTGTTCCAGGGCACCGTCGCGAGGATGATAGACGCGCACTATGAGATCATGGACTATGTGGGAAACGCCAATTGTTATTACTTTCTGGAGCAGGTTTTTTTACAGGAAATGTTCTTGCAGGAGTTTTACGAAGCTGGGAAACAGCGCGGACGTATGGTTCCGGTCACCGGGGACAAGCGCGCGAAACCGGACAAATACATGCGCATCGAGTCACTCCTGGAGCCACTGTGTCGAAACGGAAAACTTTTTCTGAACGACGCAGAGCGAAACACATCCGGGATGCGGGTACTGGAGCAGCAGTTTCTTGCTTTCGGGCCCGGAAGCAATGCGCATGACGACGGGCCGGATGCCGTAGAAGGCGCCATCTGGATCATCAACAACAAATCTGCAATTCCGGCCACACAACACATCGGTTTGATTGGCCGAACCCGGCACGATTCCAAATTCTTTTAATCGGTACTCACAATTCACTCAAAATAAAAAAACGATCATTATGGCATACACTCCCATAGTTACTACAGCCGACCTCCATACGCACATCTATGATGAGCAACTGGACGAAATAACCAGAGACGATGGTGGCATATTAGCCGGAAAGGCACTGGACATCGCTTTCGACGAAGTGAAAGCATATCTGAGCCGTTTCGACCTGCTGGCATTGTTCGGCAGCTCGGAACAGGATGTCTCCGCATCCGTCTCCGATGAATTTCTCAAAAACCTGATCAAGGACATTGCCGTCTGGCAGATCATCAAACTAGGCAACCCATCCATAAACTACGACCACAGCCGGTGGTGCTACGAGGCAGCTTTGTCGACCCTTGAAAAAATTCAGGCAGCCGGTATCACACCTCAAAACTGGCCGCTCATGGCCGCCGCATCGCCCCAATCCGACGTCACCGTACAAAGCTCCAGCACACCACTGCGCAACAACTATTATTGATTTACAGCACTTCTAAAAAAACACTTTATGGCAACAACAATCTCATCCGCAAAAAAAACAAAGCAACCGAACGGACAGCCCGGAAAACCTGGCGTGAACAAGGAAAACCAAACTATTTATGCCGACAATCCGATCGTGGGCGGCGAGGAAAAACTGGTCATCAACGAACTGCAGATACGGCAGGTGGTGCGAACGTCCTCAGACATCCGAAACTGGCGCTCTGCGCTCAACGCAGCCGAATCCCGCTACTTCCCCAACCGCACCTGGCTCTACAACCTTTACGAAGAGGTAGTACTGGACGGCCACTTGTCGGGCATTATGCAGAAACGTATAGACACCGTACTGAACAAATCTCTGCTGTATAAGGATTCCGAAGGCAGGGAGGTGGCGGCAATGAACGCATGCATCGCCTCCCGCCAGTTCCGTAAAGTGCTGCAGTACATCATGGAGACCGTTTTCTGGGGCGTGAGCGGTATGGAGTTCATACCCGGAGCGGTACTACAGGTTCGCTCCATTCCGCGCAAACACATCAAGACCAAAACCCAGCTCATTTCGTTCGAGGAAAATGTTCAGGACGAGGGAATAGATTATACGAAGCTGGACAATGTATGGATCACCGGCGAAGCAGAAGACCTGGGGCTTCTGAACAAATGCGTCCCCTATGTCTTGTACAAACGGGGGTTATTTGCAGACTGGGCCCAGTTCATCGAGATATTCGGTCAGCCAGTGCGCATTGCACGCTATGATGTATTTGACAACAACACGCGGGATGCACTGATGGAAACACTGGAGAAAGCAGGCTCGTCGCTGGCGCTGCTCATTCCCAAAACAGCCGATTTCGAGATCATGGACGGCAAAACGGCCAACGCAAACGGTGAACTGCAGTATACCTTTAAAGAGTCCTGCAACCAGGAACTGTCCATCATCGTACTGGGAAATACAGAAACCACTTCGGGCTCCAACGGCGCCGGGTCGCAGGCTAAAGCAAAAACTCACCTCGAGCAGCAGCAGCAAATATCCAGATATGACATTGCCTACCTCACGTCCATGCTCAACGAACCTGCATTCTCCAGAATTCTGGCCTCTTATGGATTGCCAGTTTGCACGGGTGGTTACTTCGAGATCAGCCGCGATATTGATATAGACTTCCTGACTGCCCGGAAAGAAATTGACCTCGCTATACGGAATGCCGGCATAGCCCTTTCCGACGAATATTTCTACCAGACTTACTCCATCCCACGCCCCTGAACGAATGCCGCGTCACGCCTTTTTACGTACTTTAAAAATAACGCCTTATGATCAGCCCCACCGCCAATTTGCTGCTTGGTCTCCGCGACACGATTTCCAACCTCGCCGACCCCGATGGAAAAAAATACTTCAGCTTCACAGATCAGGAAACCGGCCAGTTAGAACAGGCAGGCAATAGCTCACGATATCCCATCACCTTTCCCTGTGTCCTAATTGACTTTGAAGAGATACGTTTTACTGCGGCCTCAGACCATGTGCAGTCCGGTTTGTGTACCGTATGCCTCAAGGTAGCGTTCCCGCCCAATAGTGCTTCGGATTCAATGGTACCGGATGCCTATCTGAAAAAGGCACTGTATTATTACGATCTGGAACAAATCCTGTACCTCGCACTGCAGGGAAAACCGCCCACGCTTCCCGACTCAGGCGGGGCCGACCTGCTGAAAGATATCTATGGTAATTTCAACCGCATATCGGCTTCCACGATAAAACGTAAGGATGCCTTACGGGTGCGATTGCTGCGATTTGAGATCCGTTACGACGACTATTCAGCCAAACCCGGATACAGTCTGCACCCAGCCGCATGGGATATTTCCACCGGCATTCAGTTATAAACAGAGTGGAGCCCCCGGCCTAAATGGCCGGGGGTTGCTCAGAAATTTTGTAAATTGCCCTATGGAATCGAAAAGCACGCTGGTTTTGGGCGCATCCGAAAATCCCGATCGCTACAGCAATATGGCCATAAAAGCCTTGCTCGAAAAAGGACATACGGTCTTTGCTATCGGAAACCGCGCCGGAAAAGTCGGATCGGTGACTATCGCAAATTCGCTGCTGCCACTGGACCATGTAGATACCGTGACCATGTACCTGGGTGCCCGAAACCAATTGCCCTATTATGAGTATATCCAATCGTTGAAACCAAGAAGAATAATATTTAACCCCGGAGCCGAAAACGACGATCTGGCACAGATAGCCGAAAAAAACGGGATAGACGTTTGGGAAGCCTGCACATTGGTCATGCTTCGAACAGGTCAATATTAAACATCCAAAAAAAGCTTCATTTGTCCATGCTGATAAACTACACAACCGGAATACCCACCGCAGTAAAACGCAGACTGATGCTCACTTTGGCTGTACTTTCTCTTTCAGCCGGGCCGGGGTGGTGTCAGACATTGAAGGGCCATGTGACCGACGAAAAAGAACGTCCCCTAAATCACGTCCACATTCAGTTGCTGCGCGATGGCAAACAACGCTACAGATGCTATACCAACAAAAAAGGAAATTATCAGGTTTGGCCGGTTGATCCGGGCTATTACCAGGCACTTGTTACTGTAGAAGGTTACGACAGGTTAGTTCGCGACATAAATCTGAAACGAACAGACAGCAGCATCATAAACTTCAGCCTTCACAAAAAACCCGGTCTACTTGCCCGCTGATTATGATACCTCTGGACTTTTCTGGCATTGCCCTCGACATTCGTCACACCGGCGAGAACACCACAGTTTTTGACCCGGTACGCAAAAAATGGATCTTGCTCACGCCCGAAGAGCAGGTGCGTCAATATCTTATTCAATACCTCATTTCGGTGATGAATTATCCACCAGGGCTGTTTTCTGTAGAAAAGTCTATTGCCGTGGGGAAACGTACCAAGCGATTCGATCTCGTGATATTCGACCGTGCGCACCAACCCTGGATGCTGGCCGAGTGCAAGGCGCCCGGTGTACCTGTTACTACAAAGGCCCTGCATCAGTTACTCAACTACCATTCTGTAATCAGGTGCAGATATTGGCTGCTTACCAACGGTCATCAGACCTTTTGTGCCGACGCTTCTGATCTTTCTGCAGCAAACTGGCTTCCAGCGCTGCCTTCTTTTTAGGTGCGACCACAGATTCTTTTAGCAGACTTTCATAGGTCCCGTTTTTCAACACCTCCAGCGATTTCCGAACCATTTCATCTTCCGTCAGCATTACTGCATAATAGCCGTTGTCGTGAAATATCAGCCTGGCTATTTGCGCTTTCAACTGCGTCTTAAAATACCCCATGTGTTCCCTGCTCCGCAACAGCTTCCAGACACTGGGTTGGTCTTTTGGCTTTATCAGTCTTACAAATTGACGAAACATTGCTTCCTCACCGTGAAAACGTTGCTGAAAATCATCCGTATTTTTAAAATTCATTTCACGCCGGTGCTGCATAAAATAGTCCCAGGTGGCCGTTTTGGTTTCCTGACTATATACCAATGCAGACAGCGCAGCCGATGTTTTAGTGGTATCATAGGGCACATAAATATCCGGCTTAATACCCCCACCACCGAAAACCACCCGTTTGCTGGCTGTGTAAAACGGCAGCGTGTCAGACTTAAATTCGTCGGGCTTTCCGGTCAGCTCACCCGAACGGTATCTGTTTTCAAAATCTTCCTGGTATGCAGACCTGCCATTGGCGAACGAACGCTGTATACACCGTCCCGATGGGGTGTAGTACTTGGCAATGGTAAGCCTGAGTCCCCCGCCGTCGGCAAGTGCGTACTGCTCCTGCACCAACCCTTTCCCAAAACTACGGCGACCTACTATCAACCCCCTGTCCCAGTCCTGTACTGCACCCGCCAGTATTTCACTTGCCGAGGCCGAGCGCTCATCAATCAGTATCACCAGCCTGCCCGTTTCAAATTTGCCCGGTTCTCCCGCCCGGTAATCGGTGCGCGCCGAGTGAAGTCCACGGGTGTAAACAATAAGTTTTTTATCGTTCAGAAACTCGTCGGCTATCGACGTGGCCGCTTCCAGATAGCCGCCTGGATTGTCCCTCAGGTCTACCACCATTTGCTGTGCACCCTGATCCAGCAAGGCTTTCAGTGCCTTTTTGAACTCACTCGTCGTCTTGCCGCCAAATTTGTTGATTTTTATATACCCGGTTGTCCTATCGAGCATAATGTTGGCTTCCACGCTGTTTATTGCAATTACACCCCTGGTTATCGGCACTTGTTGTAGTTCTGCCCGTACCGGGTCTCTGAAGGTTACCAATACCCTGGTCTTTTGTTTGCCCCGCAGCAGATGCACTATCTGGTCTGTGGTTATGTGCCTGCCTGCTACCAGACTATCGCCCACTCTGATCATTTGCGCGCCTACTATCACACCCGCATTACTGGCCGGGCCACCCTCTATCACTGCCGTCACCTGTATGGTGTCGCGCACAATGGCAAACTCCACCCCTATACCCGAAAACGTACCCTCCAGATCATCATTTTCCCCCTCCACATCATCGGGCGGAATATAGATCGTGTGCGGATCCAGATTGCGCAATATGCCACCAACAGCATTCTGGTACATTGCATTGCCGCTTACAGTATCTACATATTTTTCATTTACCAGATCTATTATTTCTTCCAGCCGGTCATTACGCTGCAGCACGGTGATCACATCGCGTTTGTTACGCAACGAATCTCTCAGGTTGAACCCGAGCACCATACCCACAACCATAACTAAAGAGAAAAACAATGGAGCCCAAACCGCATGCCTTTCGCTGTCATTTCTATTCATACTGGTCTTCACACAATGCAAAGTTACAACATACTGTCAGGGATTATTATTTTTACTACCTTTAAGCGGGGGAGCAGCAATAATTTCGCATGGTGTTAACGAAGCATATTCAGAGAAACCTTCTATATATTCACCTATTATAAAACGATAAAAGTGGTTTGAGACCTCAAAAAAAGATTTTAGAAATGCACCGAAACGAGACAGTCCTGAATGCTGCATTAAAATATTTTTTATTGTTTTTACCAATAATATTTTATTTTATTTTCCTCAACCATTATGCACTCAACCTGCCTTACCACGACGACTACCTGGCCATTTTAGATTTCCTGAACAACTTTTCTTCGGCTGGTTTGGCCGAGCGGTGTGGCTTACTCCTTCAGCAATATAACGAACACAGACTACTTTCCGGACGCATCACTTATGCCGTTTACTATCTTGTTACCGGACATATTAATTTTAAAGACCTCATTTTTATTGGCAACCTGCAATTGGTGGGTATATTCCTGATCCTGCTGGCATTTGTAAAAAAACTGGCCGGCGACCATTGGTTCTGGCCCGGCATGATCCTATCCCTTAGCCTGTTCGATATCTCAGGCTATGAAAACACTTTCTGGGCCATGGCGTGCAACAGCAATTACGGCGTGGCATTCCTTTTCCTCCTGAGCCTATACCTTTATGACTCTGCCCACAGCAGATACTGGATCGCTGCTTTTGTTGTTCAGGCTATCGCCACTTTTTCAAATGGCAATGGCATACTTGCATCTTTGTGTCTGGCAGCCTTCACTCTATTTTCCGGGAACCGGATTAAAATGAGTCTTGGGCTTGCCTGTTTTTTGGTGTTCACTCCACTCTATTTTTTTCACTATACACATAGCGCCGGGCAAAAGCACCCAAATACGCCCGGTCATATCATCACAGGCATCTACGGCTTCATGGGTGCCCATTTCACTTTTAATCGCATACGGTATGGTTATTATATGTTCCGATTGGCGTCACTCGGCGTTCTGGGGTCGTTGCTTTTTGCATTCCCCTACAGTAAAAAACTAACCGACTACAAGCCGTACCTGCCGTTGCTGGCCACTCTGGGCTTTTTAATATCAACGTTTGGGGTTACCAGTCTGTACAGGTATTGCATTCAGTATATACCAAGCCGCTATTTGGTTTACTCCCATATTTGTTTTGCCATCGCAGTGCTATTCTTGTTGGTACGATTACAATTTTCGAGGTGGCGCGTACCCGTCACTGCCACTTGTGCCGCCATTGCAGTGGTAGGTATGTGCCTTAATTATTACAACTGCCTGGGGAAAGTAAGGGAAAACCGCAAAGACATAATAAATCACGAATATTACATTGGAGGCGGTATATGGGAACCAACCGAAGAAGTCAAGGGGAAAGCCATAAGCGACCGTGCCTGCAAACTGGGTATCTACTGCCAGGGAAACGAACGAATCAACTATAAATTGACCGCTCCGGATCGCATTCATCAAAATTAACCTCCAATTAAAAAATAACAAAATACAACGTTAAGTAACTCTGCCCGAAACAAGTATCTTTGCCGGGTTTTAGTTCAGACTTCAACTTACTTTAATACATAAAACCAGAAACAAAAAGTGAATTCATTTTCAATCCTTATTACCGGCGGCTGTGGCTTTGTGGGGTCCAACCTCTGCCTGCTGCTTAAGAAGAAGTATCCGGACTACCAGATTCTGGCTGTAGATAATTTGAAGCGCAGAGGGTCAGAACTCAATATAGCGCGTCTCAAGCAGGCTGGTATTGCTTTCATACATGGAGATATACGTAACCCGGAAGATCTTGCCGCACTGGAAGGAAATTTTGATTATGTGATTGACGCAGCAGCCGAACCATCGGTAATGGCCGGAATGGGAGCCACTTTCAGCTATGTGGTGAATACAAACCTTACCGGCACCATAAATACGCTCGAATTCGCGGCCAAAAAAGGTGCCAAGTTCATATTCCTTTCTACCAGCAGGGTATACCCAATCAGCTACCTGGAGCAAATAAACTATACCGAAGGCCCTACCCGTTTCGTACTGTCAGAAAACCAGGCACTTCCGGGAATTTCACCCCGCGGCGTGGCCGAAAATTTTCCGCTCGACAGGGCCCGTTCCGTATATGGCGCCACCAAACTGGCATCGGAACTCATGCTGGAGGAATTTCGCGAGTTTTTTGGCGTAGACTATGTCATCAACAGGTGCGGGGTGATCGCAGGTCCCTACCAAATGGGAAAGGTAGACCAGGGCGTAATTACGCTTTGGATGGCCCGCCACTACTGGAAAAAGAACATTGCCTATTTTGGCTACGGAGGTACGGGGAAACAAGTGCGCGATGCCCTGCATATCCTGGACCTTTTTGACCTGATCGATTACGAACTCCACAACTTCAGCGTGGTATCGGGCAAAGTCCTCAATGCCGGCGGCGGTGCAGACATCAGCGTATCGCTATTGGAACTGACCGGGCTCTGTGCCAGCATAACCGGCAACAACGTGGCGGCGGAAAAAAGTCCGGAAAACCGTCGTGGCGACATACCATTGTATATCACCGACAATACCATGATCACCGCACTCACCGGTTGGAAACCCAAGAGAACCGTAGTGGACATACTTACTGACATTTATAACTGGATACACGAAAACGAAAGCAGTCTCGAACCAATACTTAACTCATGAAAATAGCACTTATCAGCGGATCTAATGGCCTAATCGGCAGCGAAAGCGTGAGCTTTCTGGCCGACAAAATGGACCTTGTAATTGGAATAGACAACGACCAGAGGGCCTACTTCTTCGGGCCCGAGGCGTCTACAAAATGGAAACGCACCGAACAGGAAGAAAAATACGCTAACTACAAGCATTACAATGTAGATATCCGGAATTATGCTGAATTAGAAACCATTTTTGCACAATACGGAAACGATATCGCCATTGTGGTGCATACAGCAGCTCAACCCAGTCACGACTGGGCAGCAAAGGAGCCATTGACCGACTTTACGATCAACGCCAACGGCACGCTGAATTTCCTGGAACTGACCAGGCTGCATTGCCCCAAAGCTGTATTCATATTTACTTCTACCAACAAGGTATATGGCGATACGCCCAATTTCCTGCCACTCGTGGAGTTGGAAAAAAGGTGGGAAATAGCCGAGTCTCACCCCTGGTACAAAGAGGGTATTGACGAGACCATGAGCATTGACAACTCCAAGCACTCTATTTTCGGCGCTTCAAAAGTGGCGGCCGACGTGATGGTGCAGGAATATGGCAAGTACTTTGGCATGCATACCGCCGTGTTCCGTGGCGGATGCCTTACCGGCCCCAACCATTCCGGTGCACAGTTGCACGGTTTTCTGTCATACCTTATGAAGTGCGCTATTACCGGAAACGGATATACCATTTTCGGGTACAAGGGCAAACAGGTGCGCGACAATATACACGCGTGGGACCTTGTCAATATGTTCTGGAATTTTTATCAGGCTCCGCGCAGCGGCGAAGTGTATAATGCTGGTGGCGGTCGTTTCAGCAACTGCTCGATGATCGAAGCTATCGAGATCTGTGAAAAAATAACCGGCAACAAAATGAACTATTCCTATTCCGACCAGAACCGCTCCGGAGACCATATCTGGTACATATCAGACGTATCCAAGTTCAAGGCGCACTACCCAGGATGGGAATATAAATATGACCTCGAGGTAACGCTCGAGCAGATTTTCAACAATATGAAAAACAGGGTGTAGCGATGAAATTAAGCGTAGTCATCCCTGCATACAACGAAGCACTTAATATTCCGGACACGGTTAATGCCTTCTACAACAAACTGAAGGAACATGGCATTGAAAACGAAATATTGGTCATCAACGACAACTCGAAAGACAATACGGTCGAGGTGATCGAAGAATTACAGAAAACCGTACCCACGCTTCGCACGCTGGTAAATCCGCCTCCGCACAACGGGTTCGGCTTTGCCGTGCGTAAAGGACTTGAGAATTTTTCGGGCGATTGCGTAGCCATCGTTATGGCCGATCTTTCTGACTCCCCCGACGACCTGGTGAAATTCTACAACACAATGGTTACCCAAAAAGTAGACTGCGTGTTTGGCAACCGTTTTGCAAAAGGCGGCAAGGTGATAGATTACCCCAAAAACAAACTCTACCTGAACCGGTTTGTCAATAACATGATCAGCTTTGTGTTCAACTTCAAGTACAACGACTGTACCAACGCCTTTAAGTTGTATTCCCGGCAGGCTATGGAGGGACTTAAGCCATTTATGTCGCCGCACTTTAACCTTACAGTCGAATTGCCGCTCAAAGCCCTTGTACGCGGGTATTCATTTGCCGTTGTTCCCAATTCATGGCAAAACAGAAAACATGGCACATCCAATCTCAAAATAAAAGAGATGGGGAGCCGCTACTTTTTTATCGTGCTCTATTGCTTCATCGAGAAATTCTTCAGCCGCGGAGATTTTAAGAAGAAGTGGTAAAGGTGCATTCCCAGCCAAACAATTTTAAAAGTACCCAGAACGGGTACTTTTTTTTGTGCGATTTGGATCGCAAATAATATATTGTACTTTTCGAATTCTACTAATCAATGGAAAATGAGCAGCACCCTTTACGGAACTGTACTGCTGGCGTTGTGGGCGGGAATTTTCACCGTTTCCATTTGGAATTCCCGGAAGGGAAATCCGGCAATCGCATTGGCGTTATTGATGCTGATGGGATTTGTTTTGCGGATGTATTGTGCATCGGACCTTTTTTTACACGACTGGGACGAACGCTACCATGCGCTTGTGGCCAAACACATGGCATGCCATTTTCTCCAGCCTACCTTGTACGACAATCCTATTCTGCCCTACAGTATACCGGAATGGACGAACAATCACGTCTGGTTGCACAAACAACCAATGGCACTTTGGTTAATAGCCTTAAGTTTAAAAACATTCGGACTTCATCCTTTTGTGGTACGACTACCCTCAATCCTACTTTCTACCCTGGGTATAAAATTGATGTACGACATTGCCGCCGGTATGTTTGACCGATCTGTGGCATTTTATTCGGCATTTTTGTTTGCCACAAATGGTCTGATACTTGATCTTGTTGCCGGACGGGGCGCAACCGACCATGTGGACAGCATTTTTCTGTTTTTTGTTTTAGCAACTGTTTGGTGCATGGTAAAATTCGCATTGCGTGGCAAAGTGCTTTTTTTGTTGCTTGCCGGATGCGCCCTCGGTCTCGCTGTTTTAACCAAGTGGATTACGGCTTTCCTCGTATTACTCTTGTTTGTGCAAATGCTTTGGGGCAAACAAAAACCTACCAAGGTACTTGCAAACTTGTTGATGATCACAGCAGTGGCGTCGGCTGTTTTTCTACCGTGGCAGTTTTACATTTTCAGCCATTATCCCCGGGAAGCCGCATGGGAATTTCAATACAACGGACGACATTTTTCGGAAGTGCTGGAAAATCAGAAAGGGGATATTTTTTATCATTTTAACTATCTGCGTGTCAATTATGGTGAACTTATCTACCTGCCTGTCGTGTTACTTACGCTTACTGCATTACGCACCCAAAGGCGCAACCTCCTGATTCTGTTCACTTGGTTCTGGGCACCATTTTTGTTTTATACTCTTGCAGCTACAAAAATGCCAGCTTACACACTAATAGCAGCACCGTCAATTTTTATGATAACTGCAGTTTACTTCTGCCGTTGGTTCAACTTCAAGTCTGAAATAAAATGGAAACACTATCTCGCCCGGGTTATTGCCTATGGTCTGTTACTCCTGCCGGTTCGCTATTCTCTTGAAAGAATAAAACCATTTGCACCAGTGTCAGAGTCAGAGTGGAATAAGCAAATAAACAGATTTGCGGAATTCTCGCTGAACAATACAAAAACAGTGATTTTAAACTGTCCGCATGCAATAGAAATGATGTTTGCCACCGACTGTATTTGTTACGACAACACACCTGATTCCACGACCATAAACAAGCTGAAAGAATCAGGATATACCACAATTATCTTTCACTGACCAGGAGCAGTATGGAGGAAATAAAGACATTTCAGCCGGAATTGAGGAAACCCAAAAAATGACTTGCATTCTTCTTCACACAGAATGACTCATGGCTACTGCAACGGTATCTACCAAAGCCTTCGCATTAACTGGTGTCAGTTGCTCTTTGGCTGGATTGCCAATAGAAATATCAGCATAGATCAGCCACATATAACAAAATTATAAAAATAAAATTATAAAATACCTCTTGTAAATTATAATTCATTTTTTACTTCTGAGACTTGTTCAACGCTTGCGAAGTTGAAATTTAAAGATTCCGGCAACCCCGGGGCTCCATACGCTCCCACCATCAAAATCAGTGTCACCCCCTCTTCTACATGAACCGCTATTTCCCGCCTATATTGGCAAGCTGTCCGCAGGCGGCATCTATGTCTCGACCACGGCTGCGCCTGATGCGTACATTGACACGCTTGGATTCCAGGTACTCAGAGAACTCTGTGATCGTGTCTTCATCGGGTTTCACGAAGCTTGCCTGTTCGATGGGGTTGTATTCTATCAGGTTTATAAGATCTACCGGAATCTGGCGGTATAGTTTCACCAGTTCTTCTGCGTCTTTAAGACTATCATTAAAATTGCGGAACAGGATATACTCCAACGTGATCTCGCCACCGGTGGCTTTGTAAAAATAGTTCAGCGCCTCGGTCAGACTTATCAGATTGTTGGTGTCGTTGATAGGCATTATCTCCTTGCGCTTGCGGTCGTTGGGGGCATGCAGAGAAAGTGCCAGTTTAAATTTTGCCTGATCGTCGCCCAGCTGTTTTATCATTTTGGCAACGCCGGCAGTAGAAACGGTGATGCGTTTCTGGCTCATGGCCAGCCCGCCTTTCGGGTCAGAGATCTTGTCTATCGCGCTCATTACGTTTTTGTAGTTCAGCAGCGGCTCACCCATGCCCATGAACACGATATTGGTAAGCTTGCGGCCCTGCTGTTGCAACGCCTGTTCGTTCAGCAATACCACTTCGTCATATATCTCATCGAAGTCCAGATTGCGCTTCCTGCCCATATAGCCGGTGGCGCAAAACTTGCATGACAACGAGCAACCCACCTGGCTGGACACACAGGCAGTGGTACGCAACTCTGTAGGTATCAGCACACTTTCAACAAAATAACCATCGTGCAGTTCGAGCCTGTTTTTAATGGTACCATCCTCGCTATGCTGGGAATGGTGGATCTTTACCTTGGGAATAAAATAGGTCTCAGACAATTTCTCACGCAGCGACTTAGACAAATTGGTCATAGACTGGATATCGCCGGCAAATTTTTCCCACATCCATTCGTACACCTGTTTGGCGCGGAATTTGGGTTCACCCAAGGTCGCCATCAGTTTTTCCAGATCGGCCAGAGTCAGCTCACGCAGATTTTTCATGGTGCAAAGGTACGGGATACTGTCGGCAGGTGACACCTACCCTGCTATTTTAACGCAGGATTGGCAACGCGTACACAAAATCATTCATAAAATATCCCGAACCTATGTCTATATCTTCTTCCCGGATCCGCGTAAACCCGTATGCCTCGTAGAAACGAATGGCATTGTGGTTGTACCTGTTCACGTTCAGGGTCAACTCTGTAATGCCGCGTTCACGAAGCAACGAAACGAGGTGGTTCAGCACATAGCGGCCGGCGCCTTTGCCCTGACATTCGGGAATAACATATAGTTTGTGCAGCTTGAAAGAACCTGACCCAATTGGAGATACGGCCGCAAAAACAACCGGCACCTCCCCGTCATGACATAGGAAAAACTCCTGCCCCTCGATCGTCATCTGTGTTTCCAGATTTTGGGGTGTGTAAAACAGACTCAGCATATAGTCTACCTGCTCGCGACCGAGAATGGGTACATAAGTAGGTATCCAGGCGTGGGCTGCCATACTGCGGATGATGGGAATATCGCTGAGGGCAGCGCTACGTATCATAAAAGCCATGATAATTCCGGTTTTCACAGTTCTTTGTTGCCCCGGCAGTGTTCATAAAGCCTGCGTTACAAGGCAATTCCATAGGGGGCAGAACCGGCAGTAAATATCCTAAATTTCCGCTAGTGCCGCATCATTGGGCGTGTGGTAGCTACTTGTTTTTTGCCATTTTAGACGATGTATTCTCAGCCCCGGCACAAACAATGTTTTGGCCGGGTGCGGGAAATAGTCTAACTTAACGCAGATATGCAAGAATTAGAACGCGTTTTTTCAAAGGTGAAGGCCTATACCCGCAAGGTACACGCAAAAGGATTTGTGAGTTTTGAAACAGTGGCCGTGGAGGCCGGAGTATCGAGGGCCGAACTAAGAGAACACCTGGAAAAACTAAAGAAAATGAAACTGATCACCTATTCGGCTACCGGAGCCTGTTTTTTGCTGGTTACCAAGCTGGGTATGTCTACCGAACATCTGGCACCACAGAGTTAGCGCTACGAGCATTGTAAATTTACCAGGATACTGCCACCGCTGCCCTGGTGTGCCATTGCCTGTGTGCAGGTTGCCTGATGCCTGCGCAAAATATCAGTTGTGCCACTCTTTTTTCAACGCTTCTGCGACATCGTCTTCCGACCTGAATTTTGAGTGGCATTGCTTCCCGTTTTTCGTTCCTTCAAAGCCACTTTCTATTTTAGTTTTGGCTTCCGGGATCCGCCTGAGTTGGCCTGGCATGGGTTTGAGCACATTATCGTATACCCGGTTGTAGTACATGGTCCCACCCGGTTCGGTGGCCGTGGCCATGATCACCAGTTCCTTGGTCTGGTCGCTGTCTGCATTGGCAAAAAAGACTTTTCCCAATTTTACCTGTTTTCCATCATTCGAAAACGAGTCTATCAGTATGCGCTTGTAGTAGTTGTCGGCGGTAGGCATAAATATATAGGCCAGCGTGCGGTAGCAGTCTTTGGGAGTTGCGCCCTCGTCACCTACATAATACCTCTGGTTGTAGAAAGCGATAATTCCCGGATTTTCGCTCCACTCGGATGTTTCCATGATCTTCGACTTCAGCTCGGTGGTAAATTCGGTATACAGCGGCCGTGCACGTACCACAAACTGCAAGGTCGGTTCACCCGGCAATCGCTTCACCACTGTTCCGGGCACAGCCACATTCTGAATGGCTTCTTCCGCACTTGAAATAAACCGATCGGTATAATTTTCTAAACACTTTTTAATACGCTTGTCCCAAAGCGTCTGCTTTTGCACATCGTCCCGACCTTCGGGGTTTACCTCTCCGTCATAAGTTTTCTGAGTCTGGTCGTATTTCGCGATCAGATCGTTAGAAATTTTGTCTATCTCTTCCTGATACTTATCCTGACTATAGTCTCGTGATGACAGCAGATCCTGAAGCAGGTGTGCATAAATAAGTGCTATGTCATAATGGTCCTGTTCGTGGATCTGCACATAATAGGAATGCTCCTCGTTTGACGGCTTGCGCACAAAGGCCCGGCTTTGAAAAGCGCACTTGATATGAAAATGAAATTTCACCCTGCCATTCTCCACTTTGCCACTATCGGCTTTGAAATAGATCGCCGGACTTACATAGGCTTCGGCCTGCAGATTTCGTGCTGCCAGTGCTGCCGCATGCTCCTTGTCTTCCTTACCCTTAAAATCATCCCAGGTCAGCGTGCGGTAATTTACGGTAAAGCCCTCCGGGGCTATCCATTCAGATTGCGCGTGTAGCGCAGGCGCGCAGCAGATCATGATCGCTGCAATGATTAGATGTTTCATTGGAATAAACAGCCTGATTTGGGAAAAGTCAAAACTCTAAGGTGCCAGTCAGCATCGCTCATAAAATTAATTTTTCTGAAGGAAAAAGCAAAATGGAACCAGGGTGCAACCATCGGGTAGCGAAACTGAACCACAAACAACTGGTGCATATCATAACAATATATCAGGACCGGAAAGTAGCTGGTTTGGGCTTTGAATTCTGGTCGGAGGCTTGTGGGCCTCAGGCAACATGATATCCGTGGAACAACGGCGGCGGTGATGACTGATCTACCTACGGCTAGCCTGCTTCAGCAATTGTATTTTGTGTACCGAACGGGTCCTGCCGGTCGGTAGGAGGTCCTTTAAGATCAGGAGACACGGAGCTGCTGACGTTCACTTGCGCACCCTGACACTCAGATACCTAACCTCTTAAAGCAGCCGCGGCATTACACTGTTATTTGCTCGCCGGCAGGTTCATTTTCTGCATCGGCAGTAGCGGTACCCTGGAGCACAAACAACTTGTCTGCCCTGGACTTTCGCTTCCTGATAACAGACTTTGAAACAAACCCGATAAGCACATAGCTAAGGCCAGACAGGCTTAAGAAGTACCGGATAGGTATAGCAGCAACGAAAATGGATAACAGCCCCACGGCAGCCACGCTATAGTTTCGGTACATATAAGTTATGGTCTCGAAGGACTCCCTATCGGTGAGTTTGAGATGCGCACGGCGCTGATTGGCGTGCCAGTACATGATACCCAGGAGTAACCGTATTACAATGAACCCGCCCCCGAAAATAAAAAGGAGTTGCTGCATTTGGTTCCCGTTTATTTCGCTAAAAGATTTAAACAAAATAGTAAACAAAAACTTGAGCGGATACACAAAAAACAAAACCGCAAAAAGCAACATGGCATTCAACTTTATGGTCATTTCATCGTGAAGTCCATAACGACGAAAATACTGGTTTTGCTCGCTCCAGATTCCAAAAAACAACATAAAACAAACAGCAAAGGGCACGAACCCGCGCAGCGAAACCAATAGCTCGTCAAAACTCTTGGGCACATCCATTGAAACAGCCAGCAGTGTAATGGCCAGGGCAAATACAGCATCGCTGATTCCTTCAATTCGGGTTATCTCATGTCCCCTCCAGGCAATAACATCTCTTTGTTCAGAATCTGCGTGAAGGAAAATATTTCTCAGGGTTATCATTTTACAGGTATAAACAAATAAAATTTATAGCAACAAATATACATTAGCCCAGTCTAATACACTCGCAATTTATCTGAATACAATTTATCCTTACGGGACAGCCAATCCGCATCACTCAGCGCATTTTAATGTGGCGAACTGACCAAAATCAACTCACAGATTGCTATATAACATAGGTGAAAATTTGGCACTGTTGCTATTTTTGCGTATATTTTAATACGCGATACATCACAACCTATTACAACAAGCTATAGCCATGAAAAAAATTATTACCAGCCTTTTCCTGCTTTTCCTGCCCGGCCTCGCCCCGGCAAACTATGCGGCCCCGGCTGCCGACACCACAAAATCTATTATCTGGGAAGTTTCCGGCAATGGACTGGCATCGCCGTCTTACCTGTTCGGCATTCTGCACCTCATTTGTCCGGAAGACTATGTCTGGACGGGTGTGATGCGCGACGCATTCCACAAAAGCAAACTCCTGTGCTTTGCAGAGCACATGAAAGAAACGTCGGGCATGAACGAACATGTACTTGCAGACACCACCGGTAAGAAGATAAGGGACTACTTCAGCCCCAAAGACTATGAGGATGTGAGAGCCTATTTTTTAAGACGTGCCAATATAAACCTGGACACCAAACAAAACTTCAATATCTCTACCATGATAGCCTGGCTTATCAAGGCCGATCTGGGGTGTCAGGACCCGGTAGCCTACGAAACCCGCATAAACAGGCTGGCCACGAATGAAGGAAAGAAAATAAAAATTATAGACGACGATGTAGAAGAAGCCGGATCGCTGGAAGAAATGCCGGCAGAGAAAATAGTGGCCAAAGCCATTGCCAGGGCTCATGGCGACTCTGCAGCCAGGGTAGAGTTGAAAAAACTGATCGAGACCTTTAAACAACAGGACCAGATGAAGCTACGCGAAATGCTATCGCACCTCGGCTACTACATGGGCGAGACCAAGCTGGACGAAGAGAACGACAAGTGGATGCCGCACATAGAGCGCCTGATGAAGGAGCAACCTGTATTTTTCGTTTTTGGCGCGGCACACCTGGGTGGCGAGCACGGACTCATATCCATGCTGCGCCAGAAAGGGTTTACCGTAAAGCCATCGGGTCTGGAGGATACCGCATCGGTACTTGATGTGCTGCCGAAACGCGCCGTGGATCTGACCCAATATGCCGCGGAACATCTGAAACTGCCTCAAAAACTAATAGACCGCCATTTGGATGGCTATGTGACCATAAAACTGAGGGTTACCGAAACCGGGAAAATAAAACAATGTTCTGTGGCCTATGGCCTGCACCCAAAATGCAATAAGCTGGTCTTGAAAATGATAAAAAAGATGCCGCCCTACAAGCCTGGAATTAAAAAAGGAAAACCCGCCGAATACTGGATCATGGAGAAGGTGATCATCCGTACGGGTGGCTAACACAAAGGAGTGCACATTCAACCTGGTCAGGTACTAAAGACAGATCGTTTTGAGACGGGGATATTTCCTATCGCTGGCAAACAAGAAATGTTGATCCACTTAATTCCAATCTGATTCTGACCGTATGGCGGCAAGGTGAACAAGCAGCGACCCTGGGTCTTTGAATTCCGTAGTACGTTCTGCCTGCCGGTAAGCGGATCAGGCGCGTATGAAATGACAAGGTAGTGGTGGTACTGGCATTTGCTAAAACGGGCTATTGACCGTTTTAGCCGACCCGAAAAAATGAAGTAATTTGTCCAAATTCCTCAAGTTATAAGGCGCTAAGACCTTGCAGAAAATTAATGCCAAATACACGCCCATGTATGTTAAAGCCCGACCATGGGACCAGATTGAGTTGTTCTACACCGATCTTCTTAAACATAACTGGGACGTTGGCAGAATGGTAGATTTGATACGCCACATAAAATCAACAGGGCTATCCGAAAGGCTTTTTGGTTTTACGAGTTTGGATATTCTGCACATCAGTATTTATGATCCCCTTGTTTGGGGCACTGAAACTTTGTGTATAAAATATTGCGGTGAAAAGGAAGGGTGGGGTTTTAAATACTTGTCGAAGCCGTTTCAGCCACTGACATTTGAACGAAAGTACCCAGCAGACAAAGGGATTGAAAATTTTGACCAATTTAATAAAATGATAAATTGGTAAGGAACGGAGAGGGCCGTGAACATGTGGGCTTTTCACCGCAAGCAGAATAAAGTGGTTTGTAATAAGAAATATTTTCACACGCGATTCAAACTGGATAATCAATCGACAGCTACAAAAAGTCACCCTAAAAATATCGCCAACGGACAAAGGGTTATGGTGGGACGATAGATCAATATTTCAGGAACTTCCTAATTTCGGTGCCATTAATTTCGACAAAATAAATACCGCGGTGCAGTGCAGAAATATCGACCTTCACCTGGCTATCGAGGGTGTTGTTTGCGAATACAATCTGTCCTAAAATATTAGTGATCCTGAGTTTCGTTATCGTACCGGTTGAGAATATGTTGAGTACGTCGGTTGCGGGATTGGGATACACTGAAGTGACTACGGCAGGGTAGGCCAGCGATGGTATACCTGTGGGTATATGGCTGGAAATAAATGTCCCGAATGCATTTGGGCTAGACCCGGTGGCTATAGATATGGTGGCTGTTACAGTGTCGATGGCTGTGCTGATTTCGTTTACTGAGCATCCGTTGATGTTTGCTACATAGACCTTAGAACCATCGAAACTGGCAGACATTCCAGCCGGCGACACTCCGACAGGAATTGTGCTGATCACGGCTTTTGTGGTGGTATTTATTACGTTCACGGTGTTGTCGACCTGATTGGCTACGTAAACCTTACTGCCGTCCGGGGTTATGGTGATGCCATAAGGGAAGGCACCCACAGCGATGTTGTCGGTAACGACGTTTGTGGTGGTATTGATAACCCGCACTGAGCGGTCCTGCGTGTGAGAAACGAACACCATGCTGCCGTCAGGGCTCACGACGATACCGGTAGGTTGAATGCCTACGGAGATAGTGGTGAGGACTGTGTCTGCCAAGGTATTGATAACGCTAACTGTGTTTGCTAATGAATTGGCCACGTACACCCTGCTTCCGTCGGGACTCACACAAATTCCGTACGGGGACTTGCCTACGTGAATGGTCTGAACCACAGCGTTGGTGATAGTATTGATGACACTCACGGTGGTGTCGGCCATATTAGCGACGTAAATTTTGGCGCCATCATTGGTCACGCAAATGCCATAGGGCTGATGCCCTACACCGACAGTAACCAAGACCGAGTCAGTGACGGTATTGATCACGCTTACAAAGTTTCCACCTAAGTTGGTGACGTACACCCTGCCGCCATCCTGACTAGTTGCCACCGCGAAGGCACCCACACATGGAATATTATGAATGACGGTATTGGTTGACAAACTAATCACAGACACATTGTTTGTGGCCATGTTGGTGATATAAGCGGTCTGCGCCGAGAGCGGGGAGCCCGCAAAGAGCAGCGCAAGGAATAGCGGCAGTAGCGACTTTACAGGATTCACCGATATTGTGTAGTACACGTTGGTGTGTTTCATTGTGTTTTTATCGGTGATTATAGTGCTGATTCCGCACTTTGAAAAATGTGAGTGCTTATTGTTTAATAAACCTGTGTGTCGCCGTATTTGAACTGTTTCTGATTTTGTAGAAATAGAGCCCGGAGGGGAGGTCTCCAATATCCAGCAGGATCTTGTTAGCTGTGGTAAATGTGCATTTTACATCGAATTCCGTGCCTACCATGCTGTATACGACCACGGTGGTGGCAGCAAGGTCGGTCGCGGCTGCAGTGATGTTTAGTACACTGGTGGCAGGGTTGGGATAAGCAAAACCAAACTGGCTGCCAATGAGACTGTTTACTTCAGACGGTGGATAGCCATACTTAATAATACCGCCGTTTGAGCCGACAGCATAACCGTTGGTCTCTGATGTGAAATACATGCTCATTATACTGTCGCGAGGTGTGATCTCTTTATTCCAATTGCTACCGCCATCGGTAGATTTGAACAATTTTCCACCAACGCCAGTGCAGTCGTAGCTACCACCGAGGTTATAAGTTGTGTTGGCGTTTACCAAAAATAAACGATACCCTCCATTGATACTGTCTGACGAAACAGAGGAGAAAACAGGCAGCCAGTTGGTCCCCGCATCCGTGGTCTTCCAAATCTCACCAAGTGCGGCACCAGAATTACAACCTCCCGCACCTACGAATCCGGTATCGGAATTAAGGAACGAAACACCTGACATCCAAAAATGTGTCAGACTGTCCAGAACGCTCCATGTGTCGCCGCCATCGGTAGTTTTGAGTACATGACCGTCATTGCGGGTTGCATACCCAACGGAATGGGTAGGAAAGCTGAAATAGCTTATCCATAAAGCACTTGAATATACGGTGTCCCAAGTGGCTCCACCGTTGTGCGTCTTCAATATTTTGCTGTTGCACATTGTAGGATAAATGGGAGGGTTGTAATCGCCCATTGCTATTAATCCGGTGTCGGCACTTAGAAACCACGTACCATATGTTTTTTTGTCGGTAATATTTGGGCCAATGTTGCTCCATGTGCTGCCGCCGTCGGTAGTTTTCAGAATGACACCGCTGACAAAACCGCTGACAAAACCGGTATCGGCATTGATAAACCTAACGTTGAGGTAGTAGTTGGCGAATCCGGTAGTGAGCGGTAGCCAGTTAGTGCCGCCATCGGTGGTTTTAAGCACGGTATTCCACCCGCAGGCATAACCAATGTCGTTGTTCACAAAATACACATCATCAAGTGTTGAGTCAGTACCACTATTTTGTACGAACCAAGATTGTGCAATGCTGAAATGGCCGGAGCAGATCGCAACGATAATGAGTATAAGTCTTTTCATGATAAACAGTTTTAATTTAAAAACGAAATAAATAAAAATATTGCTTTATCAGACTGATTGCAAATAGGTAGATGGTTGATTGTAGTCAGGAGGGCTGGGTTGCCCACAGACTTGTTTCGGGTGGGCCCGTACAATAAGTTCGGCGACTGAAACCAGGAAAGCTATAGGGATGAGTACCAATATTGTTAGAAACAAGCTGGTTGATTACCTTTAAGCTATAGAACTTGAAAACACTATTTCTATTTTTAGCACTTGTTTTTGCCGTCGCTGCGAATGCGCAGATAAAGGTAACTTCAACGGCTGTACCGGGATATGTGACTTTATATGCGCAGTTTACAGACACGGATGCATACGTTAATCCGGGTGTGATGGCCGATGACCAGTATTCAGATACAATCGGGCTGGGTTTCAATTTTAATTTTTACGGTTCAAATTATTCCAGCTGTGTGATAGGGGATAATGGCAATATTTGTTTTGAACTGAGCAAGGCTAAAAGTTATGATCAATGGCAAATAACGGGTCCGCTGTTGGGAGATACCTCAATGCGCAATACGATATGCGCTCCGTGGGGTGATCTGGATCCCGGCGATCATTTTATTAGCACTAAGGGTGTGGCTCCGAACCGGGAGTTTGTGGTTTTTAATTGCGAGGCATGGGTATACTTTTGTTACTGGATGCTCGCCTCGTCGGTCGTGGTGCTACATGAGACTACGAATCTGGTGGATGTGTATATTGGGCATCATAGTTATTGCCCGGGATGGAATGGTGGCTATGGTATAGTGGGTATACAAAATGCTACCGGCACAGCCGCCACAGTGGCTCCCGGCAGGGACTATCCAGTGACCTGGGACGGAAAATATGAAGCATACAGGTTTACTCCGGTTTTGGGTGGAGTCTCTTATACGGTGGATACGATACCCTATGATTCGGTGCCCTATCCCGCTTCGCTGACGTCGTTTTGCTGGTATGAAACAATCTCCGGTACAAGCTGGGGATGCGGTAACTCGGTGACCCTGAACCCCACAGAGCCAGCATTGGAATATACGGTGTATGCGATTGCTTGCGGGGACACTTTTACACATTTGAGTTTTTGGGTGGACACTAACGGGATTGTGAACGAGGTTCCTTTGGTGATGGATAACTCGAAGTACGTGGTTTACCCAAATCCGGCATCCAACACCATTACAATTTCGGGAACGGCACCGCTAAATTCGGTAGTGATAACCAATCTGACTGGCGAAGTTATATTTAGAAGCTATGAGGTAACCAGACGGATGGCGGTGAATGTGGCAATGCTACCGGCAGGAATGTATTTTGTACAGATGAACGGAACGGAGGTAGAGCGGTTTATGAAGCGGTAGTGATGTTGCGGAGTTTATGCAATTATTTATGTCCTTCAAATTCTTTCCGAAGCGTTTCAATGTCGTCATAAAATGATTGTTTGTCCATAAAAGCAGATGGATCGCACCCACTGCCGGACTTGTGTTTTTCGATCATATTGAACTGACTGGCGTGGGATGCAAGCCATAAATCGAATTTCAGGTTTTTCATTGCATTCAGCGTGTATGCGTAGTCTTTGGCAATGTTGGGATAAGCAGGAATGTCGGAGAACTTTTTGTCTGTAATGACGGTAGGCATATTGGCAATAAGAACGGTGTATTTTCGAGCCTTGTCCTGCACGTCTAACATATAGCTACAGGAGCCTTTTGTATGACCGGGATGATGTAGCATTTTCAACTTCATCCCACCCAATTCTATTATATCCCCATCGTGTAGCGTCCTGTCAACCGAAACAGGTTCGAACACCGTTTCGGCTCCGTTGAGGCTGTAGTCGGAACGACCGCCGTCGGCCACGCTGGGCGCATCACCTTCATCCGCCATCATTTTGGCACCAGTGTGCTTTTTTATAGCAGCCATCGCGCCGAGATGGTCATAATGCGCCTGGGTAGTTAAAAGGATTTTTATGTCAGTCAGTTTAAAACCCAAAGACTCGACACTTGCCTTGATGCTTTGCTCGGAAGACGCGAGTCCGGTATTGATGAGTATGTTTCCCGCTGGTGTTACGATAAGGTAAGAAGCGAGGTCGCAAGTACCCACATAGTAGAGGTTGCCCACAATTTGAAACGGCGGATAGGGTCGCGACCACTCGGGATGTGAGGCGGTAGCGGGTTCAACAACTGTTTGAGCCACTGCCAAATAGCAGGAACCTATCAGGCAAATAAGCAACAGCGCTTTTTTCGTGATCGGAAAAAACATAAAGGAGATTATTCTGTCTTTAAAAAGAGTAATGTAAACTTAGTGACTTTTTGCGACCACCGACAACACAGAAACGGAGATACCCACCCGGATTCAAAAATTAGCGTTAGCTTGCTTCCACATTTTACCTCCGCATTGTGTTTTTAAAACCTCATCGTGCAGAACCATAACGGCGATTTGCCCCTGCATGAACGACAAATTTGAGGAACTCATAGAAAGCTATATTACGCACAAGGTGGGCATATCCGACCATTTCTTAAGTGGTGCGCTTGCCGGATTGTTGCAGGCTCATATAGCCAGATTGAATAAAGACGGGAATATGAAACCAGCCGGAACCGGCAATGATCAGCTACTGCAGCATGACAGAAGTGTGCGCAGCGACAAGATCCACTGGATAGACAAAAAAAGTAAACAGCAGGATGAGTTGGGCTTCCTGGACTATATCGAGGATTTTATAGACTACCTCAACAGGACCTGCTATACGGGGATTAATGCATACGAGTTTCACTACGCACTCTACGAAACTGGTGCCGGCTATCAAAAACACGTTGATCAGTTCAGGAGTAACGACAATAGAAAGTTTACGTGCATCAGCTACCTGAACGACAACTGGACAGAGGCGGACGGTGGCGCATTGTGGGTGTATCATGACGACGAAATACAGAAGATACTCCCGACAAACAGGAAGACCGTATTTTTCAATAGCAGCGAACTACCCCACGAAGTGAGGATCGCGCACCGCAGCCGTATGAGTGTGACGGGATGGCTGAAACGGGTGTGACCGCTATGCGAAAGTCCCGCCGATAGCTCACAATGCGTATTTTATAAATCTGGCAAAACCGCTGGCGCGGAGGGCGGGAAAAAGGGGAGATTTAGCAATAGTATATTGATGCCGTCGGAGATTGTGTTTATTGTTGCTTCCCCTAGTCATGCGGCACATTAGGAAGAACGGTAGAAGGATTGACCTCTGGAATTTTCCCACCTTTCAAATTTTGAATTCCTTTCTCCGAACGGCAAGTACAATTTGACTCGGGCTACCCTGTAGAAAACCCACGCCAGACAGGTAAGTCGGTGATTTTGTTTGCTGCGGACTCAAAAGTGGAGCATTTTTTAAACCATGCGTAGAATAATGGTCTTATTCTACGCAAAAAATGCGTTAATTATCTTTACTTTGCGTAGAATAACAGCTATATTAAACGCAAAATATGCGTAGAAAATGAACGAATATATATATCAAAATACTAACTGGCCTAAATTCAATTGGGATAGTGAGCGACTGACAAGCTTGCTGGCAACTGTAAGAAACAAGCAAGGCAGGCTTATGGGGCGTATGGAATCGTTAGGGTTTGATTTGAAGTCTGAGGCTATTTTAAGCACGCTCACACTCGATATTATTAAATCGAATGAGATTGAAGGAGCGATATTGAATCCACAACAAGTCCGTTCTTCTTTAGCCAGGCGTTTAGGTATGGAAATTGGCGGACTGGTTCCATCTGATCGCAATATTGATGGTGTAGTGGAAATGATGCTTGATGCTACACAGAAATATAAAGACCCGCTTACGGGTGATCGTTTATTTGGCTGGCATACTTGTATGTTTCCATCT
The DNA here is from genome assembly GCA_903926605.1 of uncultured Bacteroidota bacterium. Classification (GTDB taxonomy): domain Bacteria; phylum Bacteroidota; class Bacteroidia; order Chitinophagales; family Chitinophagaceae; genus CAIYTT01. Next base: position 52,671 of record CAIYJV010000398.1, read on the forward strand.
GGACGTAGTGGTATGTATAAAATTACTGCAGGCAACTGGCGTACAGATATTATGCAGGTTGTTTCCGGTGGCATGGGTCATGAAAAACTACATTTTGAAGCACCTGCCGCCGACACACTTGAAAAAGAAATGAAACTGTTTTTTGATTGGTTTAATAGTGAAATGAGTTTTGACCCAGTAATAAAAGCTGCGATTGCTCATTTCTGGTTTGTCACTATTCACCCTTTCGAAGATGGCAATGGCAGAATAGGAAGGGCAATATTGGATATGCAGCTTGCTCGTGCCGATGAAAGCCACCAAAGGTTTTATAGCATGTCTGCTCAAATTCAGAAGGAGCGTAATTCTTACTATGATATTCTTGAGCTATCACAGAAAGGGGATTTGAACATTACTAAATGGCTTGAATGGTTCCTTCAATGCCTTGACAGGGCTTTAAATGCCACTGATGAAATACTGGCAACTGTTTTGACCAAAGCAAAGTTTTGGGAATTGCATGCTCATTCTGGATTCAACACCAGACAAAACCTTATGCTCCGCAAAATGCTTGACGGCTTTGATGGAAAAACAACCACGGTTAAATGGGCGAAAATTGCAAAATGTTCACATGATTCCGCATTAAGAGACATTCAGGATTTGCTAGATAAAGAGGTATTGATTAAAGAAGATGCAGGTGGGCGAAGTACAAGCTATTTCTTAAAAATTTAATTTCACTTTAATCCAAAATTCGCGAACATAGCTTTTGTTTTAGCACTTCCATAATTTGTAATGCAGTATTTCAATTGGCCTGCATTCATTGCCCGAGACTTGTTCAATATATTTTTTTACACTGATCCGGAAGTTTTGAAAACTTGAAAATTTTTATTTGATGAAAGTATTGATTTTTGCGACACATTAGGAAGAACGGCAGAAGAATTGACCTCTTGAATTTTCCCACCTTTCATACTTTGAATTCCGTTCGGAGACCTGCCTGCCGGTAGGTAACTACTTAGGCCAAAGTTAGGAACACTCTGTTTTCTTTAAGAATTTCTGGGCTCTTCAAATAGGGAACTACTTTCTCGGCGGAAAGCCATCCAAATAAATTATCAATGCAGACATGATGCATTTCGCCTTCAACGTTGAAAACCCTATAAACTTGATAATTAGATTTATTTCCAAGAAAATGCGTCCATTCATCTTTAGTTAAATAAAAGGTGGGCTTTAAACGAGGTGTGCCTTTACACTCAATGATCTGTTTTATTTTACCATCTTCGTCAAGTAATTCAAAATCATGAGGGGAATAACTTTCACCATTCTTGTTCAGCCACACTACTTTTTCTGATCCAAAATGTTCCTCAAGATATTTACAAATGTAAGATTCGCTTTTTAGTCTTATTTCTTCGCTGTATTCCTCGTCTATTGTCAGTGTTGTAGAATCAACACCTGACTCAAGTAAATCATTTAGTCGAACAAGCTCCTTGATTTTTGATATTTCAGAAAGTAGGTTTTGACTATTAATTATTTGTTCCTTTAATTTCGATTCCAAGTCACCAAGGTGAACTGACACATTTGCTTTATTACTTTCTTTCTTAACCGCTTCAATTTTATCTTTTAAATTTTGGATCGTTTGATCTTGCTGAATGTTTGACAACTTGTTTACAGGTTCGCTCTGAACTTTTTTGATTGGCTGAACGACAGTATTGCCGATAGGTTTGGGTATAACAGTTGGCTTAGATTGGGATACAGTAGAACGAACAGGCTGGGAACTTACCGCTGGTTGAGATTGGATATTTTTTATACTCTCCTCCAGGACTTTTGCCTTAAGAGGAGCTAAAGCAACCTTTAATTCAGAAGGACTGAATTTAGACGAGTTGAGATTAATATAACCTCCATTTGCTATTTCTTTTGTTTTAGCTTCGGCAGTTTCATTTTGAGCAACCCCAACTATAAATATTTTGCATGAAATCCCTTTTAATGAAGATGCGTTTTTTGCAGCTAATCGATAATCGCCATCCCCATTTTCCTCTCCATCTGTTAAAAGGATAATTTTACGATCATGGTTAGGATATTGTTCTAAATCCGCAATCGCCGCATTAATTGCCGCTGTTATTGGCGTGCCTCCCATAGGAGGATCTTCCAAAGCGCTTACCGCATCTTCAATTTTTGATTTGATATATTTTCCTTGATAAATAACTGGAGTTTGAATTCCCTTTTGAACTAATTGACCTTCAGCTTCCTCAATATCGGTTCTAAAAGTTCTAATAAACATTGAAGAACAGTAATCAATTGTCGGGATAATATCGGATAGCAATAGTTTTTTTATCAATGACATCCGGGTTAAACCATCAATCAAGTATTTTCCTTCATCATCTTTAGCACCTTTCATATAACCCATGCTACCTGATGCGTCAATGAGTATTTCGACAATTGAATCCA
>CAIYJV010000399.1 GCA_903926605.1 uncultured Bacteroidota bacterium
AGGCTGAATATTCAGCCTGTTTTCATTTTGTACAAATATGTAAAATATACCGATCGGAATGTTTTATTTCGTGGTCTCTGCACCCGATTTCCAGGAATAGAGACTTGGGCATTTTTGGAATTCGGGATCAATTTTAAGGTAATAGGTGGGCAGTTTTTTTGTGATCCAACCTTGAATTTTTTGTTGTTTCTTCTGCGCCAGAGCTACTTCCTGTATCCTGTTGTAGTCTTCTTTCAGGTTCGCTTTGTGCGGTGTGGTGCGGTTGCGCAGGAATACGATACGGCACGACTGTTCTTTTCCATCTGTCATAAAAATATGGGGCATAGAAAAGCGACCTTGTTTCAGCGTGTCCAGCAACATTACCATGCCGGGGTCCAGTTTGGTCACATCCAGCTCCATATTGCCGGTAGCGGGGTCGGCTATCATACCACCGGTGCGCTTAGCGGCCTCATCCGTAGAGAATTTTCCTACTGCCGTCTCAAAGCTCATCTTGTTGCTCACCAGAATATTGCGGATACTGTCTAGCGTGGACAGCGCTTTGTTATAATCGGCAGTGGTGATCTTTGGGCGGACAAGGATATGCTCTATGTCGGCCTCGTCGCCCTTACGATTGATCATCTTGATAATGTGGAAGCCAAATTTGGTTTTGATGACCGGTGAAATTTCTCCGTTCTGCAACTTAAATGTCGCAGCCACAAATTCGGCAGCCCATGGGCCGTTACGTGTCACACCTTCATACTTGCCACCGTTGTCACGGCTACCGGGGTCTTCAGAATAGGTGCCGGCCATGGTCTCGAAATTAGCGCCTTCTTCCACTATTTTTTTACGAATGCCTTCCAGTTTTTGTTTGGCATAGGTATTCATTTCCGGGCTCACAGGAGGGTCTACGACTATCTGGCCTACCTCTACCGTAGCAGGGAAAAAGGGCAGACTGTCCTTGGGTATCTTTTTAAAAAACGCTTCCACATCTGCGGGGGTGATCTTTACGTTTTCAAGGATCTGATTCTGCATTTTTTCGGCCACCATTTGTTCGCGGATAGATTCGCGAAACTCTTCCTTCATCTGGTAAATGGTCTTTCCGGATACCTGTTCCAGTTTTTCCTTAGAACCATACATCTGGGTAAAATAACGGATACGGTTATCCAGCTGTCCGTCCACGTCGTCGTCAGATACCAATACGCTGTCGCGTTCGGCCTGTTCCAGCATCAACTTCTGCACGATCATCTGCTGCAGAATGTCGCATCGCATACTGTCGTTGAAGCTCGGAAACTGCATTTTTGCCTGCATCACCTGCGTTTCCAGTTCAGAAAGCAGGATAATACGATTACGGCCCACTACCACGATGATCTTGTCGGCGCTCTGTGCTTTGGGTGCCTGTCCAAAGGAGTTTAGAGATAGAGTACACAGTAATAATGCAAAAAGGTATATTCTGTTATTTTTCATCAAGTTAAAATTTGAACATAGTGTTCCGCACGCCCATCCGGCGCGGATTTTTCAATAAGTCACAAAAATAAACTATTTGGTCGCATCGCAACAGTCAGGTTATTCATTTTAACGTTTATCAAAAAATATCCGGCAGGCAGCGCATCAATTTTGTCGCGGGGGCATGGGAATAACTCAAACAGATGCGCTCAAATCCTGATTCTTTACCAAAAAGATTTATTTTTGCTTACGTTAAGGATAATTTTTTAGCTTTAACGTTCAAATTGTTCAAAGCAAGCATGAAAAAATTTTTATTGTTGATTACAGCGGTGGCTATGTTTTCCGCATGCACGCAGACCGCGCCGCCCATTACTCCCAACAAAGAGAGCATTTTGCGCACAGGGCGCTGGATATTGGCTTCCGGCGTCGTGACGCTGAAAAACCCTAATGGCAAGGATACCACCATGGACTATATGCAGTTTGTATCTGCCTGCCATAAAGATGACTACATAAAGTTCGACTCGCTGGGACAGGCTGCTATTTTTCCCGGTTCACTCCGGTGTAGCCCGGCAGATGCCGATTCTGTCAGTTTCAACTGGCGGTTGTTGAACAACGACAATAATATTGATATACTCAACGTATTTAATTTCTATTGGGTGGTTCGCGACTCGATCGTATTGCCATACTATCTCGATACCATAGCCACGTCTCCATCGCTGGTAATAGATTCGGTATGGGTGGTGCGATTCGATTCGGCTGCAGTGAGCGGGCCAGTCTATTATCAGGGCTACAACATTTACAATGCAGATATTTCCAACTTCAGCAAGTCTGGATTTACGCTCAGCTTCAAGGCCTACAGCACCTATCCTGATACCACCCAGTGGCACGAAGGCGGCCCACCAGCCTACCAGAATCCCATTATGCGCAACGATACACTGCGTTATGTGCTGAACTATAACAATTTCTAATAAACTAATAAGGAATTTCCGTGCGGGGGCCAATGCGGCCGCTCGCTTATTTTGAACGATAATTATGATAAAAATTACATTCCCCGATGGTGCGGTAAGAGAATATGCGGAAGGCATAACTGCGGGAGAAATAGCAAAATCCATCAGTAGCGGGTTGGCAAAAAAAGTGCTGGCTGCAGAAGTAAACGGTGAAATATGGGATGCATCCCGTGCCATAAACAGCGATGCGCGCCTGCGCTTGCTGACATGGGACGACAGGGGTGCCAAGGAAACATTCTGGCACAGTAGCGCACACCTTATGGCCGAGGCTCTTGAGTCTTTGTACACAGGTGTAAAATTTGGTATCGGGCCACCGGTTGACAATGGGTTCTACTACGACGTAGACATGGGTGGGCAAGTAATAGGAGATGAAGATCTGAAGAAGCTGGAAGAAAAAATGCGGGAACTGGCCAAGGCCGATAACCAATATCAGCGCAAGGAAGTTTCCAAGCAGGATGCTATTTCCTATTTTGCCGAGAAAGGCGACCAGTACAAACTGGAGTTGCTGGAAGGGCTGGAAGACGGCAAGATCACTTTTTATACTCAGGGCAATTTTACGGACCTGTGCCGTGGTCCTCACATACCGGGTACCGGCGCCATCAAGGCCATAAAACTTACCAGCATAGCAGGTGCATACTGGAGGGGTAATGAAAAAAACAAGATGCTGACCCGCATCTATGGCATCACATTCCCCAATCAGAAAGAACTGGACGAGTATCTGATACTGCTGGAAGAAGCAAAGAAAAGGGACCATCGTAAGCTGGGTAAGGAGCTAGAAATATTTACATTTTCAGAGAAGGTGGGAAGCGGGTTGCCGCTGTGGTTGCCCAAGGGTGCCATGCTGAGGGAGCGCCTCCAGCAGTTTTTGCAGAAAGCACAGATGGAGATAGGTTATCTGCCCGTCATTACGCCCCACATAGGCAGCAAGCAACTCTATGTTACTTCAGGTCATTGGGAGAAATACGGGAAAGACAGTTTCCGCCCCATTACCACACCGCAGGAGGGCGAAGAATTCATGCTCAAACCCATGAATTGCCCACACCATTGCGAGATATATAAGTCATCGCCGAGGTCTTACAGGGACCTGCCACTGCGACTGGCTGAGTTTGGTACCGTGTACCGTTATGAGCAGTCGGGCGAATTGCACGGATTAACGCGCGTTCGTGGTTTTACGCAGGATGATGCCCACTTGTTCTGTCGTCCGGAGCAGGTAAAAGAAGAATTTAAGAAAGTGATAGATCTGGTGCTGTATGTATTTGAGTCTTTAGGATTCAGTGACTATACAGCTCAGGTTTCGTTGAGGGATCAGGAAGACCGGTCTAAGTATATAGGCACCGAGGAGAACTGGGAAATAGCGGAACGCTCCATACAGGAAGCCGCAGACGAAAAAGGGCTGAAGACGGTGGTGGAGTACGGCGAAGCCGCATTCTACGGACCCAAGCTCGACTTTATGGTGAAAGACGCACTGGGCCGCAAATGGCAGCTTGGCACCATTCAGGTAGATTACAACCTGCCCGAAAGGTTTGAACTTGAATATGTAGACAGCGATAACAGCCGCAAGCGTCCTGTGATGATACACCGTGCGCCATTCGGCTCTATGGAGCGATTCATTGCAGTGCTTTTGGAACACTGTGCCGGCAATCTACCTCTGTGGCTCACGCCACTACAGGTAAAGGTGTTGCCTATTAGCGATAAGTTCATGGACTATGCTAATGAGGTAATGGCCATACTGAAAGCAAATGATATCCGTGCCGAAGTTGACGACCGAAATGAAAAAATAGGTCGTAAAATACGCGATACCGAGCTTATGAAAACCCCGTATATGCTGGTGATAGGGGAGAAGGAAGCTACCGATCATGCCGTTTCAGTGCGCAAACACGGAGAAGGCGATAAGGGGGCAGTTCCTGTGGACGAGTTCGTGGCTCAGGTGCGCGGAATCGTGGCCGAACAGATACGCGGCAAACACCAAATGATAGAAAAAAAATAATTTATTTTCCAGATTGCGTATTTCACACACTAATATTTTATTTTTGACGATAAATTTTAAATTCAGTTAATGCAGAAAAAACCAAAGTCCAAACCATTTTTCAGGCCGAGAGTTGTTCAGAACGAGCATCGCCTCAACAACGAGATAACCGCTCCGGAAGTAAGGGTGATCGGTGAAGACATAGAGCCCGGTGTATATCCGGTCGCTGTAGCGATCAAAATGGCGCAGGCCAAAGAGGTAGACCTCGTAGAAATTTCACCCAACGCGGTGCCACCTGTGTGCAGGCTTATAGATTACAAGAAATTTCTTTACGAAAAGAAAAAGAAAGACAAAGAACAAAAAGCCAAGGCTAAGCAGTCTGAAGTAAAGGAAATCAGGTTTACGCCTAACACCGATGAACACGATTTTGACTTTAAAGCCAAGCATGCGGAGAAGTTCCTGCAAGATGGCAATAAGGTAAAATGCTATGTGCAGTTCAAGGGAAGGGCCATCATGTTTCAGGAACGCGGAGAGTTGTTGCTGCTGAAATTTGCGGAA
>CAIYJV010000400.1 GCA_903926605.1 uncultured Bacteroidota bacterium
AGATAAAACAACGGTAATTAAAATCATTCGGCAGTGATCTGAGCCCCAAAAAGTAGACTCCTAAAAAAGTCTACTTTTTGTTTTGTGTATAATTAAAGAGAAAGGAGCTCAAATGAGTAAGCGTATCTATTCAACAGACCAGATAAAGGCTTTAGGTGACAACCCTAACGTGGCCAAATGCAGCAACAAGTCCATTACTTTTAGTAAAGAGTTTAAAATTAAAGCTGTTAAGGCCTACTACCAAGGAGGCCAAAGCCCGAATATGATATTTAAGGAGGCTGGCTTTGACTTAAACGTCATCGGCAGGTATACGCCCAAATTCCGCCTCAGAGACTGGAAAAAGATTTACAAGGCTAAAGGCGAAAAAGGTTTAGCCACGGAAAGCAGGGGTAAGAATGGCGGCAGGAGATCCAAAGACAAACAATCAACTGACATGGAATACCTGCAGGCCAAGATAGCTTACCTGGAGGCCGAGAACAATTTTTTAAAGAATCTGAAAACAAAAAACAAAACTTAAAGCCTCATCAGAAATACCGGCTCATCAGCGAGCTCAATTGGTCGCCAGTCCTGCTCTGCCGCATAACGGGAGTCTCCAAGTCCGGGTACTACAAATGGCTCAAGGACAAAAATAGACAACCAAAAGACCATGGAGATTTTTTGCTCATTAAAAAACTATTCGATAGGGGCAAGAAAAAATGGGGGTGGAGAACTATTCAAATGCACCTGAAAAATGACCATAAAGTCATTATGAACCACAAAAAGATCAGGCGGATTATGAATTGCTACGGCCTACACTGTCAGGCTAGGAGAAAAAATCCGTACAAAGCTATTATGAAGAAAACCCAGGAACATCGGACATTTGAAAATATTTTAAGCCGGGAGTTTAAGCAGGCTGTGCCTAAAAAAGCTTTGTGTACCGACATTACTTACCTGTATTACGGAATGGGGCGCAAAGCTTATCTGTCCGTCGTTAAAGATATCGCTACTGGTGAGGCATTATCCTGGGAAGTTTCTATGAACATTGATTTGGAGTTTGTACTTAAAACAATTGACGGGCTGGCAAGCTTAGAATTACCTCCTGACGCGCTCATTCATTCAGACCAGGGCTTTCACTACACCAATCCGTTATACATCGAGAAAATTAAACAGCTACATATTATCCAATCTATGTCCCGTAAGGGCAACTGCATCGACAACGCGCCGATGGAATCATTTTTTGGGCACTTAAAGGATGAACTGGAATTTAAAGCATGCAGAACCTTTGAAGAATTAACTATTAAAGTAAACGAGTATATGCAATACTACAACCATAACAGGTACCAATGGGGACTAAAAAAGATGACCCCAGTACAATACCGGGATCATCTTTTAGCGGCTTGCGCCGCTTAAGTGTGTTTTATTTATGAGTCTACTAAATGGGTCTCACTTCAAAATTGAGTGTTTTTATTCAAGTCAAAAACTTTTGTCCAGCCCGCCTTCGTCAGACTACGGCGCGCAAACTTCGCTTATGCGTTATGAAAATAGTTTA
>CAIYJV010000401.1 GCA_903926605.1 uncultured Bacteroidota bacterium
TCACATCCCTCACCGCACTTTGGGTGCCAACTACTTTCCCGTTTTCAATTACTTTCGATACCCTCACTTCCACCCATATCCTTTCTCCATTGGCGCGCAAACCAATAAACTCAAAAACCTCCGGCACACGTTCTCCGTTTATTCGCCTAATATGCTGACTGCGTAAAAGCGACTGGTATTCCGGGGCCACATAATCGTCAAGGCTCAGCTTGCGTATGTCTTCGTTTCTATACCCGAAAATCTTTAGGAACTGGTCGTTCGCATATACCAGGTTGCCTTCTCTGTCATCTATTATAAGGCCATCTATAATATTGTCAACCAAGCGCTTATAACTCAATTCCGTTTTCTTAAGCTGCTCTTCCGCCATTCTGGTATCGGTAATATCCATACTGAACCCATTGATCCGCAGGACTTTCTGATCGTCGCCACGAATAATGTGTATTTTATTGACTAAATGGCGGATAGTGCCATCACGCAATACCACCCTGCAATCAAAACCATGATTGTCCAGTCTTTGCATGGCCACTTCCAATGTTTGCTTCACATAACTGATATCTTCCGGATGCACCCTTGCAAAAAAACTGGCTGCCTGGGGCAACACTGATCCGATCTCATAATCCAGCATCCTGTAATACTGGTCAGACCAATAATACGTCTGACTTGTCCTGTCCACCTCCCAGCTCCCGAACCGGGCAAGGCGCTCGGCCTCTTTCATTAGCGCCTCACTCTTAACAACTTCATTCAGGTGCCTACGCCTTTCCTCATTGATTTTATGGTTGTTAACGGCAATTAGTATGGCACTCGGCAATCTGTGGAGCCGGTCTTTTAGGATATAGTCCGAGGCACCCTCTTTCATTATCTCAACGGCAAACTCATCTGAGGTGGTACCCGTGACGAGTATAAATGGAATATTCAGATTTCTATTATTTACCAGCTTCAGTGCCTGCACCGCGCTAAATTGTGGTAAAGAGTTGTCTGAGAGTATAACATCGAAAGTAATTTGATCAATAGCATCTATAAACTCATGTTTATCTGTAACATAAGTTATTTCGTACTCAATACCAGACCTACGCAGCGAACTGGTTATCAGTTCGGCGTCATTGGGTTCATCCTCCAGTAGTAGTATTTTCATTTACACGAACACATTAAATTTATTAGGGAAAATAAGTTAGAATCAGTGCCTTAAAACGGAGGTCCCTGATTCAAAACCATCCAGTACAATTTCAATTCTTCAATTGCTTTGGAAAAGGATTCAAAATTCACCGGCTTAACGATGTAGCTGTTCACCCCCAGTTTGTAACTGTCTATTATATCACGCTCCTCTGCAGATGACGTAAGCACCACCACCGGGATCATACAGGTTGTCTCTGAGCTTTTGATACGCCTTAGTATTTCAAGCCCACCTATTTTGGGCAAATTCAAATCCAGTAATATCATTCTAGGTTTTTGATTACCAGTGTTTTTTGCATACTTACCTTTACAGAAAATAAAGTCTATCGCCTCCGCTCCGTCATCAATGTGGATAATCTTATTCACCAGGTTGTTTTTCTTCAGGCTTCTTATCGTCAATTCCGCCTCTTCATGATCGTCCTCGACCAGCAGGAAGTCTACTTCATACTTGTTTGTCATTTTGTGTTGATTTTGGTAAACTAAAATAAAAAGTAGCCCCTCTATTAACCTCAGAATCAGCCCATACTTCACCTTCATGTCGCGACACTATTCGCTTCACAAGTGCCAGGCCAATACCCGTACCTTCAAACTCGTTTTTCTTGTGCAGGCGCTGAAACACGCCAAACAATTTATCCTTAAACTCCATATCAAACCCGACCCCATTGTCTTTTACAAAAAATACAAAATGACTACCCGCGTCCGTATACCCCACCTCAATGTCCGGAGCTGGTCGACCGCTGGTAAATTTCACAGCATTCCCAAGTAAATTACTCCATACCTGCCTTATCAGGCTGGCGTCGCAAAAAACCATAGGCAACATGGGCCTGACAACAAAAATTTGCTTACCATTCAATATAGATAAGTCCTCTAACACACTATTTATGAGATCATTAAAATCAGTTTTTTGTTTTACCAATTCTTTCCTGCCAAACCGCGCCAGATTTATAAGCTCGTCTATCAGCTTACCCATTCTTTGGGTATTGCCCATTATTTTATTCAGCAATCTCACACCCTCATCATCCAGCGTTTTTGCGTAGTCCGACAAAAGAATATCAGCAAAGCCATTTATGATCCGTAAAGGCGCCCTAAGGTCATGAGACACCGAATAAGAAAAGGCCTCAAGCTCTTTGTTCAGGTGTTCTAATTGAAGTGTTCGTTCAGATACCTTCTTTTCCAGTGAATCATTCAAATCTTTAATATCTAATTCTGCTTTTTTAATATCTGTAATATCAATAGAAATGGTCATTATTTTTTCTATGCGCCCGTCATCTTCGTACAGCGGTATATAGCGCACCCTTAGGTACTTGCCCATTATGAGCAGATCGTCGAAATCCATTTTTCCACTAAACGCCTGGCTCCTTAATTTTTTTATTTTTTCATATACGTCAGGGGTCAATCCTTCCAATACATGTTTTTGCAAATAATCTTTTTCTGCCGTATGTCCCATCATGGTAATCCCCTCCCCTTCCGCCATTTCATACGTTTGGTTCTTGTTGATGATGGTAATGATAGCGCCGGGCAGGTTTTCGACTACTGTACGGTGTATTTTTTCACTCTTTATCAGTTTTTCTTCTGTGTTCTTTCGCTCGGTTATATCATACCTTATCGCTATATAGTGATGCGGTTTTCCTGCTTCGTTCATAAAGGGTACGATGGTGGTATCTACCCAGTAAAACGAACCGTTTTTTGCCCTATTCCTTAATTCTCCTTTCCAGATTCCACCGTTGGCTATGGTCACCCAAAGATTTCTGATAAATGCAGGCGGGTGATAGCCTGAGTTTACGATCCTGTGATCCTGGCCCAGCAATTCCTCCCTGCTGTAGCCAGAGATTTTGCAAAAAACATCGTTCACATATTGTATTATTCCCTGCTGGTTGGTAATTGCCACTATGGTAGACTGATCCAGTGCATATTTGTAATCCTGCATCTCGCGCTCGGCTTTGAGCAGGTTTTCGTCTGCCAATCGCTGGTCTGTAATATCTCTTATGGTTGTTTGCGTACCCGTAACCCGCCCATTGGTGCAAATGGGAGAAACCTTTGCATACATCCATCGCCGCACACCATCCCTACGAACACCTGCAAATTCAAACGATGTCTCTACATCCACGCCGGATATCCGCTTTTCATGTCGTTCCCGAATGATATAGCAGAACTCAGGCGCCACATAATCCTCAATAACAATATGATCAATATCGGACTTTTCCAGACCAAACATTTCCAAAAACTTGTTATTTGCGTATACTATTCTGCCTTCTTCGTTGTCCAGTATCAACCCATCGCTTATATTCTCTACTACAAGTTGCAAGTCCAGTTCTCCGACTTCCGCGTTTCCATCTGCGCTCGCCGAAAAAGGATGGGCTGAAAAACACCATGCACTGCCGCAGTCTTCCTGAAGCTTGATCCGGTTCAGGTTTACGGACACTTCAATACCCGACAACGTTGTATTTGCCAAAAACCTGGATCGAAACCGTGTAACGGGAAGCACATTGCAGAAGTCGATTACCGACAAATAATTCACTGTGCGAGCTGGAAGGTAGAAGAATTCTGTAACTGAATGACTTAAAAATGCGGCCTTTTCACAACCTGCGGCCTTGCAAGCGACTTCGTTTACATAAATAATGTTCAACTGTTCATCAGCGACTACCACAAACTCGTTCATCGAATCCAAAACCGATTCTGCTACTGCCTTGCCGTTCTGTGACCGTGTATTTGCCATACTCGCATCTTCCTCCAATGTACA
>CAIYJV010000402.1 GCA_903926605.1 uncultured Bacteroidota bacterium
CGATAAAAACGCCGCAACCGATGCCATTGATAACCTTGATGCCACCTTTCTGCAAGGAAACATTATTGTGGTAAAACCTGCAAAACAAAGTCCTGCAAAAGGGGCAGCTCCGTTTCGTAAGCCATTCCCAAGGCGGAATTTTGAATCGGATAATTCCGGCGATTCCGATAATTTCAATCGTTTTTAGTAGGGTTGGTTTATTTTTTTTTATTTACGTTTTCGAATTGGTGACGTAGAAGAAGCATGTCCAATCGGTCTATAGCCATATAGAATGAGCGGCATCCGTTCGTACTATATTTGCAACATGCCCAATAGATTGTCTGCAGAACAAAGTACCTACTTGCTACAACACGCCCACAACCCGGTAGATTGGTATCCCTGGGGAGAAGAAGCATTTTTCCGCGCGGGAAAAGAACAAAAGCCGGTGCTGGTGAGCATAGGCTATTCAGCTTGCCATTGGTGTCATGTAATGGAGCGCGAGAGTTTTGAAAACGAGGAAGTGGCGGCTTTCATGAATGCCAATTTTATTTGCGTGAAAGTGGATCGTGAAGAGCATCCTGAAGTTGATCATCTGTATATGGATGCTGTGACGGCTATTTCGGGTTCTGGCGGATGGCCCTTGAATGTGTTTGTAACTCCGGAGAAAGAGCCATTTTACGGTGGCACCTATTTCCCACCACAACCGGCATATCATCGTCCGTCATGGATACAAGTATTGGCACGGATGGCCGAGATTTGGCAAGATCAGAAAGACGAGGTGCACAGGCAGGCCAGGCAGCTTACAGATCATATACGCCAGGCTACAGAATTTGCGGCGTCTGCTAACCTCAAAGTCTGCACCAGTGAGGTTTGCGCAGAGATTGCAGCGGATATGCTGAAGCGGGCCGACCTCGCTAAGGGTGGTTTTGGCAGTGCGCCCAAATTTCCATTTTCCATGGCCATTTCTTTCCTGCTTGCACACTACCGTATTTACGGCAACAAAGATGCGCTGGGCCATGCGCTGCGAAGTCTGGATGCTATGGCAGACGGGGGCATATATGACCAGCTTGGCGGCGGCTTTGCCCGTTACAGCACCGACTCAAATTGGCTGGCTCCTCATTTTGAGAAAATGCTGTATGACAATGCCCTCCTGCTACAGTCTTACTGCGAAGCGTACCGTATAACCAGGGATGAAAAATATAAGCAGGTAGTTACTGAAACGATACATTTTATTAATCAAGAATTAAAATCAGTTGAAGGTGGATTTTTCGCAGCCATAGATGCGGATAGCGAAAGTGTGGAAGGGAAGTTTTATACATGGTCCTATGATGAATTCTGCACGGTTGCCGGAGCCGACAAAGATGTGCTGGCAGCCTGTCTGGGCGTGATTCCAGGAGGCAACTGGGAGCATACCAACATTCTGCACAGACCCACAGACATAGACAGTGTAGCGGTGCGATTCGGTTGGGACACAGTTGAACTGACTGAGCGGTTGGACCAGGTGAAGAAAAATTTGCTGACCGAACGGAACAAGCGGATACGCCCGGTGACCGATGATAAATGCCTGCTGTCCTGGAATGCTTGGATGAACGCGGGACTCGTATCTGCGGCCACGGCTTTATCGAGTGACATCTATTTGGCAGAAGCCGAATCCCATTGCAGGTGGATGGTGGAGACTTACTTTAGCGGCGGGGCATGGTATCGCTCCTGGAAAGGAGGGAAAGTCCGTATTCCTGCAACGCTAGATGATCTTGCAGCATTGGTTTATGCCATGCTTAGTCTGAGCGCAGCTACCGGCGATGTTGCATACTTGCGCCAGGCCGCAAGCCTCACGGAAACGATAATTAGCCGTTTTCTGGATCCTGATCAGGGGTGGTTCTACTTTACGGCGGCCGATCAAACCGATATTCCGGTGCGCAAAATAGAATTGCACGACGGGGCAACTCCGTCGTCCAATGCGGTAATGGCATACAACCTCATGGTCCTTGGTATATGCTATGGCAATAACTACTGGATAAGACTGGCCGATGGGATGGTGGCTAAAATGGTGTCGCAAGTGTCTCAATATAGTATATCTTACGGGTTCTGGGCCGGGGTGATGCAGCGTTTTTCCAGGGGGCTCAAGGTGGTGGTTTGTCTGGGTGCGGGCAGCGACAGCATCAGGCGCGAATGGCAGTCTGGAGGAGCGGATAACACGTATTTGGTCACTTCAAGAAAAGAAATATTTGACATCCCGTTGCTCGAAAAAAAATATTTTGACAATAAAAACCATATTTTTGTATGCTCCCAAGAAGCCTGCCAAATGCCCGTAGAGACAGTAGCGGCGGCATTGAAGCTGGCAGGAGCATAGGATAGAGATCGTTAAACAGGGTAATGGAATTTAGTGAATTATATATTTTTTTGATTCAATGAATTGACATTTTTTTTTTGAAACTTGTATTTTTGGAAAAAACTTTGAATATTGTGCTTCGTTTTTGAGAAAAGAAGGTTAAAAAAGTAGTTTAATTATTTGCAACAGGGCAAAAACAAGATAAAGTAGTATGAAAAAAAACTTCCTGAAAGTCACAGCTTTAGCATTTCTCGCATTTGCGGCCAGCTGCGGCAAATCGGGCACCGGCGGCCAACTGGTTGGAGATCAATCCAGGTTGAATTACAAAGCGCCGGTTCCAATCGGAATGGTTTATATCCCTTCCGGTTATTACAAGATGGGCGCGAGTGATGAAGATATCAGGGGCCGTAACGATGCAACTGTTCATACCGTTCAGGTGAACGGGTTTTATATGGACATCACGGAGATTTCCAATCAGGAGTATCGCCAGTTCACAAACTGGGTCAGGGACTCTATCGCCCTCACCATTCTTGGAAACTTCAAAGATCTTCCCAACGGTACGCAGATACTGGACTGGAGCAAGCATATCAACTGGAGAGACCCTGAGCTACAGGACCAGCTTGCTGCCATGTACACGCAGCCCGATCAGTCTGGTTGGGGTATCAAGCAGATCAATGCTAATACGCTTTGCTATACCTACAAGACGTTCGATTTCCAGTCTGCATCCATGCACGCACACGACCCAGGATACAATGAGCAGAAGTATGTTTCTGAGCTGCATCCCGGTATCTACCCTGATACCACAGTTTGGATGAGGCAGTACGCTTATTCATTCAACGAGCCCATTGCACAGCAGTATTTCTGGTTTCAGGGTTTTAACCGTTACCCCGTTGTTGGCGTAAACTGGAATCAGTGTAATGCGTTTTGCGTTTGGAGAACCAACCTTTGGAAGAACGAACGTGAGAAAGCAAAATTGTATACCGAAAGTCGTTTCCGTCTTCCTTCAGAACAGGAGTGGGAGTGGGCCGCAAGAGGTGGTCGTAACGAGTCGCCTTTCCCATGGGGTGGTCCTTACATCATCAACAAAAAAGGTTGCTACCTGGCTAACTTTAAGCCACAGCGCGGCAACTACTCGGCAGATGGTGGTCTTTACACCGTACCGGTTGATAAATACGCACCCAATGACTATGGTTTGAAAAATATGTCTGGTAACGTATCTGAGTGGACAGCATCGGCCATGTATGGCGGGTCTTACAACCAGATGGCAGATATCAATGGCAATGTGATATACAATGCGCAGTCAGCAGATCCGCTGTATATGAAGCGCAAAGTAGTAAGGGGCGGCAGCTGGAGAGACGTTGCCTACTTCCTGCAGGTTGGAACACGCGATTATGAGTATCAGGATACATCCAAGGCATACATTGGTTTCCGTACCGTGTTTACCGAGGTTGAACCATCGCTGCGTAACAACAGAAGGCCCATTCGTTAATACCATCACAGAGTCGTAAAAATTTCTTTAAAAATCAAAAACAAAAAAGAATGAATCCAATTGCGCTGTTTTTTGAAACAAACAAAGGAAAGTATTTAAAAAATCTCATTATCGGTGTGGGTGCGTCGATAGTACTACTGGGAGCCCTTTTCAAACTTCAACACTGGCCCGGTGCGTCTACCATGCTTACTGCGGGTATGATTACCGAAGCCTTCATTTTTGCGTTGCTTGGTTTACTTCCGCCCCATGCGGATTATTATTGGGAAAGGTTTTATCCAGATATCACCGAAAGCCCCCATGTAGAAGCATATCGCAAAGGGATTAAACATTTGCCGAATGCCGCTGGTGCGAAACCCGGTGAGTCTGCAACCAAGTCTCTCGACAAAATGCTGGAAGAAGCACAAATCAATACGCCGAATCTGAAACGGATGAGTGATAACTTTGAAAAGTTGAATAAGACCGTGAACCAGATGAAAGACATTTCTGAAGCTACTGCAGCTACCGGAGTATACTCCCAAAGCGCGCGTGAAGCAGCAACTGCTCTGGATTCTATGAAGGCAACATTTACCGGTGCGTCTAAAACAATGAGCGCGTTCAACGATGCTGCTGAAGATACCGCTAAGTTCCACGCACAGGTTTCTATCCTGTCTAAAAATCTCGGTACCCTTAACCAGATATACGAAGTAGAATTGTCTGACGCCAACAATCACCTGAAAGCGATGAACAAGTTCTATAGCAATCTCGTTAACGCGTCAGAAGCAATGGCTTCAAGCGCTAAAGACGCAACATCTGCTAAAGAACAGATCGGTATGCTTGCCAAGAATCTGACTACACTCAATCAGATCTACGGCAATATGCTGTCTGCTATGCAGGGC
>CAIYJV010000403.1 GCA_903926605.1 uncultured Bacteroidota bacterium
GATCTGTTTATCTCGGTACATGTCAACTCCACGCCATTTACCTATACAAATGTGCTGGAGGGGTACAAAACCGTGAAAAAGCATCATAAGACCGTGCGGCAGCCGGTTTACCGTAAGGTAAAACACCACGAAACCAAGGTGAGTGGGGTAGAGACTTATGTAATGGGACTGCACAGGGCTAACCAGCAGAAAGATGCCATTGGTGAGTTTTCGGACAGTGTGACCAACGGCGTACTGAATGAAGACGACCCACAGACCGCGATCATCATTGCTCAATACAGTCAGGCCTTCCTTAAAAAAAGCGTTTCTCTGGGCAGTAAGATACAGGAACAGTTTGCAGCCGAAGGTCGCCGTGATCTGGGCGTAAAACAAAAAGGTCTGGAAGTGCTGGCGGGCAGTGCAATGCCAGGCGTACTGGTAGAAATTGGCTTTATCACCAATGTGGAAGAGGAATCTTACCTGAATTCTGATCGCGGGCAAACAGAAGTTGCCATGGCCATCTTCAGAGGCATAAAGGCGTACAAAAACGAGCTGGAACATTTATAGCACTTCGTTGCTGCAGTATAAGCATGCAGTCTCGATTCTGGATGTGAAACTGAAATATGTTGTCTTTGTTTTATTTGTTTTACCCAATTCGGGGGCCATTTTGAGGTTTTCATCTACACCAATTTTTTTTCAACCCTAATCATTATTTTTGTTTTATCTTTAGACGCAATTTTTAGTTGGTAAGCACTCATGAAAAAACAATTCAGGATTTTTCTATTTGCCTGTATTCTGGCCATCGGCGGGACTACATTAATAATTTCTGTTTCCTGTAACACCGACAAATGCAAGACACTGGTGTGCGCCCATGGCGGATATTGCCAGTTGGGTGTGTGCGTGTGTGCATCGGGTTGGGAAGGTCCCGATTGCGAAACGGAATCCAGAGCGAAATTTTATGGCAACTGGATGGTATATGAAAAGGGAAGCTCGTCTTTTGCGGCGCAGTATCCTATTTCTATTGTCAAAGATTCGACGAGCAACGTTGTGACCAACGTGCGCATTGCCAACTTCAACAACCGTTTCAAAGGATCTGTGTTAGGCACTGTTTACCATGACATTCTTACCATTCCCAATCAGGAATTGGAGGGAAAGATCATTTTTGGCAAGGGCAATATCTATGCTACCGACGATGTGACCTATTATCAGTACGGAGCCATTAAAATGGCCTACGAGGTAATAGATAGTATCACACTTCAGAAAGATGACTATGGCTACGATGCCATCACGGACGGCAGTCTTATTTCTCAGTGGAATAAATAATAATTTTCGTATATCAAATCGTATACCCATTTCGGGGGCAAAAAACAGTATACAATGCAAAAATTGTTCGGCAACAAATTATCAATATTCTTTTTCGCGGCTTTCTTATTCTGGGGCTCTGCTACATTTTTTTCGTGCAAGAGCGATAAATGTCAGGGTACTTATTGCGCACATGGCGGCATTTGCACTGATGGCGTATGTACCTGCCCGGTGGGATATACAGGCCCGACTTGCGACTCGTTAAGTAAATTGAATTTTATTGGTACATGGACCGTGCAGGAAACCGGTACCGCAACTCCGCCCAACAATTACACGATCTATATTCATACAGATACACCGGCAAATCAGGTGTTCATTTACAACCTTTATAACTACTTCACAACCTCTCAGCTTAGAGCAACAATTAAGGGCGATACCATAACTATACCCAACCAGCAGTTTCAGGGCAAAGTGGTATTTGGTTCCGGATTTATTTGTCCCAGTGTAGAACATGGCCGTTACGGAGCGATTGTGATGAAGTATGAAGTGATTGATACTTCCATAACGGGCAAAGTAGATGACTTCGGCGTTTATCCCTTGCAGGACCATAGCAAGGCGTCAAATTGGATAAGACAATAGGCCCGTTCAGTTTTTACTGAACTATCTCTCTTTTTTTATTGTTTTATGCGTTGCAACATCTGTATGGCATCTTTGTGTCCCGGATTGAATTGTAATGCCTTTTGGAGCGCTGTCCTGGCATCATTCAGTTCATTCTTTTGAGCGTAAATTAATCCCAGATTATACCATGCGTCGCTAAAATCGGGTGCGGCATCCAATGCCTTATTGATTTCAGATAATGCCAGTTCTGTGTTTCCCATTTGTGCATCATGCACGCCGCGCGAAAGAAAAAACCTGGCAGCAATGCCCATGTATTTGCTCAGGTTTTGCTGTGCTGGATTTTTTACCCGTACCGAGTCCCAGTCCTGAAGGGCACGCGCAGGATTGCCGCTGTTGAAGTAACACAAGCCACGATTCAGGTAGGCGAGGGTATAACCGTGATTTATCTTTATGGCCACGTCAAAATATACTATGGCTTTGGCAAACCATTGGTTTCTTGTGGCAGTATCCTTGTTTTTTCGTGCTTCGGCCATGCAGGCAGCTGCTGCATCGTTGTTTACCAGTACACTGTTTCCGGCGGTTTGTACATCGTGAAGGAAAAGGGTTTCATTGTTTTCCCAGTTTTTGTTTCTCGCTGTGGTTTTGACCCAGCTACCCAGCAAAACAACAGAAAGAATGCTTGCTAAAACATAATTGCGCGCAGGTTGCGACTTCATTTTCTCCGTAAGTTGATATATTCCCCAGCCTGCCAGGAGTACAAAGCCCAGCGACGAGTGAAAAACCAGACGCTCGCCCATGGGTGCTCCTATATTAAAAAGGAAGTTGGAGACCAATGCCAGATTGGCAAAGTAAAACGCCAGCGCGAACCCCGCGAAGTGGCGTCTGCGGATCAGTGCCACCATCGCCGCAATACCAGAAGCGTAAATGCAAATTGAAAGCCAAACCAGAGGATCGGCAAAGCTGGTATAAGGGATCTGTGCAAATGAATAGTCTGCCAGCAACGGATGCGGATATACCAGCAACTTCAGGTATTGCAACAACACCAGGCACTCGGTAGCGATTTTCTGACTGGCGGTTGCATAGAGGTACGGATAGTTCATTATATTTTTTTCCGCACCCTCCGCCGGTCCTGATACCGAAGCTAACCGCATCAGCAAATACAGGCCCAGCGGCACAAGAAAGGGTAAAAACGTAGGCAGATACTGCTTTAGCTTATTGTCAAGGAATACAAAGTGGAATAGCGGAAGCAGGAATACCAGTGTAACAGCATATTCTTTAGAGAGCAGTGCTGCGAAAAAACAACACAGCGACAATAACAGATTCCGTTTGTCCTTACTGCGGTAATAGGCTGCGTAATGTAGTAGCGTAAGGGAAATAAATAGAATCGAGAGTATTTCGTCCCTGCTTTTTACATTGGCCACTACCTCTGTGTGTATGGGATGCGCAAGGAAAAGCAGCGAGACCACGAAGGGCAAATACGGGAGCGATACCGGCAAAACCGATAACAGCAACAGAAATACCGCGGCTACTGCGCAGGCGTAGAGTACCACGTTTATAAAATGCCGTGTGTGCATGTCTCCCGCGATCCGTTCATCCCTGGACTGTTCGGCTGCGGCAGAAAGTTGCCCCTGCAATGTGCCAGGTTCTTCCGTGCCCATAAATTGCTGTTCTATGGCAAATGTCACTATGCTCAAAGGCCGGTATCGTCCGCCGCCCAGTTGGTTGCCACCACCTTTGTGCTCCAGATAGCTTTGGTATGCATCCGAGCTCAGAATTTTAGGTATGCCCGAAACGCCCTGCTGCACATATTCGTTGTTCACGATCGCCATTGTGTCGTCAAATGCGTATCCATTGCCAATTGTATTGCCGTAAAAAACAAAACAAAGAAAGATCAGTACGATCAGCTGGTTGCGCACACTGAATCCAGATTTCTCCGACACGCTTTTGCCGGAGATGTGGGATTCATGAAGACCGGGTTGCACATTTTTGACGTTTTCCGGACGTCGCTTCGGTTGTTTAGTCATTGTTAAATTAGTGCCATAAAATTACATAAATGGCCGTTCGCTTTTATTCTTATTTAATTTTGTGCCATGACGTTGATCGCTATATTACTTCCATGGTTGTCGTTTTTTCTTCGTGGCAGGATCATAACGGGCATAATCTGTCTTATTTTGCAGTGTACCATAGTTTGCTGGCTACCCGCCGCTGTCTGGGCAGTGATAGATTTACAGAATCACCGCGCCGAAAAGCGTACCAGGCGCATTATCCGTACCATTCGTTACACTCGTTAAACCTTGCCTAGGTTAGCAAGTGTGGCCGTTCGCGGTAGGTCTTCCAGATAAATTCTCCGAACAACGTGTTGGCCCATGCAAACCATGGCCGGGTAAAATTGCTTGCATCATCTTTATGGAACGATTCATGCATAAATCCGGTTCCAGCATGGGATTTGCAAAGCATATCTATACATTGTTTTATCTCCGTATCGTTGTCGGAAGTTAAGCCCCTCATAATAATACTGAGTGGCCAGATACGGTCCATACCTGCATGTGGGCCTCCAACACCCTCTGCCGCCTTGCCTTTGAAGTAGAAAGGATTGTGTGCCGAAAGGCTGAATTTGCGGGTGTTTTTATACCGTTCTTCTTTCAAAATCCGCGGAGCCAGATACCCCAATGACAGCAGAGAAGGTACATTGGCATCGTCCATCACATTATAGCTTCCCATGCCATTGGTCTCAAATGCATAGATCTCTCCAAATTCCGGGCTCATAACAATAGCAGACTTAAGCCCTTCCGCAATTTCGTCGTTCAGGTTTTTAATGGTTTTTCTTAGTTCTGTTTTTTCCGGAGCCAGCGCAGACAGTATTTCATACAGCTGTTGCAACGACTCAAAAGCAAAAATATTGGATGGTATCAGGTAGGGATAGATGGTAGCGTCGTCGCTGGGTCTGAACATAGAACAGATCAGTCCGTTGGGTTTTACAGGATAACCGTATCCCCCAAGCGGGACCGTGTCGGTAGCATACTTGGTTTCCCGCATAAAAGTATAGGGGCCTTTGCCGTCTTTGCGTTGCTGCTCTACGAAAGTCTGTACAATAAGCGTCATGGCATCCATCCAGTGTTCGGTAAAAAAATTACGATCTCCGGTTTCTTTCCAGTAATAATAAGATAGCCGTATGGGGTAGCAAAGGCTGTCGATCTCCCATTTGCGTTCATGCACGCCCGGTTTCATGTCGGTTGCATCGCTTTTCCATTCACTTATTTTGGTGGCATCTTTATAAAAAGCATTTGCATACGGGTCTTTCAGTATACACTGAGCCTGTCGGTTTATGACCCCGCGTAACAGTAGTTTCAGTTTCTCGTCCTTGTTACAAAGCCTTAAGTATGGAAAAACCTGTGCTGAGGAGTCTCTAAGCCACATGGCATCTATATCGCCGGTTATCACATAGGTGTCGGGATTGGCGCCGGATGTAAAATCTACAGTAGTATCCAGCGTATTGGGAAAGCAATTCTCAAACAGCCATGCAATTTCCTTATTGCCAATGGACGCCTTTATTTCCTGAATCACCTGCTCCACCGCTGCACTGGTGAACTTCCTTTGACCTGACGGGATACGGACAACAGGGAATGTTGAAGTTGCTGC
>CAIYJV010000404.1 GCA_903926605.1 uncultured Bacteroidota bacterium
ATCTCTCAACGCATCGTTCAGACTCGTCTTCAGATCGGTAGATGGCTTACGGCGGCCAATAATAAGCGCGCAGTTCACCTGATACGCTCCGGCGGGAAATTGCTTCATATAGCTGCCGGGTATTACCACACTTCTTGCAGGTACCCTGCCGGAAAACTCTACGGGTTCTGCACCACTCACGTCTATTATTTTTGTAGACTGCGTCAGCACCACATTGGCGCCCAACACTGCTTCTTTCTCTACCACCACGCCTTCTACTACAATGCACCGGGAACCGATAAAACAGCCATCTTCCACAATTACAGGGCTTGCCTGCAATGGCTCCAGTACGCCGCCTATGCCTACCCCGCCACTCAGGTGTACACCCTTGCCTATCTGAGCACAGGAGCCTACGGTGGCCCATGTATCAACCATGCAGCCTTCGTCTATGTATGCGCCTATGTTTACAAAAGAAGGCATCAGTACCACATTGCGTGCTATATAGGCGCCATAACGGGCCACAGATCCCGGTACGCCGCGTACCCCCAGACCTTCATATCCCTTCTTCAGTTCCATCTTGTCATAATACTCAAACGGCCCCGTCTCCCAGGTCTGCATGGACTGAACGCCGAAATAAAGTAAAATTGCCTTTTTCACCCAATCATTCACCACCCAACCTTCTTTGGTGGGCGACGCTACGCGCAGCCTGCCTTTGTCTACTTCTTCTATCACTGCCCGAATGCAGTCGCTGTAAGTTGCGTCTTTCAGTAATTGCCTGTCGTTGTAGGCTGCTTCTGTCAATAATTGCAATTGCTGCATGTATAGTCCTGTTTTCTGATGCAAAAATAGCTTTATTCCCGTTGCTGCGGCCAAATTAAACCTTGTTAAAGAATGAGGTCCACAGAGACGTAATATGACTCAATAATGTATCTTTACTCCCAGAAGATCATTAGTTTTTTCACGGAATCGGTACCAGAATATGCGCCACTTTCTATTCGCGTTCACTATTGCCATGTGTGTTGTTTGCGCACCTGTTTTCACCTTCGCCCAGAGTACGGCATCGCAGTCCGCATTGCCCGAGATCGTGCCGTCGCAGAATGCCGGTGCGATGGATGAAGCAAGAAAAATGATCGCACCACAAAACATAGAGAAACTCCAGATCATGGAAGATTCTTTGGTGGTAACCGCGGATTCTATGTTCAATGCATTGCTACCCGACACACACGTAGAATATTCTGCCCGCTTCGTACGGCAACTGGTACACGCACTGAAAGTGCCCAATTCTTACTACTACCCTTTTGAACGGATGAAAGACATGATCAACTTTGTGTATGCCGACGACAGCGCATTCCGCATCATCAACTGGGGCATTCAGCCCGATATCAGCTCAGAGCGCTACTATGCTGCTGTACAATTGCCTCAGGAAAAGCTGAAGTTGTACGGCCTTACTGACTATACCAGCGAGTTGGGCAAGGGCATTACCGACAGCGTGCTCACGGGTGGTAAATGGTTTGGCGGTATTTACTACCGCGTGATTTCGCACGAGGTGGAGGGCAAGAAAATATATACGCTGTTTGGCTTTAATGGTTCCAGCCCTATCAGCAATTACAAATTCCTGGACCCGATGACGATCGATGAAAAGGGAGTAACATTCGGCGCGCCCATATTCACCGTAGGTTCACAGACACAGCCCGGCAAGCCCATTTACAGGTTCGTACTGGAGTACAAGAAGGGTGTGCAGGTGACCATGAACTGGGATGCTGAACGCAGAGCTATTGTATTCGACAACCTTGTATCGCAGATCAATGACCCCCACCGTAAATATACCTTCATACCCACAGGACAATATGATGGATTCCGCTGGGGCAACGGCGTGTGGAATTTTGTGAGGGACCTTATTCCCATCACTATACTCCAGGATGGTCAGGCCCCCGACGGCGTAGAAAAATAACCGCCGTAGAAAATATTATTTTAGTACCTTTGCGCGCGTTTTTCACGCAGGTGAATCACGAATTTTCTAAAGCAGGAAAATGGTCTGGTAGCTCAGTTGGATAGAGCATCAGCCTTCTAA
>CAIYJV010000405.1 GCA_903926605.1 uncultured Bacteroidota bacterium
AATTAAATGATATTGATCATTTAAATGTCATTTAACATAAAGTATTCAATTATTAATTTAATAAAAATTAATTATACCGCCCTCCGCGTCGTGCCAGCAGGTTGTAACTGGGTTCGGAAAACAGCAAACTTGCAAAAAAGCATGGTTAATGCTGAACAAATATCAAGTAGTCACCCAGGTGGAGTATGCCAGTGCCCTTGTGCACGAGGTTCATGCCAAAATACACATTGTTACCCTCCCGGTTATAGGTGGCAAGTGTATGGAGTGGCTCTTTGCCCGATACTGCTGTGGTCTGGTCTATAGTGGTAATGGGGCAACGTCCGCAACGTTTTATACCTGTAAAGGCAATATCCCGTATCCTGAACTGCCCTATTCGGTCCTCGAAAAGCGGTTCTGCGCCGGCGATCACCAAATTGGGTCTGAATCTGTTCATAGGCAGGGGTTCGGGCATCAGTGCATTCAGACTGGCCAGTGTTTCATCTGCCGCCAGCAGGAACGGATATCCATCTGCAAAGCCTACAAGGTCGTCGCCCAGTTCTGTTTTTCGGGTGCCGGGGTCGGGCATACGTACCAGGCGATAGTTGCCGGGCACCTCGCGCGACAGATAGGCAGATAACCAGTCTGCAGCCTCATCACCCTGGTCTGTAGCCAAAGAAAGGCTGTCCCAGACCCTGACGGTTTTTTGCACTCCATCCACACCCTTTAACGGCAATTCCAACTCAGGCATGCCGGGGGCATTCAGCACCAATGTGGTGGTGGTTATAGCGGTTTCCACCAGGCAAAGGGATTTTACGCCAATGGCGCCGTGGTGGCTATCTCCGCGCTGAGCCACAAATACATTGTGCTCATTTACCACCATCCATTGTCTGTCGTACTTTATTCCCATTACGCCCACTTCGGCAGTCTGCAAAGCAATGCCCCTGCAGGACTTTACCGGGTAGCAGTACATAGCTGTAATATGTATGTGGGTGTGCGACAAAACGCGTTTTGTTGGCTTGGGTGGAAACAGAATGTGTACCAAAATTAAGTACAAGTTGTATAACTCAAAATCCCGGCAGAATATTGCGTTCACGGGCCTTTTTCTCTCCTTGTCTGCTATTGAAAATATCTATCTATTTGAGGCCCCATTCCCCTTGCTTTTGTAGTAACTTGCGACCCTTCAGCAAGAATCAAAGGACAGGTTTTATTACTCGGACATTTACTTTTTCCGTTCTGGTTTATGCCCCTACACCGTATCCGTGTGTGGTGCACGCGGTTCAGGATGTCCTTATAGGTGGTCATGCCATTTGTTTGCAAATATTAACAGAGGGATTTTTATTGTTTGACCGCTAAAAATACGGCCTGACCCAAGGGTCGGCATACAAACCATATTATTTAACCAATTCTATGAAAAAGGAAGTTGCATCCATCCCATTTACCACCTACCAAAAATATGCTATTTTTATTCTGGCCATCACCCAGTTTTCGGTGATCCTTGATTTTATGATCATGTCGCCTCTAGGCGATACGATGATGAAGTCGCTCAGCATGAAGCCATCCCAGTTTGGGCTGGCCGTATCGGCTTATGCATTCAGTGCCGGCATATCCGGGCTGCTCACGGCAGGCTTCGCAGACAAATATGACCGGAAAAAGCTGTTACTGTTTTTCTACACCGGATTTATATTGGGCACCCTATTGTGCGGCGTAGCAAACAATTTTCTGTTTCTCATAGTGGCGCGTGTGGTAACCGGCTTGTTTGGTGGTGTAATTGGTTCCATATCCATGGCGATCATCACCGATATTTTCGATATTCACCACCGCGGTCGGGTAATGGGTTTTATACAAATGGGTTTTGGAGCCAGTCAGGTGCTGGGCGTGCCCATAAGTCTGTATCTGGCTAATATAGGGGGCTGGCAGTCGCCATTTATCATGGTGGCGGTTCTGTCTCTGGCAATTGCTGTGTTCATAGTGATAAAAATGCGCCCCGTGACCAAGCATCTGGAGTTGCAGCATGATCGCAATGCACTGAGTCATTTACTGCGTACGGTGGCCAAAAAAGACTATAGGGTGGCGTTTATGGCCACGGCCCTGTTGTCCATAGGCGGATTTATGATGATGCCCTTTGGCAGCGCGTTTGCCATCAACAACCTTCGCATTTCGGCTCAGCAACTTCCCACGCTGTTCATGGTGGGTGGCGTAAGCACGTTGCTGTTCATGCCACTGGTGGGTAAGCTGAGTGACAAGGTAGACAAGTTCAAAATATTTGTCGGCGGGTCGCTGTGGATGATCGTCGTGGTGATACTGTACACTCACCTTGGGGTGAGTCCGCTGTGGTTAGCGATCGTCTTCAACATACTGATGATGTTTGGCATCATGAGCAGAATGATACCCTCCAGTGCACTTACCACGGGCATTCCCGAAATGGAAGACAGAGGTGCTTTTATGAGCATTAATGCTTCGCTGTCTCAGATAGCGGGCGGTATTGCCGCAGCCGTAGGTGGCATGATCGTGGTGCAAAAAGACAAGTTCAGTCCGTTGGAGCATTATGACACCCTGGGCTATGTGGTGTGCGGCGTTACGTTCGTAGCCATGCTGCTCGTATATAGGGTGGACAGGGTAGTGAAGCGCAAGCTGCACGAAAGCAAGGTGTAGCGGCCATTCTCATGCCAATAGTTTTGTAGCACCAGAGGGGTTTTCTCCGGCAATCGGGCCCACAAAAGCCGTATTTAGGCCACCACACCTTATTTTTGCGGCATATTTAACACACCTTGAAGCAACCCGGTTTTAAAATTTGGTTTTTTGTGGTCGCGGCCATCGTCTATTTAACAGCGGTGGGCGTAGATGTAATGGATATTGACGCATCGCAATATGCGCAGATGAGTATGGGCATGATGAAGAGTGGCGACTATCTGCATCTCTTCGACCGGGGAAAGGACTATCTGGACAAGCCGCCGTTTCTTTTCTGGGTGTCGTCACTCAGCATGAAGGTGTTTGGTGCCAACAATTTCGGGTACAAGTTTCCATCCATCTTGTTTGCGCTATGGGCGGTTTTTGCTACCTGGCGCCTGGCCAAATTGCTTTATGGCAGCCGGACCGCCATGATAAGTGCGGTTGTGCTGGCCAGTTGTCAGGGAATGTTTCTCATGACCAACGATGTGCGATGCGACACCATACTCATGAGCTGGGTGATAACCGCGATCTGGTTGCTGCAGGAATGGATGGTAAGCAAAAAAATCGCTTACTTTTTTGCCGGTTGCGCTGCTATAGCTTTCGGCATGATGACCAAGGGACCCATAGCGCTCATGGTCCCGGTATTCGCATTTTTCAGCGACTGGGCATTGAAACGCGAATGGAAGAACTTTGCCCGACCAGTGTTACTTGCTGGTGTGGTGCTTATTGCAGTGCTCCTCATACCTATGAGCATAGGGCTTTACCAGCAGTATGATGCACATCCCGAAAAGCACATATCGGGTCTGCGTTTTTTTTACTGGTCTCAGAGCTTCGGGCGTATCACGGGCGAAAGCCCCTGGAAGAATGGGGCGGATATGAGTTTCCTGCTCCTCAATATGCTTTGGTCTTTTCAGCCGTGGATATTTGTATTCCTGTTCGCATTGTTTTACAGGGTACGCCAGTTGGTGCGTCAGGGTTTTAAGATCGCACCCGGTCAGGAATGGCTATCTGTTGGTGGTTTCCTGCTCGCCTATCTGTCGCTGGGGTCATCGGGTTATCAGTTGCCGCATTATATTTTCGTGGCTTTCCCGCTGGCGGCGATTGTTACCGGTCAGTATCTGGATCACATCACCAGCGAAGGCAAGCCAATGGCTATCGCTGGAATACTTCAAGTGGCTTTGGTGGTGGTGTTGCTCGTAGTTGTAGCTATCCTGATCTCGTGGGTATTTCCTGCAGATTTTTATACCCTGATCTGTTTCCTTGTGACAGCGTCCGGAGTTGTGGCGCTGATGTTTTTGAAGGGAGATGACAAGCGATTTCTGCGCTTTGTGTACATCCCCGCATGGGGAATACTGGTTGCCAACACCTTTCTTACCAGCGGTATGTACCGCCCCCTGCTGCGCTACCAGATGGGCAGTATGATGGGTAAGTACATGAAACGCCACAGCATAAAAGCCGACGACCTGATCATGTATAAAATGCATGATGCGGCAATGGCGCTGAATTTTTACGCAGGCGGATATTCCAGCATGACCGACAGTGTGGCCTATTTTAACGGTGCCCACTATGTGTTGACGATGGACGAAGGCATGGCATCTATGGCCAGCGGCGAGCGCAAGTACAAGCTATTGTACCGTGGCAAATTGTTCAAGGTAAGTGAACTAACCCCCGAATTTCTGAACCCGGACACCAGAAACAAAGAATTGAAAAACTACTACCTGCTGAAGTTGGAGTAGAAGGGAGGGTGGTTTCTGATTACTGCACCCTCAATGTCTTGCCATCCCGTATGGCTGAGCCGGAAAGGTCGTTCCACTCGCGTAGTTGTTTCACCGTGACATGGAATTTCTGGGCTATACTGGTAAGTGTATCTCCCTTTTTAATGACATAGGTGGTTGCCTTTTTCTCCGGAGCTTTTTTCACGGGCTTAGGTTCGCGGGCTGTTACTTCTCTTTTGGCAGGAGCCGGAGTTGCTGCTTCTTCAGCCTGCACCTGTTTTTGTTTGGGCGTGGTACGTAGCTTGCTGTTGTCGGCATATACCACGCGGTCCAGCTCGGCTTTCAGGCCCGAGAGGTCTTCGGCGGCAGTATCTTCCTTCAGCACGGTCTGTTTTTTGCGGGTGGTTTCTTTTACTTCGGGTACCACCTCTACCATTTTGTCTGCAGTAGTATCTTTTGCCACAACCGGCTTGGGATGATTGACCTGCACGAAATCTGCATCGTTCTGTTTTTTATTCAGCGGGTCTTCAGCTTTCGGCGCGGGTTTACGCTTACCACCTACCAGTTCGGGCCTTGCGGTCACGGCGTTCTGTAGTTCCAGCGTGGCTCCGGGGGCCGGTTCCTGTCCCGGCTCCATGAGGTTCAGTGCATAGAGATGTTTCAGTTGTATGCCCTCCAGTTGCGATATGAGCAACATATTCTCGTTCTTTTTTACTGTATGGGCAGAATGGGTACCATTGAGTTGTTTTTTCTCGAGGTATACGGGCATATTATCAGGCAGTGGCGCATCGGGCAGATCATTCAGTTCCAGCAGCCGTGCATAGCGTATCTTGTACTTCACGGCGTATTTCAGAAGCATTTCGTCCTTGTAGGCATAAAACGCTTTCAGTCCGTTTACCATCACTACTTTTCCGCTGTCATACGAATTGTCGGACACCGGTTGCGCCTCTTCTTCTTTTTTTACTGCTTCCACAGTTGCAGCAGCGGCTACAGGTTTTGGTGCGATTTTCTTACCGGCCGTATCTGCAATGGCAGCGGTTTTGGCAGCGGCCTCTTTGGCCTTCGCGGTTTTTTCGGCAGCCTGACGGGCCATCATGGATTGACGCATACTATCCACCACCTTGCGCAGCGAGTCAGTACGGTCGGCATCGGGCGCCTTCTTTATTGTTTTCACTACCGCTGCCGTTGCTACCGGTGTAGTGAGATCGACTGCGGGATATAGTTTTGGCGAATTTCCTTCAATACCTAAATAAGTGTACTGCTGCAGGTGATAGTCTTCTATCAGTTTTATGAGCTTGATGGAATACTGGGGGTTGGTAGCATAGCCGCACGTCTTAAGACCAATAGCCCAGCCGGCATAATCTGTAGGCGACAGTGCGAACAAGGATGCATACCGCGGGTTTTTCTTCAGATGTTCGGAATGGTCGCGGTAAGATTCCTCAGCAGATTTATACTTCTTGAAACACTCGTCGGGCTTATTGTCTGAATGAATAAAAGTGTCGCCCTTCCAGTCTGCCTTGCATTTTATACCAAAATGGTTGTTGGCCTTGGTCATCAGTTCGCTGTTTCCGGCATCGCTTTCATGTATACCCTGTGCCAGCGTGATGCAGGCCGGGACCCCATAGGCTTTTTGTTCTTCGATAGCTAAAGTATAATACTTGCTAATGTATTGTCTTATCTGATCGGCATAGGCATCCTGGGCAAGGCTGCGCGTAGCGGTGAGGAGCAGAAGACAAACGATGAAAAAATGCCTTATCATTAAGTGTTATATTTAAATGTTTTATGGAGAGCGTTTTTTGAACAGTAATCCGGAATTTGCAGGATTCCAATTATTAAAAAATGGAATCATACAAACACAGGGCTGGGCAAAATTACATAGGTAAAATCAAAAAAATTATAAAGTTCCGTTTTAAGACAAAAATAATTGGTCGGCGAGGGCTGGTCTATTTTTTCCGAATCATCATAAGCCCATCGCGTATGGGCAGCAGTACATGTTCTATGCGCGGATCGCGGCGTACTTTTTCGTTGAATGCAGCGATAGACCGGGCGTTTTTACTTTGCTTCTCAGGCGGCAGCAGCACGTCGCCCTCATACAGTACGTTGTCGGCCAGAATGATGCCTCCCGTTTTTACACGATCGATCACCATGTCGAAGTACGTCTCGTAGTTTGGTTTGTCGGCGTCTATGAACACCAGGTCGAACTCGCCCTCTATGCTGGGCAGTATCTGTATGGCATCTCCCAGGTGCAGGGTTATTTTGTCTTCTAGTCCGGCCTCTTTAAAATAAGCCCGGCACATGTCCTCCAGCTCTTCTTCCATATCTATGGTATGCAGCTGTCCGCCGTCCTGCAGACCCTGTGCCAGGCAAATAGCCGAATAGCCGGTAAAAGTGCCAATTTCCAGAATTCGGGTGGGCTTTACCATATAGCTGACCATACTGAGGAATGCGCCCTGCAGGTGCCCGGACAGCATGACCGGCTGAATCACCTTCAAATAAGTTTCGCGGTTCAGCTTGGCCAGGCAGGGAGATTCTTTTGTGGTAAAGTCGGTGGCATATTGTTCTATGCCGGCATCCATTATTTGTTTAGACATGGAACTTAGTAATTCGGCTGCAATTTGTTGTGGCTGTAGAAATCTATAATGTGCGAAACCACCTCCTCGGGCGTATCGAAGATCTTTATCATTTCCAGATCACCGGGGCTCAGGTTGTGTTCGGTTTCCAGCATGGTTTTGCGCATCCAGTCAAACAGTCCGGACCAGTATTCGGTGCCCACGCAGATCATGGGCGACTGAAGGAATTTTCGGGTTTGGATCAGCGTAGCCACTTCAAAAAATTCGTCCATCGTTCCCCAACCTCCGGGCATCATGATAAAGCCTTGCGCATACTTGGTGAACATCACCTTACGCACAAAAAAGTAGTCGAAATCGAGTAGTGTTTCGCGGTCTACATAAGGGTTGCAGGTTTGCTCGAACGGGAGTGAGATATTAAGTCCTACACTTTTGCCGTCGGCCAGCGAAGCACCTTTATTGGCAGCCTCCATAATACCGGGACCGCCGCCTGTAATGATACCAAAGCCGGCCTCGGCCAGCCTTTTGGCTATCTCCACCGCGAGTTCGTAATATGGATTTCCGGGTGCCGTGCGTGCCGACCCGAATATAGAGATACAGGGCCCCAGTTTGGACAGTGTTTCAAAGCCCTGTACAAATTCTGCCATTATCTTAAATATCTGCCAGCTCGAGTTGGCCTTGTTTTCGGTCCAGTGCCGTACTTTAAAATCTTTTATCTGATCGCTCATATATTGCTAGTTGTGCTCGGGATGATTGCCGCCATAAAAGTAATTGAAAAACCGGCTTGATGTGAAAAAAAAGAATAATAGACCGACCTTAAAAGTGCCTGAAGGCCCCACGGTGGAAGTGCATACATATATAAAATCGGTTAAAGAAAGATTATTAACCTGTCATTCGTTATTTTTGTCTTTTTACCATAACTGTGAGACGAAATGTGGCATAAGATAGCCGCTCTAATTATAAAATTCAGAATATTACTGCTTGTTCTTCTGCTGGTAATTACTGGAGTAATGGGATATTACGCTTCCCAGGTCAAATTGAGCTATGATTTTACGAGTGCTGTACCTACCGACAACGAGAAGTATATAGAATACCAGAATTTCCGTAAGCAATTTGGGGAAGATGGCAATCTGATGGTTGTAGGCGTGCAAACGCAGAATTTTTTTACACCTGCTTTTTTTAACGATTATGCTCAGCTGGCGTTCGACCTTGCAAGGGTAAGCGCTGTAGAGAACGTGATTAGCGTACCGGGAGCTGTAACTTTTACGAAGGATACGGCGACGCAGAAACTGAAAGTAGAACCTCTGGCACCGGGCAAACCCCCATATGCGAATATAGATTCTATCCGAGTTGCATTTTTAAATCTGCCTTTTTACCGTGGATTTCTGTACAACCCGCAGACCAACGCCTACCTGATGGCTATACGTATCAATAAGGATACGCTGAACTCGAAATACAGGGCCAAGGTGGTGGAAAGCATTTTGAAACTGGGCGACCAGTTTGGCAAAAGTCACCAGATAGAAATGCACTATTCAGGCCTGCCCATGATTCGCACTGAAATGGCGGTGCGAGTACAGGCAGAAATGCGTTTGTTCCTGCTGGTATCTCTTATACTTACTGCCGTTATCCTTACACTTTTCTTCCGGTCATTTTCGGCGGTGATGTCGTCTATGCTGGTTGTGGTGATAGGGGTGGTTTGGTCTGTGGGTACTATAGAATTGCTGGGCTACAAGATCACGCTGCTTACTGCCCTTATCCCACCGCTTGTAGTGGTTATCGGTATTCCAAACTGCGTATATCTGCTCAACAAATATCACACTGAGTTTCATAAAACGGGCAATAAGATCAAGTCGCTCATGAACATGGTGGACCGGATGGGTATTGTTACCTTTTTTACCAATCTTACAGCTGCCATTGGTTTTGCTGTATTTTATTTTACCAAGAGTACCCTGTTGCGCGAATTCGGACTTGTGGCCGGTATCAATATTATCGGTTTGTTTGTCATCTCGCTTATTTTCATACCTGCCTTTTTCAGCTTACTGCCCGAACCCAAGGGCAAGCACATACGCTACCTGGAGCGGAAATGGATACACAGGTTGCTGACCAGAATTACGAAATGGGTGTTTGCGCACCGTTCGTGGATATATGGTTTTACGCTGGTCATTTGTGTTTTTTCCGTGATGGGTGTGTTGCGTCTTACCAACGAGACCCATATTGTAGACGATTTGCCAAAGGCAGACAAAGTCTCGGTGGACCTTAGGTTTTTTGAATCTAACTTCAGGGGCGTGATGCCGCTGGAAATAATCGTGGACACGAAAAAGAAAAATGGCGTTTTGTCGCTGGATGCGCTTGGTAAAATGGATCAACTGACCCAGTACCTGCAAACCATTCCGGAGATCGGGCATCCGCTGGCCATAACCGAAGGTATTAAATTTGCGAATCAGGCTTATTTCGGGGGTGACACCGCCAACTACGAAGTTCCGGGCGATATGCTGCAGGCAGCCTTCGTACTACCTTATCTGCGTGCCAACAAAACAGAAAAGAACGGCGTTTTTGCCAAGCTGCTCAATTCGTTTGTAGACAGTACCAAGCAGAAAGCCCGTATCAGTGTAAATATGGCCGATGTAGGATCGCGCAAACTGCCCGTCCTCCTCGACTCCATCAAGCCCAACATAGACAGGATTTTCGATTCGTCTAAATATCATGTTACGCTTACCGGCACCAGTATCACTTTCCTGGAAGGCAGCAAGTTTATCGTGAACAGCCTTAGAGACAGTCTCATACTAGCCTTCCTCATCATCTTCGGATGCATGGTGTTGCTGTTCCGCTCCTGGAGAATACTCTTGATGTCTATCGTGGTAAATGTGGTTCCGCTTCTTATCACTGCAGGTGTGATGGGCTGGATGGGCATCCGTATCAAACCGTCTACGGTATTGGTGTTCAGTGTGGCTCTGGGTATTACAATAGATGTGACCATAAGGTTCCTGGTCAACTTCAAACAGGAACTCAAACGCCACGACGATAATATTGCCAATACCGTTCATCGTACCATACACGATACGGGCCTGAGTATTGTTTATACCTCACTTATCCTTATCGCTGGCTTTGCGGTGTTCATGTTGTCGCATTTCGACGGTACCAAGTCTCTGGGTTACCTAACTTCACTCACGCTGCTTATGGCCATGGTAACCAATCTGGTACTCTTGCCTGCCCTGCTGTTGTGGATGGACAAGGCAAGCCTTAAGAATGTGCAAGAGCTGAGCCTGATGGAAGAACAGGATCTGCAGACGCTGGAATAACCACACCGTATCAGGATTAATTAGCCACGAGCACCCTGCATTTCTTTTTCAGCAATTTCTTATCCACCAGTCTGTTGGCTTGGGCTACAGGATCAGAAAACCTATTTCTGGGTCCGCAATCGCACAAAAAGACCAAGGGGTCTTTGTCCGCTATCATATCCCACATTTCATTCAGAGAAAGGACGTTTGTTCGGTTCGCATATTCCGACCACGTCATATTCAGATATGCCACGTCTACCGATATACCTTTATTATCCAGTAAATACCCTTTATGAAGTTTGGTGGGTAGCATCCCATCCACCCGTAAGTCTGCGGGGTCCGGGTAACTCACTATCGATTTTTTATCGTGGGACAGAAATACGGGAACTGCAGCCTCATAACTCTGTTTGGTTTTGTACACCAACAAGTGAGGTCCGTCATTCCTTATTCCCTGCCCATAAGCATTCCAGGTAAGAATAACTGTGGTGCAGCAAGCTATCATTTTCAGCATCATCGGCGGGTCATTATGCAAACCAATTACCGCACTTCCAGCTTTTCCAAATATACATTGCCTTTGGCAACAACCCTTACGAGATAAGTGCCCGCAGCCACATGACCCAGATCAATGTGTTGGATTTGGCTAATGTTCCCGGTATTTGAATTTTCTGTGGATACCAGCCTGCCGAAACAATCAAAAACTGTGATTGAATAGTTTGTTTCCGGTACTTCAATCGTAAATGTACCATTGCCGGGGTTGGGGTAAACCCTGAATTTATTTATTTCCTGCGGCAACCCGGCAACTGCAGTCGTACCGCTGCAGAAACCTGCCGGTGGTATTGCTATCACCCTTATTTCATTGCTGTTGCGGTCCAGTAAATATATATTATCAGCATTGTCTGCAGCAAGGCCTCTGGCTTTAAAATAGGCAGAGGTGGCTGCACCGCCATCACCTGTAGGACCCGATGCCGCACCTGCAAAACCGGAAACTGACCCCAGCGAATTTACTTTCTTTACGTACAAACCACTTGCACCCACAACCATAATATTTCCAGACGTGTCCAGCGCAATATATTGTGGGTAGTCGGTGAGTCCGGTACAAACTGAAGAAATGATGCCCGCCGGGTTAACACTCCGTAATCTGTTGTTGTAATAATCTGCGATGATCAAATTTCCGCTTCTGTCAATTTTGATATCCTGCGGGTAGTTCAACTGTGCCGCAGTAGCAGCGATACCATCACTATTGTATCCGTTTGTTCCGGTTCCTGCGAATGTGGAGATGATGCCGGTTGGCAGGTATACTGCCCGGATCCTTTGGTTGTTCAAATCGCTTATGTACAGGTTGGAATGGTTATCTATGGCTACATAGCCCGGATTACTTAGCTGCGCAGTGGTAGCAGCAATACCATCACCATTATAGCCCAAAGTACCATTTCCGGCAACGGTATTGATCGTTCCGGTAGGTGACACAACGCGTACCCTTTGATTAAGCAGATCTGCGATGTATAAATTCCCGGAATTATCCAGTGCTATACCAACCGGTCCGTTCAATTGGGCATTTACAGCAGGTCCACCATCGCCGGAAAAACCAGGTACTCCATTGCCGGCAACGGTAGTTACTGTTCCTGACGAAAGATTGTACTGGTATATTTTGGCCGAATCTTTGTTTGCGTAGATCAGGTTGCCTGCGTTGTCTGCTATCATACCGGCCTGATTCGAAAGGTGCGGAAAGCCAACCACCTTTTCAATAACAGGTAGGGCGGGGTCTACAATGGTAATATTCTGAATCGCATACCTTGCGCCACAGGTGGTATTGGTACTATAGGTTATTGCGGTTGTTCCTGCAGAAACTCCCGTTACCACGCCCGTGCTGCTTACAGTTGCAATAGACGTATTACTACTGGAAAATGCACCTCCGGAGAAGTCCGAATGAAGTGTGGTTGAATTCCCCTGACAAATCAAATAGTTGTCTGCGGTAAAACTTACATCAGGTGCGTCGGGAGTAATACCTATAAGCACCTGCTGCCCGTCGTTGAATGTCGGGCCGGGTGCAATATTGTCCATATAATAATATCCATTATCCGCGCCGCCCCAACCGAAATTGCAGTGAAAATTATTGCTGGCATCATATCCGTCAACCACCCATGCGTGACCGCCTACGGGTCCGAAACCGGTATAGATCACGGGTCTGCCCGCATCAAGCTCACCCTCTATGGCAGACAAAAAATCTGCATCCGAAACACTGCGGTCTATGCTGCCGATCGAGGAACTGTAGCAAAAATTTGCCAGAAATGCAGCCTGGCTGCTTGGTGCACCGCCCACTACCCAGGCGCCGCTCTCGCTGGATCCATACCCCATATTTACCGATACTCCGGCCTGATACATCAACGTATCCACATAGGGGCCCGCCGATGTCGGCGACATTGCGCCCCAATTATAAGTTGTGCTGCCAAAATCTGCAGACAGTTCGCCATAGCTTGAATAATAAGAATTTGAACCTGTGCCATGTCCCGGCCATTTCCAGTAATACATAACCTGCGCCATAGCAGTGGCCACGCAACCAGTAGGTGAGTGAAAATTGCATCCGGAACAGGCCGATGCATCGTAGGGGCATAGGTCATTGTAATTAGGGCTTTGGTTCCAGGAAGTAGGTACTAACGGACTAACAGATGTGGTCTTCGTGGTTTTTTGCGCAGAAAACCTATTCGTCATCAGGCTGTGCCATTCATTAGCCACACCGGCGGCAGGTGTTAAATTATGATCCAGGAAGTAAGAAATCTGTTTTTCGTAGTTTCCTAAAAATCCTTCTATGTTCGAAGGCATATTCGCCACCTCGAAGAATTGATCGTTTGAATAGCCCAATATCGGATGTACAGCATCATCAGCCGCAACAAGCACAAAACACTTATCACCCGAAAACGCGTAAAAATTTACAAACCCGGTAGTGACTAATTTCAACTCATTTTGATTGGTCAGGTTTACCTTGCCGTGTTTCGCAAGGAAGTTATACCCTGCTTTTTGGGCATCTTCTACTATCACATGTTTGCCAGACGCAGCGGTGTTGAACAACACAAATAAACATGCAATGAGATTCCTCATTTTCATAAATATATTTTTTTGAACGAATGACAAACTTAAACGTTTTTAAACGACCCACAAAGAAAATCGCTCAAGTATTACAATATTAATACAAAGGGGTCACTAGTCTGGGCGAATGTGAGTCAATATTACAGACAGCCTGTAAATGAAAAAGGCCACCGTTTCCGGTAGCCTTTCCATTTTGTATCTTTAATCAGATGGGCAATTATGCCTCAGATTTCAGCATCTTCTGGTATTTCTTGCGATCTTCCTCGTCCAGCATGATTTTGCGGAGGCGGATGTTCTGAGGTGTAACCTCAATACATTCATCCTGCTGTATGTACTCCATACATTCTTCCAGCGTCATCAGGATCTTGGGCGTGATACGCACCGAATCATCTGTACCGCTCGAACGCATATTCGTCAGCTTCTTGGTTTCTGCGATATTTACTACAAGGTCTCCTGGTTTGATGTGTTCACCAATTACCTGACCTGCATAAACTTCATCCATTGGGTCAATGAAGAAAGCGCCGCGGTCCTGTAGTTTATCAATGGAATAGCCCGTTGCAAGGCCACCGGTTTTAGCAAGCAGCACACCATTGTTCCTGCCGGGTATAAATCCTTTCCATGGTTTGTATTCGGCAAAACGGTGCGCCATAACAGCTTCACCCTGAGTGCCTGTAAGCATCTGCGAACGCAGACCAATGAGGCCGCGCGACGGAATATCAAACTCCAGATGCTGCATAGGGCCCTTGGTCTCCATGACGTGCATTTCGCCCTTCCGCTGTGTTACCAGGTCTATCACCTTTCCGCTGAATTCAGCAGGAACGTCCACGACCAGAACTTCGTAAGGTTCGCACTTTTTTCCGTCAATTATTTTCGTAATAACCTGTGGCTGACCAACGGTCAACTCGTAGCCTTCGCGACGCATGGTCTCGATGAGTACGCTCAAGTGAAGGATACCACGGCCGAATACCAGGAATTTGTCCGCATCGTCTGTTTCTTCCACACGCAGGGCCAGATTCTTTTCCAGTTCCTTCATAAGCCTGTCACGGATGTGGCGGCTGGTCACGAACTTACCTTCCTTACCAAAGAAAGGCGAGTTGTTGATGCTGAACTGCATATTCATCGTTGGCTCATCGATCGGGATGATCTCCACAGCTTCCGGATTTTCAAAATCAGCGATTGTTTCACCGATCTGGAAACCTTCTATACCAACAACAGCGCAAATATCTCCGCACTGAACTTCAGCAACACGCTTCTTGCCCATGTCTACGAACACATAGAGTTCCTTTACACGGCTGCGCTGCATGGTACCATCTACTTTACACAGCATTACCTGCTGACCTTCCTTGATGACACCGCGTGTTACTTTACCGATCGCGATACGACCCAGGAAAGAAGAATAGTCGAGAGAAGTGATCTGCAACTGCAGCGGACCTTCCTTTATCGTAGGTTCAGGAACCTTTTCAAGTATAGTATCCAGCAGAACGGTAATATCTTCTGTTGGTTTTAATGACGTATTGAACCAGCCATGTTTGGAAGAGCCATACAGGGTGGGGAAATTGAGCTGTTCTTCGGTAGCATCGAGCTGGAAGAACAATTCGAAAACCGCATCATGAACTTCGTCCGGGCGGCAGTTGGGCTTATCTACTTTGTTGATAACAACTATAGGATGCAGGTTAAGGTTAAGTGCTTTCTGCAGTACAAAGCGGGTTTGAGGCATAGGGCCTTCAAAAGCATCTACCAGCAGCAAAACGCCATCTGCCATCTTCAATACGCGCTCCACTTCACCGCCAAAGTCGGCGTGACCCGGAGTATCAATAACATTGATCTTGACACCCTTGTAGGTAACAGAAATGTTTTTTGCCAGAATGGTAATACCTCTTTCGCGTTCCAGATCGTTGCTATCCATGATGAGCTCACCAGTTTCCTGGTTGTCGCGGAAC
Source organism: uncultured Bacteroidota bacterium (assembly GCA_903926605.1). Classification (GTDB taxonomy): domain Bacteria; phylum Bacteroidota; class Bacteroidia; order Chitinophagales; family Chitinophagaceae; genus CAIYTT01. The sequence goes on from CAIYJV010000405.1 coordinate 15,234, forward strand.
ACATTTGTTGTGTGCAAAATTTTATCTACCAGCGTTGTCTTACCATGATCTACGTGAGCAATGATGGCGATGTTACGAATTTCCATAATTTCTTTTCCTCTCGATCCGCAACTGCGGAAATACTGATTTTAACTAGATTCTCCTTATAAAATAACCCTTCCCGTGGAGAAAACAGGAAGGGTCCTATTATTTCAGGGCGCAAAGGTAAGGAAATATTTCAGGATATATTTATAAGTATCCGCAGATAAGTTGTTATTAAAACTTTAAATCGTAGAAAGGGAACATATCCGAATTATTGCCTAAACGCCGCTGTAAAACGTTTCTATTGTGTTTCTTAACATTAAATTAATATGGCGGTAACATTGACTTAATGCCTTGTTTCTTCTTTTGCAAACAATTAAAACTCACGCAAATGCACCAAACAATTACCAAAATTGGCCTTTCTTTATCGCTCATGATGCTCGCCAGTGCAACCTATGCACAGACGCAGCCAGCGACTACAACCACTGACACAGCTGTGGAATTTAAACCCTCCGGAAAACTGTGGGGATACGCTTTCGGCGACTACGCATACAAAGGCGGTACCGACGAATTTAACCGTGGTGGTTCTAACCAATACACAAAAGTTCCGGTAAATAGCAATGAATTTCAATGGCGTCGTATTTATCTGGGTTATGATTACAATATCAGCGCTAAGTTTTCTGCTGAGTTCCTGCTTGCTGCCGAAGACGATTGGGCTGCCGGTACAATGGGACAGTCTTCCAACACGGCTAACACCTCAACTGGTGCAGTGTCACTGGGCGGTTACGGAGACGTATTGACCAACAACAAATTTGCTCCTTATGTAAAACTGGCGAACGTTCGCTGGAAAAATATTTTTAAAGGCGCTGACCTTATTGTAGGCCAGTCTGCAACGCCCACATTCGCGAAGAACGGTAGCGGAATGGCTGCGGAAGAAGTTTGGGGTTATCGCTCGATCGAAAGAACCATTACGGACGTACGCCGTACCAGTTCTTATGATATGGGTGTAGCACTTCAGGGAAAATGTGGTAAGGATGGTAACTACGGTTATGTATTTATGGTTGGCAACGGTACAGGTGCTAAGCCAGAAGGTGATATGTTCAAATGGTATTATGGTGATATCTGGGCTAAGTTCATGAACAAGAAATTGATCGTTGACCTGTATCAGGACTATAACAAGAATGCATGGGGTGTATATGTGAAAGGCAATAATGGTCCAAGGTACTCTGATCGCAACATGACAAAATTGTTTGTAGCATACACAGTTCCAAAATTCACAGTTGGTGTTGAATATTTCATGAACACAATTCTGGGTGATGTTACAGTTGCTGGTAAAGATGGTAATACTTACTACCGTACCACAAAAGCAACTGGCCTTTCTGTATTCGCTAAGGGTCGCATCTACAAAGACAAACTTGGTTTCTTTGCCCGTTACGACAATTACGATCCTACAGGCAACCTGTCTGCCATAGCTGATAATGCCAACACAAAAACGTACGCAGCAAGTACCTCACAGTACGAGCCTACTACTAAGGAGCAGTTTATCACCTACGGTCTTGACTTCACTCCACACAAGAATATTCATATCATGCCCAACATTTGGCTGAACACCTATGGTAGCGGTCTTTCAGCAACAGGTTCAAATACTGCAGGAACTACCTACAAATCAATGAACTCAAACGTGGTTGGAGCCAGTGGTTCAGACGTCGTTTATCGTCTTACATTCTATTATGTGTACGGTAAATAATCAACTCTTCAAAAAAGCAAAACAAAAAAACAAAACAAAATGAAAGCAATAAAATTCCTCGGTCTTGCCGGTATAGCCATCGCAATCTCCGGTAGCATGTTCTTCGCAAGCTGCAACGGCGGCGGAAACGGAACAGCAAAGTCCGATAGCACTACTCATGGTGACGACAATACCATCATGGGTGCCGGTGCAACATTCCCCAACCCCCTGTATTCGAAGATGTTTTCTGAATACAACAAGCTGAATGGTCTGAAAGTAAATTATCAGTCTATCGGTTCAGGTGGTGGTATCCAGCAGCTCACCAGCAAGACAGTAGACTTTGGCGCATCAGATGCTCCGCTCAACGGTAAGCAGGATTCTACATTGACAGCTCCGGCGGTTCATATCCCCATCACTGCGGGCGCAGTAGTATTAAGCTACAATCTGCCGGACATGAAGGATACGTTGAAACTGACACCAGAGGTGCTTGCAAAAATCTTCCTGGGAGAAATCAAAAAATGGAATGATCCGAAGATAGTAGCCATCAACAAAGGTGCGAAACTGCCTTCAACCGACATTCTGGTGGCTCACCGTTCAGACGGTAGCGGTACTTCCAACATCTTCACGACTTACCTGGACAAGGTGAGCGCCGATTGGCACACCAAGGTAGGAAAGGGATCTTCTGTAAACTGGCCTGTAGGTCTGGGTGGAAAGGGCAACGAAGGCGTTGCCGGTTCTATCAAGCAGACACCCGGTTCTATAGGTTATGTGGAACTGGCCTATGCTATGCAGAACAACATGACGTTTGCTAAAATGCAGAACAAAGCAGGCAACTTTATTACGCCCAGCATTGCCAGCATTACTGCAGCTGCTAACATTGAAATACCAGCTGACGCAAAAGTTTCGCTCACCAACACAGAAGCTGCCGATGGCTACCCAATTTCCGGCCTTACCTGGATACTGGTGTACAAAGAGCAGAAATATGACAACCGCAGTGCCGACAAAGCAACCAAAATGCTGAAACTGATACAGTGGATGGTACACGACGCACAGCAATATTGCGCGCCGCTGAACTACGCTCCACTTTCTGAAAATGCAGTAAAAGTTGCCGACGCACAGTTGAAGTCTGTAACATTTGACGGCAAACCGATCCTGCAATAATGGATTCGGACCGACTACTGAAATGAAATCAATTTGGTTACCCGTCTCCTATTTATCCAGTGAGGCGGGTAACTATTTTACAAGGAACGGCAGACTACAAAAATGGCGGGAGAAACAGTAAATAGTAAAAAGAGGTTAAGCAGATCACACAGGCATATCCGCGCGGAACGAATATTCCGTCAGGTGCTTACGGTGGTTGGTGTGCTCATGGTGGTAATAGTACTCAGTATTTTGCTGACCCTTATTGTTCAGTCCATGCCCTCGATCAAGCAGATCGGATTGAAATATCTCTGGGGTAAAACCTGGGACCCTGTTGCCGATGTTTATGGCGCCTATCCATTCCTGCTGGGTACAATTCTTACATCGTTTCTTGCACTCATTATCAGCGTACCCTTTTCTTTTGCGGTTGCTGTATTCCTGGGCGAATACTATCCGTCGGGCTGGGTTTCTGATTTGCTAAAGAACACCGTTGAGCTCATTGCCGCTGTCCCATCGGTGATCTATGGATTTTGGGGACTGGCCGTGATGGTGCCTCTTGTAAGACAACTGGAAGTAAAGCTGGGGGTGGACCCCATAGGGATGGGTATTTTTTCGTCGGCGCTCATACTGGCTGTAATGGTGATACCCTATGCAGCTACGCTGGGCCGGTCTATGATACAGATGGTACCGTCTCCGCTTAAAGAAGCAGCCTACGCGCTTGGTGCTACCCGCTGGGAGGTAATCAGAAGCGTGATTTTCCCTTATACCAAGTCCGGGATGTTCGCAGGCGTACTACTGTCGTTGGGCAGAGCCCTGGGTGAGACAATGGCCGTGACAATGGTAATTGGCAACACCAGCCTATTGCCTAAAAACATTTTTTCTCCGGGAAATACCATGGCCAGCGTTATTGCCAATGAATTTACCGAAGCAGATCACCCTGTCTATTTATCCGCGCTCATAGAACTTGGCCTGGTGTTGTTCCTTGTTACTGTAGTGATCAACATGATTGGCAAAAGACTTATTGGCAGGTACACAAACGAATAAAAATGAGGAACGCACACGTAAAATACAGATTAGGTAAAAGCATGGGTTTCCAGGCGGCTATCATCACGATGTCGGTAGCCTGCGTATTACCCCTGATCGCAATTCTGTTGTTTATAATAGATGCCGGATTTAAGACTATTAAAACCAATGGCTTTGGGTTCCTGACCAATCTTCCCAAACCTGTTGGGGAGTCTGGCGGGGGCATTGCCAATGCTTTTGTAGGAAGTATGATCATTATCTCGGTAGCCAGCATCATCGCAATACCTATTGGTATACTCTGCGGTATTTATTTAAGTGAGAACAAAAATAGCAAACTGGCGTACTGGAGTCGGTTGTGCGTAGATATATTACAAGGCGTGCCGTCAATTGTTATCGGCATAGTGGCCTACTTCTGGTTTGTGAAACCCATGGGTGGTTTTTCGGCCATTTCGGGGAGCCTGGCGCTGGGTATCATGATGTTGCCCATTGTTGTGAGGTCAACTGAGGAAACACTCAAATTATTGCCGGATAGTCTGCGCGAGGCGGCCTTCGCACTCGGCATGCCTTTTCACAGGGTCATTCTCAGGGTCATATTGCCGTGCGGCTTCAGTGGAATACTGTCGGGCGTTATGTTGTCCGTGGCCAGGATCGCCGGCGAGACGGCGCCTTTGCTATTTACAGCCTTTGGCAATCCTTACCTGTCTACCAATATACTTAAACCTATGCACAGTTTACCCCTGTTGATCTTTAACTATGCGACCAGCCCCTACAACGATTGGCACGACCTGGCGTGGGGTGCGTCCATGGTACTTTTGATCTGGGTATTATTATTGAATATTATTACAAAGCTGATAACGAGGAAATGGAAAGTACAATTTTAAAGACGGTAGATTATAATGCATACTTCGGGGATAACCACGTGGTAAAAAACGTGAATATCGAGATACCCAAAAATCAGGTTGTGGCCGTGATGGGTCCTTCGGGATGTGGTAAAACCACCTTTCTAAGGGGCATAAACCGTATGCACGAACTGATACCCGGCGCTACTGCCAAAGGCAAGATCTTTCTGAACAACGAAGACGTGCTGGATATGCACCCCATTTTTGTTCGTCTCAAAATAGGAATGGTATTCCAGCGTCCTAACCCGTTTCCCAATCTCAGCATTTACGACAATGTGATAGCCGGTTACAAGCTAAATGGTATCAAGTTGCCCAAGGATGAAAGAGACCGCATTGTAGAGCATTCGCTGAACAGGGTGGCATTGTGGAACGAAGTAAAAGATTCGCTCACCAAGAAGGGTTCCTTTCTTTCGGGCGGGCAGCAACAACGCTTGTGCATCGCGAGGGCGGTGGCCATGGAACCCGAGGTGCTTTTGTTTGACGAACCGACGTCAGCCCTCGATCCTATTTCTACGTCTACCGTAGAAGAACTTTTTCACGAACTGAAGAAAAATTATACCTTAGTCATAGTCACACACAACATGCAGCAGGCAGCCCGCGTAAGCGACAGAACGGCTTTCTTCTACTTGGGCGAATTGGTGGAGTTCGACGATACCAAGAAAATGTTCACCAACCCTACCGACCAGCGAACCCAGAATTACATTACGGGCCGTTTTAGTTAATGCGGGCTTTAAAATCATTTTAGATCAAAAACACTCATTTGGTATGACACAGATGGAAATAGAACTCAGTTCGGTTAAAACCGAAGTAATGAGTATGTGGAACCTCGTAGAATCACAATTGCAAAAAGTGCGCACTGCGATGTTGCACATGGACCGCGACCTGGCACGGGAGGTGGTACTGAAGGAAAAAAGAGTGAACGCATTTGAGCTGAAAATAGACCGCGACTGCGAAAATATTTTTGCGCTTTTTTGCCCGGTGGCGGTAGATCTGCGTTTCCTGCTCGCGGCGCTGAAGATAAACAGTAACCTGGAGCGAATTGGCGACATAGCTGAGGGCATTGCCCGTTATGTAATAGAAAACGCAGGCGAATTCGATCATGTTATTTTCCAACGCACCCACCTGAACCAGATGTTTGATGAGGCCATCAACATTTTGCAGGATACCCGTATCGCTTTCGAAAGTGAAGACACCTCACTGGCGCGCAGTATTTTTAAAAGAGATGAGGTGCTGGATACGATCAATGTGAACGCGTTGGGCATCGTTGCCGATTGCATTAAAGAAAACCTGGACATTACTAAAGACGCACTTTACGTATTATCCATCATCCGCAAGCTGGAGCGCGTTGGCGACCAGACCAAGAACATGGCCGAAGAGATCATTTTTTATGTAGAAGCCAAAGTGCTGAAACATGTGAATAAAAGCTAGACACAAGATTTGAAATATAGCGCAACAGCAGCCACGAGGCTGCTGTTTTTGTGTAGGGACTGTGCCCAGGGGTTCGCATACCGGGTAAAGTCAGTTGGTAGTAGGCAGCAGGAGTGGTAAAAATATACCGAACAGTATATTTTATAAAACGAGTTTTTTAATTAATAAAATTGCAAAAATTACTGTTTGTATTAAATTTGTAGCATAAATATTGATTTTGTTGCAAAAATATCTGTTATGCCAGATACAATTGGGGGGGAATGGTTGCGAGAAAAATACAAGCTGAATTATTTTCAGTTAACACATATTTCTTATGTGGGTACAAGAACATTGGTCGAAATAAATGATGATGGTTGCGTTATAGAATACTACCCCCGCCACTATGCGCCGGCATCCAATTCCTTGTTACATTTAGAGTTTTATATAAAGTATGATGACCTGAACCTTGATTTTCTCAAGGCTTTATTTTTGTCGATTGACAAGGACGAAATACAAAATTATATTTTTAGAAAGCCGAATGGAAAATATGAACGACGAATAGGATTTTTATATGAGTAAAGGAGACACTACATAGGCAAGCATCCGCAAGTGATTGATTTTCACTATTTTTATATCCCCTGTACTATATTATATGTAAATGTGGGGGACAAGTGGGGGACATTTTTGACAATATTACTTCGTCCTGAATGACTATTTTGCTTCGCCGTAAAATTACGAATAACAGAGGGGTTTATCAAAAATTATTTTGTGGTTCGTTGTTACATTAGCAGATATGAGAGTAGAATTATCCATTACATTTATCCTGTAAATTGTTATGAAACAACTATCTATTATTTTATCTCTGCTATTGTCCTATTCATTACATGGTCAAATCTGTAATTGTCCTAATAGTGCTTTAAGTAACGAAGAAATGAAGCCTATTAAAGTATTTACTTTTAAGCATAATAAGCAAATTGGAGTGTGCGGTTATCATGAATTGAAAAATAAGATTACAACCTACTCCGAGTTCGTTTGTTATGAATGCGGTAAAAATAAAATCATAGATATGTGGGACGCAACGGAGGATTGTATAATTGAGAAAAAAGGTGATACACTCTACATAAAACAAGTTTACGAGTTGCCGATTGGTAGAAACTTTGAAGATGTCCCTACACCGTTTCATATTTATAAACTATACTATTCTCACAACGAGATTACCGAAGAGTGCTTTTATAGAAAAGACATACCATTATATACAAAAAAGCAGATTGAAGAAGTTATAAATAGATTTTATCACCTTAAAAAAGAGAATTCAGAAGTAAATCTAAACGAAGGCTATATGCTTTTCTGGGCGTTTGTCTCTGGTAGTAAAGAGGCAGAAAACTGTTTTAAGCAAATGGAAACAAAATATGGACCTTATGATGGAGTCATAAAAGAGTTATGGAATTTTATTTTTTACACATATAATAATTACAAATCAGGATTAACTTCGGTTAAGCACATTTATTTCAACGAGAAATACAATTAAACTAAAATATCTACATTCTTGTAAAATGTATCACCTCATCCAGTTTGTTATCTAAATTGATGAGGTCACCGAGATAGCCCCAGCCGGACGGACGATCCGATATGTTGATAAAGCTTTTACATAAAGTCCATTAAAAAATTACACAATAATATTGTATATTTGCCGTATAAAACATCTATATGGCAAGACCTGTATTAAAAGTCGGCAATTTCAAACCAGAAGACATTAAATCATTGTTCAGGGATGATGAACGATA
>CAIYJV010000406.1 GCA_903926605.1 uncultured Bacteroidota bacterium
CGGTGAAATCAGGGGGTTATTGGTTTTTTGTACCTATCAAAAACGGATTTTCATTTCAATAGCCCAACGGGCATTAATTTGAATAGCCCCCGGTGAAACCGGGGGCTAGATGATATTGCGTACACAACCCCAACGGGGTTGAACGAAAACCACTACAATGAATGGCGCTGTTCATGACACATGTTGTGCTTTCGCGGCAAATGATACTGGCACACAGGGCCATTCACATTCAACCCTTTCAGGGGTTGCGCTATTCTTGTTTGTCGAACGTTGTGATCATTCAAGAAAATATGCAGCAGACCACAACCGGATTTTCAATTCAATAGCCCAACAGGCTTTAATTTGAATACCCCCGGTGAAACCGGGGGCTAGATGATATTGTGTACACAACCCCAACGGGGTTGAACAAAAAACTCCAAAAATGTGCATTATTCGTACCATTTTGAAATATGGCCGGACCTATATCACCCCCATTACGATAATCTGTACCCGCGCAGAAATGCGCCCGTCTCCATTCGTTTTTTGCCTTCCTGTTGCAATTCGTCAATATACAGCCAGCCGTCCGACCCGGCGAATCGCAGCGCCTTGGCGTCTTTTTGATCGGCATCGTCCACTATTTCCGCGGTGCCGGGTTCCACACCGGTAACGCATAAATTATAGTGCGACTTGTATACTTTAAGGTTTTTGCCACCAAGCGTTGTGAAAGCCGCAGGGTAGGGTGCGAGCCCCCTTATGAAATTGTGAATATCGGCTACGGGTCTCGTCCAGTCTATGACACGGGTGTCTGTAAATATTTTGGGAGCATGTTTCAGTTTGTCTTCCGCTATTTCATCCTGAGGTATCTCGGTGAGCGTGCCGTCTGCCATACCCTTAATAGTGTTCACCAGCAGGGTGGCGCCGGCATTCATTAATTTATCATGCAGCGTACCTGCATCGTCCGACGGCAGAATAGGTACCCGCTCCCGGAGCAGGACGTTGCCTGTATCTATGGCGTGCTGGAGTTTAAAGGTGGTCACCCCGGTCACGGTTTCACTGTTCATGATGGCGTGGTTAATAGGCGCGGCACCCCTGTACTGAGGCAGCAGGGACGCATGTACGTTAATAGTGCCCATAGGCGGCATATTCCAGACCACTTCCGGCAACATTCTGAAAGCTACCACCACTTGCAGGTCGGCACCAAAACTTCGCAGCGTATCAATGAACTCCGGGTTTTTCAGTTTCTCCGGTTGCAACACGGGTATATTGTATCGTACTGCAAGGTCCTTTACCGGAGACGATTGCAGATGCATACCCCTGCCGGCTGGTTTATCGGGAACCGTGACCACAGCCACTACATTGCCTCCGGCCTCCAGCAAGGCCAGCAAAGATGCGGCTGCAAAATCGGGCGTGCCGATAAATATTATTTTCAGGTCTTGCAACGTCTTCATTCCACCGCAAAAGTAAGGGTAATTGTCGGTAGCCGAAACCTGCAGGTTCTGTGAGCATTAGTTCCCTTCGGAGCAGGGAGGCAGTTATTTTAATCTTTTAAAAATTTCTTTATAGTTTTCTGCCCGTGTCCAGTCAGGATCTCCAGTATTTTGAGTCCTGGCGGCAGTTGTTTTATGGGTATCTCATTGTGGCCCTCTTGCAGTTTTCCGCTTTGTTCAATAATGCCTGTTATGTTAAATAGAACCCACTGTTCTCCTCCATTTGCACCATCAATGTACAATTTTGAGGTGGCTGGGTTGGGGTAAAGCGATATGCGATTATGTTGATTTTCGATACTTTGCGTTGTCATATAATCGCAATTTGGGTATGATACTTTACGAATACGAAAATTGCGAGAGTCAGCAATAAATAAATTTCCACAAGAATCAATATTTAGCCCGGCTGGAGCATTTAGGAGGGCTGAATTTGCAAGTATATTATCCCCGTTATATCCAGAAATGCCTGTGCCAACGATTGTTTTAATTATACCAGCATTATTTACCATCCGCACTTTATTATAATCGTATTCTGATATGTACAGATTGCCAAACTTATCTAATGCAATAAATGCAGGTACAGTTTTACAATTAATTGCTAAGCTGTCATCTCCGCTCGAGCCAGAAACGCCGTTGCCAACGATCGTTGTGATAAAACCAAACGTATCAACCTTATATACCCTTGAATACCAATCCGCAATATAAAGATTTCCAGTATCATCAAAACAAATGCCACCTACTGCACCTAAAGGAGTAGTATCAGCTAATCCACCTCCTGAACTATGGCCTGGCAAGCCTGTTCCAGCAACTGTAGTTATGATTCCTACACCATCTATTTTTCTGACCTTTCCGTCGCCGTTTTCTGAGAAATACAAATTGCTGAATTTGTCAAAACAAATGTCATTGGGATCCATAATTGACGCGGCCGTTGCCAATCCATGATCTCCACTACTAGCTTCCACACCAGTGCCGGCAATCGTAGTAATTAGCCCGCTGAGAAAGTCGATTTTTCTTATTCGTTGGTTTTCTCTATCCGCGACATATATATTTCCCATAGAGTCCACGGCAACGGCACATGGATCCCAAAGTTTTGCTGTAGTAGCTTGGATATTGTCACCATTAAACCCTAAAGAACCCGTCCCCGCTACGGTACAAATTACTCCAGACGGAGATATTTTCCTAACAGTATTACCAATTACTCCTGTTGTGAAATAATAATTTCCAATTTTATCAAATACACCAAGGCAAGGATAGTCTAATCCAGCAGCGGTTGCAAGTCCTCCATCCCCTAAATTGTTTGCTGCACCATTTCCCGCAAATGAAGATATTGTTTGCCCATGACAATCAATAAAAATAAAAATAAATAATATGAAAATTAATCTCATTATCAATGATTTATGTTGTAGTGCCAAAATTTATACCCAGACTAAAACTTTGTCGGTTGGCAACAAAAGACTGCATAACTTCCAACCAATAGTACCCGTTGGCACAACTGCAGGAAGGTTTGGTAGACTTTGTGCATTTAAACATTCTACGTGGAAGGTATGTGGAGCCATATTCGCAGCAACGTTCAAGTTTTGACCGAAGAAACCCGCATAAGCGCAGCCATTATCATTATTCCCACTTCCACCGAGAATGGAGGAATAGGCGGTGGTGCGGGTATTTTGCAGGGCAGAGCTAAAGAATATTTTTTGCATACCTAAAATTAAAGAAAAAATAAGGCGCATAACACTTGTACACGAGGCCGCCCGCAAAGCGGCCTCTTTTTTTTATTGAGCGAATACTGGTGGGTATTGACATCCCCCTTGCCCCCCTGTCTACCGGCAGGCAGGCTTCAAAGGAATTGCC
>CAIYJV010000407.1 GCA_903926605.1 uncultured Bacteroidota bacterium
ATGTGCGCATGCGGCACTTCAAGTCCGATTACACTAATTCCGCAGCGATTGCAGGCAAAACTTTTTTCTATAGCCTTGGCCACAGGCCGGGCAAACAACAGCCACTTCGCCAAATACTCCTCCTGCACGTCAAAAAATTTGTCAACCTCCGTTTTTGGCACAACCAGCACATGACCTTCACTCAGGGGAAATACGTCCAGAAACGCAATAAAGAAATCGTCCTCCGCAATTTTGTAAGAAGGTATTTCGCCCGCTATAATTCTGGAAAAAATTGACGCCATGACTAAATGGTGATATTTTCGACTCTGAACTTAATGGTTCCGTTTGGTACGGTAATCTCTGCTACTTCTCCAAGTGTGTGTCCCAAAAGCCCCTTGCCTATAGGTGAAGAAACAGAAATTTTTCCTTGTTTCAGGTCGGCTTCTTTTTCAGAAGTGATCTGGTAAATAATCTGCTTGTTGGTATTGAGATTTGTAACCGTAACCTTACTTAAAATAGAAACCTTGGACGTATCAATGTCTTTAGCGTCCAGAACTCTGGCATTCACAATAGCTGACTCAAGACCAGCAATTTTTGCTTCGTGGTGTCCCTGCGCTTCTTTAGCTGCATCATATTCAGCATTTTCCTTCAAATCCCCTTTTTCTCTGGCTTCAGCTATCTGTCGCGCTATTTCCTGTCTGCCAGATGTCTTCAGCTTACTCAGCTCATCCTTCATCTGAGCCAATGTCTCCTTGGTGAGATAATTCAATTCAGCCATTTCAAATCTTTCGTTTAGTGATTGCTGTAAAAAAATGCAACGCCTCTTTCAAAAAAGAAGCGTTGCGCTACAAAATTAAGTAAAAAGTCGTTTTAGCGTGCCAATCTGATACCAATCATCTGTACTCCGTTGGCAGGGCGCTGAGTAGGCCTGTAAGAATAGTCCAGAGAAAGCATTGGGCCGTTTTCACCCAGTTTCTTCTGAATAGTGGCACCTGCAGCAAAACCCACATAAAGTGTAGTGCTGGTAGAAGGATCGCCAATTCCGTTTTCGTAACGGTAAGCAGCCCTCAGAAACAACATATTCATAAAGCTGTATTCAGCACCCACACCAATAAGGTCATTATTAAATGAGTTGGACTGGAAGTCGAGCATAGCAGACAATTTGTGCTTGGGTTTTGCGTCCGCAGAACTCAGGTGGTGCTCATCCAGATAAAAGTCATAAGAAGAACCAATATTGAGGTACGTAGGCATCTCAAACTTCTCCGATGGGTATTGGGTCGTTACAGAGAACGAGGGAGTACTCTGAGTGGCATCTCCATTTACGGCAAAACCGGTACCGGTAAAACGCATATTGGTACCAATGTTGCGCAGTGTAACACCAAAATGGAAATTATCTCTTTTTCCGGTCACGTATTGTACGCCACCTTCGAAAGCTGCACCCGACGCACCTACGTTGCTGATCTGCTCGGTAACGAAAGTTGCCGCGAAACCTGCACTGATGTGCGTAGAGAAACGCTTTGCATATGCAAGTTCAAAATTCAGGAACTGTGGGCTGAAGGTACCATAACCTTCCGGATTGTAATAATCGGTAGCGGGTATGTCGCCAAAACCCATTGACATGATGTTAAGGCCCAGCACTCCAACATCACCCAACTTCTGCGCAAAAGCGAAGTTGTTTATTGCGATACTGGTACCAGTAAGATAAGTACCGTGCGAAAAACCAATTTCGCTAGCCGAATCAAGCGCAAGACCAGCAACATTGCTTTTCATGGCTTCAACTCCGAAAACGCTGGCAGTATTGATTGCAAACACACCAGTAGACTGAGCCCAAGGATTTATGAGCATCTCTGCTGCCCCCGACTGGCCAGTGCGATCCTTATTACCAGCGTTTGCACTGAAAGTCAGTCCAATCAAACAAGTTGCCCAAAAAGCGCCTGTTAATTTTCTTTTCATGTTTTTTACTATTTATTTTTCATGGCCGAAGCCAATATATTTTTGAAATTCAAATTACTGATATTAATAGTTTGTTACGTCGAGTGGACGTGTTGCACCAAACCATTTCAACACTACTTCACCAATTCCTTCGGCCTTCACATCCATAAGGTACATACCGCTTGCTATAGGCAGGCCTACACTGTTACGGATATCCCAGTCAACATAAGATACTAGCGGGTCGTTTTTAGTCAGTACCCTGATCAGAGACCCGTCAAGTGAAAATATGTTGATGGTAGCTTTTGCTGGAAGGTTTATGATTCTAACCTTGGTATCAAACCTGTTTCCTTCGTAACCTGAATAACCGTAATATGGATTAGGCACTACAAAAATTCTGTTCAGAAGTGCTCCGCGGTCGGTATTGGCATTCAGTGACTCGGGTGCAAGATCCGTGGTACTGAAAGTATAATACGGGAAAGAACCATTTCCGCTAAATGTATCAGCAGGAGCATTAACAACTGCTTTGTAAGGTGCATAGGGGCGCATTACCCTAAAGCGCAAAGTAGTCTTTGTAGGTATATAACCATTGCCCCAGGTATTCATGGACAAAATAGGGCTAGTCAATGGAATACCTGCCCAAGCAAATGGTGTGAATGCTTTGCGGATAGTTATCGTATTGTTGCTGGCAGTACCAGCCTTGAGCGCTGTAACAAATGTCCTGTCGCTGTCATAAGCGGTAGTCAGGATGTAGGTCATATGCTGGCCACCAAAGATCACAGAGTTATCAAACTTGCTGAACTCGTTGGGTGAAGGATTCCAAAGCATATCGCTACCATTGTCGCTCGATGCGTAAGAATCTTCACCGAATACAATATTTAAACGTTTGCCGGTTCCTTCATCAATGGCGTATCCTGGGAACCATGACATACCATAATCAGTGTCTTGTGCCGAAGCATAAATTGGATACACACCGTCACTGGTAGTCTGTCCGTTCCAACTTGCGTGGCGACGCAACCAGAACCTTGGCGCCCTACCCTGAGACATTGACGTATCTTCCTGCATTTCCAGAACTGCGCACCTTGTCCAAAGGCTCTTGTCTGGTGTAAACACCAGATTCACATCTGGCAAGTTACCTAAGTCCGCGAGCATTGTTGTTCCCGCTTTCACGTTAGAATAGGAAACTTCCATAGCACAAAGACTACCTGTTCCGCTATGCTGATTCCATGATGCGGTAAGATCGTAAGGAGCCCAGGTACTCTTGGTCGGAGAGTAATTTGCAAACAAATTCTGGTAACCACCGTACAAATCCAAACCATTGTCATTAAAACCGCAGGGAGTCTGGCCTTTATAGGCAGTTGTGTTTGCTCCGGACCTGATCCAGTTCGCGAAGTTGCTGTCTGCCTGATCTGCAACACCATAAAGCCAAGCCATAGCGGGGTTGTCGTAGGTAACGTCTGAACCAATGTATCCGTTGTTATCTACCTGTTGGTTAGCTGGAGATGTAAGAGGCGCCTGGCTGGGGGCATAGTGCTGCTTTACCGAAACAGATATACCATATTTTTCAATAATCTGTTCATTGAGGCTGGAAATCGTGTTCTCGCTATAGATCGTATCAACTATAAGGTTATTCTTACGTGCGGTGAGCATCCAAGATGCATTTGCAGTAACAGTGGCACTTCCAGAATCACGGATCTGAAGTACCCAGTCGTAAGCAGGCACCAAAACGGGGTCAACAACTTTTACATCAATCGGACCTTGCTGCGGCATGTATGTAGCCGTATCTGTACTGTGATTAAGCACGGCACGCATTTCAGATGCACTGTCCATCTGTACGAAATTACCACCGTTACCAATACCTTCTATTCTGGTGATAGATACGCCAGAACCATAATCTGCATTCAATACAGTACCCATATTGCCGTTGGCTGGGTTTGGCATTGCTGCAACTACAGTAATGTTACTTCCCGCAATTGCGTGGGCACTACCCAAGTAGCAAACGTCCTGTGTGCTGTTGGGGTTAAGCGGGTCAAACTGCTGGAAGTTATTATAAGCGTAGGCGATGGCCACGAAATAATAATTATGATAGTTAATGAATGTCTTGTCGGATGAAGTTGCAAACTGATCCTGTGTGAGTTCGAAACTGTGAACGATACCAGAATCCTTACCGGTTACTTTCACCTGAGGGATCCAGGTAGTATCGCTGATCGAAGTATTCTTAGTGTAATTTACAATTTTGGTAACAGTATCATGTTTGTCGCACTGGAATACTTCAAATGCAACCGTGTTATTCACCTCTCCGGTAGTCGCATCAAAAATTTGCGCAGAGGTGATCTGTGAGTTTGCCAACTGGAATACGCGGTAACCCTGGAAACGGTACAGCGTATCTGTGCTGATACCTTTAGATTTTGTAGCAAGCTGGTGGTACTGCAATGAGTCCTTATAAGTTCCATCATCACGTCCATAATTTTCACCATAGTTATTGCCTCCAAAGTCGTTTACCATATAGAAAATAAGGCGACGATCCAACTCCCTTACAACCAGTCTTGGCGCTTCCGGGCCTTCAATGGTCTTAAAGTTGTTATCAAACAAAGCCTGAGCACCATCGTCAATATTCTTGATCTGCTTAAAGCTGGTTACAGGGCAACCG
>CAIYJV010000408.1 GCA_903926605.1 uncultured Bacteroidota bacterium
ACCTGAAGACGTCATAGATTCATTCCCACTCGAAGCAGACCGTGCAGTGTACCTGATGGCCATGCCGGGACATATAAAGACCATTATCCGTAACAATTTTCGCAACGCAGACATAAAACCAATGGCGCTTTACCAGTTTCTGAAGCCGCCCAAAATTGGTCTGTGTCTGCAAGCATGCGTATCTAACGAGCAAGCCTGCGCCACGTTGCATATAGACGGCAACCTGCTGTGGCACAGGGTTTTTGACTATGCTGCAGCAGAAGATATCGTGTTTGAGGGCAAGTACCTTTGCAAGGAGCATAACTATTTTGCCACGCGGTTGTCTATCATGTTCAACTCTATCACCGGTGCCGAGTTCCCGGTTTTGAGTGACTACTCGCAATACTATCCGGCTATGAAGTCTGGCGAGGGCAACAGACTTCATACATCGTGGGATGCTCCGGTTGCACTGATTCGTCAATTGCTGCCATGCGTATCGTAGGAGGTGAGTTTGGCGGGCGCAGGTTCAATCCTCCGGCAAAAATACCGGCGAGACCTACTACCGAAATGGCCAGAGAGGGCCTGTTCAACACCCTGAACGCCATGACCGATCTGGAAGGTGTAAAAACACTGGAGCTATTTGGTGGTACTGGCAGCATCACCTACGAACTGGCATCACACGGTGCGGCAGATATGACGATAGTAGAGCGCGACGCTACGAGTGTGGATTTCATAAAAAAAACAGTGCAGGCACTGGAGATAGCAGACAAGGTAAAAGTAGTTAAAGCAGATGCCTTCCGGTTTCTGAAACAATGCACCGACCGCTATGACCTTATTTTTGCCGATCCACCCTACGCACTGGAAAATATGGACGAGATACCCGATCTTGTTTTGTCTCAGAATCTGTTGTCGCCCGGAGGCCTCCTGATACTGGAACACTCGCCACGGAACAACTACCAGACCACTGGCGGATTTCTAAGGGTAAAAAATTACGGCACCACCACATTCAGTTTTTTTACTTTAACCACTAAATAGAGAAAAGACATGGAACGCATCTGTCTGTTTCCCGGCACATTCGATCCCATTACACTGGGGCATGTAGATGTTATTCACCGCGCAGCACCCTTGTTCGACAAGCTGATAGTGGGCGTGGGCATAAATGCCTCCAAGCAACCCATGTTTACGGTAGAGCAGCGCACCACGTGGATATCCGAAATTTTTAAGGACGACCCGCGTATTTCCGTAGTTGGCTATGAAGGGCTTACGGTAGACTATTGCAAGCGCATTGGTGCCTCCTTTATACTGCGCGGCATACGCTATATCAGCGATTTCGAGTACGAAAAGGCCATAGCGGACATGAACAGGATGCTGGTACCGGAAATTGAGACCATATTCCTTACTTGCTCACCGATCTACTCCACCATATCTTCTACGCTTGTGCGCGACGTGATACGGAACGGCGGTAATTCAAGAATGTTCCTGCCGGAGCAGGTAAAATTTTAAGATGGCTTATTTTAAAGGCTTATTTTATAAATCCCTTGGAGTAGAGTAGTTTGGCTATCTGCACCGCGTTGGTAGCTGCGCCCTTGCGCAGATTGTCGCCCACGATCCAGCAATTCATACTGTTGGGCTGGCTGTAGTCGCGGCGAATCCTGCCCACCAATACTTCGTCTCTGCCGGCACAATCCAACGGCATAGGATATTGGTTGTTGGCGGTATTGTCTACCAGCACCAGTCCGGGTGCATCGGCCAGCAGGGCCATTACCTCCTGCTCGTCAAATTCGTTGCAGAACTCGATATTTACACTTTCGCTGTGTCCGGTGAGTACGGGCACACGCACGGTAGTAGCTGTGACCTTCAGACTGTCGTCTCCCATTATCTTGCAGGTCTCCAGCACCATTTTCATTTCTTCCTTTGTATATCCGTTGGCTGTAAAGGAGTCTATATGGGGAATTACGTTCAGGTCTATGCGGTGGGGGTACACACCCTGGCCGCCGCCGCCGTTTCTTTGGTTCATCAGTTCTTCCACGCCTTTTTGCCCGGTCCCTGACACGGCCTGGTAGGTGCTTACCACCACCCTTTTTATGTGGTATCTACGGTGCAGCGGATTGAGCACCAGAACCATTTGTATCGTAGAGCAGTTGGGGTTGGCAATGATCATGTCCTGCGCTGTGACCACATTGCCATTTACCTCGGGAACCACAAGCTTGATATCGGGGTGCATACGCCATGCCGACGAGTTGTCTATGACCCGGCAACCCTGTTCGGCAAATGTCGGTGCAAGAGCAAGGGAGGTGGCGCCACCGGCAGAAAACAAAGCCAGGTCGGGCTGTTTCTCCAGCGCAGTGGCCGCAGTGACCACCGGATAACGTAAGCCCTTGAATATTACTGCTTTACCCACAGATTTCTCGGTAGCTACGGGAATCAGTTCGGTCACCGGAAGGCGGTGTTCTTCCAGTATTTTCAACATCGTGCCACCTACCAGACCGGTAGCTCCAACTACAGCGACTTTCATAAGTTACAAAATTATAAAAAAAACACTGTCACTACCTCAGATAACAAAGCATTTGCAATGTATTTTTTTGATAATTTTATAAGAAATACCAAACCAGCCTTACACATTTTTCCACGACCTTTGCGCACTATGCGCAATTTGCGGTCGCTACACCTGTACTTTGTAAAATACAAATGGCGTTTTCTGCTGGGGCTGATCTTCATCGCTGCATCGAGAAGATTTGCGGTCATGCCGGGCAAGGTGATCAGCGAACTGCTGAACACGGTGCAGCAAATGCTTAATACAAAGGCCCCGTCGGCAGATGTGCTTGCGGTGGTTTTCAAAGGTGGCATGACCATATTCGGCATGGCGCTGCTGAGCGGGTTTTTCATGTTTCTCATGCGGCAAACCATTATCGTCATGTCGCGGCACATAGAGTTTGACCAGAAAAACGAGATTTTCAATCAGTATCAACGCCTCAATACAGAATTCTATCGCGCCAATTTCACCGGCGATCTGATGAACCGCATATCAGAAGATGTGTCGCGCGTGCGCAACTATTCGGGTCCGGCCATCATGTATCTGTTCCAGACCATTTTCATCACTGCCTTCTGCATTTACGAGATGATGAATGTGAACCTGCAACTCACGGCATACGTACTCATACCACTGCCGTTCCTGGCGGTATCCATTTACTTCGTCAATCAGATCATTTTTAAAAAGAGCAGCCATATACAGGAGCAGCTTTCGGGTCTTACCACCACCGCACAGGAGTCTTATTCGGGTATCCGCGTCATCAAATCTTTTGTACAGGAGCGCAACATGATGCGGTTCTTCGAGCGCAATTCCGAGCAATACCGCAAAAGCACCATAAGCCTGAGCCTTACCGAAGCCATTTACTTCCCGTCCATGACATTTTTTATTGGCCTCAGTCAGCTTTGTACGATCCTGATAGGCGGGTTTCTGGCGATAAAGGGGAATATAGAAGTAGGCAATATAGCCCAGTTCGTGTTTTACATCAATCTGCTCATCTTCCCTATTTCGGCGATTGGTATGATAGCCAGTATGACGCAACGGGCGGGTGCTTCGCAAAAACGGATCGACGAATTTCTGTCGCTGGAACCGTCCATTAAGTCACCGGAACAACCCGAACACCACCGCCTGGCCGGACAAGTAACACTCAACAACATCACCTTTACCTATGCCAATACGGGCATTGTAGCACTGAAGAACTTCGACCTCTCGGTAAAGCCGGGACAGAAAATAGCGATAATCGGGAAAACAGGATCGGGAAAATCTACCCTGTCGCATCTGCTGTTGCGAATGTATGATACCGGGATGGGCAGCGTACAATATGATGGCGTGGATGTGCGGCGGTTCGACCCACAGGAACTGCGCCAACAGATAGCCTACACGCCGCAGGAGGCGCTGTTATTCTCAGACAGCATTTACAACAACATCCGCTTCGGCAACGAAAATGCAAGCAGGGAAGCCGTATTGGAAGCGGCACGCATGGCCGATCTGGATAAAGACATCTCCACGCTGGCATCGGGTTATGAAACCATTATCGGTGAACGTGGCGTGATGCTGAGTGGTGGTCAGAAGCAAAGACTGGTGCTGGCACGTGCGCTACTGAAAAACAGCCGCATCCTGATACTGGACGAATGCCTCTCTGCGGTGGATACACAGACAGAGAAAACCATACTTGCCAACCTGAAAAGTTTCCTCGCCGACAAAACGACCTTCGTCATCACCCACCGTATATTCACGGGCTGGGTGTTCGATCAGATCATTGTACTGGAGGATGGCCAAGTAGCCGAACGTGGCACGCACGACGAACTCATGGCACTAAACGGCAGGTACGCCAAACTATTCGTACACCAGACGGAGATGGGGTAGTTATTTAATGTGCTAATTTGAAAATGTGCTGATGTGTAAATGTCTAATTTGAAAATGTGCTAATGTGTAAATGTGCTAATGTGTAAATGTGCTAATGTGTAAATGTGCTAATGTGTAAATGTGCTAATACCGTTTAGACAACAAAAATTGGCATGAAAAGTAGTTGCCACGATCTTTAGATCGTGGTCAAAAGCCATTGTCTTTAGGGCTTTAGCCGAAACAGACGGCTGGTCGAAATGTCGTTTTTTGAAGTTTAATAGGTATAATTTGAAAATGGAGGGGATTAATTTGTAAATGTGCTGATAGGCTGGGAAATTTGAAAGGGATCGGGCGATTTTCAATGGGTGGACGAAGATGGTTTGCGGAGCGGACTGTATCTCCAGTGCGTGATCATGCGAAGCACCCACTCAATGATCCCGTAATTAAAATACCGGAGCCATAACGACGAGTACGCTATCTGCACTAGGAATACTGCGAGTGCAATAAAAAAATTCTGCCCGGGTGTGGTTAAAGAAAACCAGCCTAGTCCTACATGGTAAAACAAAAACAGTCCGAAGGCAGTCTGCATCAGGTAATTTGTCAGGGCCATCTTGCCCACATCAGCCAGTTTTCTGATCACGAGGTTTAACCATGTTTGTTGCATCAGCCATGACACGAGCATCAAATTGCCGGCCACTGCGGTAACACTCTGCATAGCAGCACATACAAAACTCAGCGCGTGATGAGACAAGAAACTATCGCGCGGCGGCTGCCCCAGCACGATCATGAAGTGCTGCAAACCTATGGTAAGCAATATGCATAGCGGCACCAACCAACGGAAATACACCGTATATCGTGAAACATACTGCAGAAAATTGTTTCTGGCGGCAAGGACGCCCAGAATAAAATATCCCAAAACCATAAAAAAGCTGCCGTTCCATAACTGAAACTGGACTCTGGCATGTATAAAGCCACGGTTGAACCGGAATATATCTGTCCAGCCGCCTGTAGTAACCACACTATACAGATCCCGGACACTGGCTGGCAATCCAACTGCGCTTGCAGGTGTCTCGACCACGTGATGTTTGAATAGTTTTAGTGTAAGCAGCAGCAGCGTAGGAATATTGATCAGGAAAACACTGGCAATCACCAGCAGCCTTTTGTTGCTCCAGTCGCGGATAAATATGAGTGGCAACATCAAAATGCTGTACACGAAAAGAATATCGCTCATCCAGCACAGATAGTGCAATGAACCTATGAGGAACAAGGCCAGTGAGCGCCTGACCAGTTTTATGTTCACGCTACCCACGTACTTCTTAAAACTTTGGGACTGCAGGTAAAAACTAATGCCGAAAATGAACGAAAACAGCAGATAAAACTTGTTGACCAGAAAATAGGTGTTCAGCCATTCTGTAGCCCGCGACCATCTATCAAAATGCCGGGTCACCATCAGGTCAAGGTAGGCGGCATGCCAATGGTTGAAATGGCAAAGCAGTATACCCAGCAATGCATAACCACGGAGTGCATCCAGAATTAACAGCCGCTGTCCCGCAGATTGTGGTGTGCTGGTGTTATCCCCGGCAATACTGAATGGTGTATTCATTGCAGACAGAAATTTGGAGATTGTACCGCTATTTTTGAGGTGGTGGTTAGGGTGCCATTAGTCGGCCCTATCACCCAAAAAATGGTGAAATACCGGAACGAATCCAGCTTACCCAAACTGCCACTAGCCATTTGCCCTTTAAAATCGAGTGAGATTCAAATTTAAAGTAAAAAAACAGGGCACCAAGCCGTAGCTAGGAATTAGGGCGAACTTTTAATCTGGATTTAAGATGGGGGGATACTGCAAAACGTTGCTGGCTCAAAATAGTAATGGTACAATTATGCCCTGGGCGCTAATGCGCATCCACTAAAACATCCAGCCATAACCACCCATCAGGTGAATTGAACCATTGTTGAGTAAGCTGTTATTATAGTCGCTCAGGGGTAAATTGAACAAAATGTAAATGAGCGTTGTCATACCCACAATTAATGAGTCTACTAAAAGCCCGCCACCGACGCCCACACCAATAATTAGTCCGAAAAGCCCTAAAAAATCGAAACCGGGATTAAGTACAAGCAAGAGTAATGCAGCGCCGATGATATCGCACAGAATCTGGATTAGGCCGATCCTATTTTGGTCGAGGTAAAAAGCAGCCAAACCAAGCATATTTACCCCTGGAAGCGCCAGTATTATGGCCAGCCCCTTGCTTTTACCGGGATACATAGCCTGAAACGAATGGCGGGGGTGGCTACGATAGCGAGGATGATCTTTGGCGGTGCGATTGACCGGCGTGGCGGACACGACAAAAGCGGCGTCACTTGCCGGAGAGAAAAACAAATTGGCTGCCAGCGTAATAAGAATGACTTTCAGGAATAAACGCATGAACTTGAAAGGTTTGTTTTCGGATTAAGAAGGTATTTGTTGTGATTGGCTTGACTTGAAAAAATAGCAAATATTATGCCAGTTACATCCAGTTCCGGCGCAGGTGTTCCGACAGGATCACCTGTGTCTATATAAATGAGCCGTTCTCCGAACGGAATTCAGGGAACAAAAGTTGATGTTGCTCTCAGTTCGGTTGTACCTAATGTTTTTCGAAGCAAAACCATCTATGATTTTTACAGTTGTTTCGGACGAAGCAACGCGCATTCAGAACTGCTAATAAAACTGAGAGAAGATATCTCATTGCAGATCACACGCGATAAATTATTGTTATTTTATAAATTTATAGACTTATTTTTTCAGTATTTTATCATTTTATAAACGAAATCCCTACACAATTTTTCAACTCATAAACTTAAATTATTTCAAAAATCAAAATCATCAACGTACTTTTACAGTATCAACCGTGTTTTATGAAACTACGAAACAGCATACTTGTAATCCGGCAATTAGATAGGAAATTCCTATCGCTTTTGCCGTTGAAAAATAATACCCCGCCACCCAATGGCTGGATACGACTTGTGCGTACTACACTAAATATGTCGCTCAGGCAATTGGGTGCCAAGATGGGCATGACACCACAAAGCGTAAAAGAAATAGAAAAAAGAGAGGTACTCGGCACGCTCACGCTCAATACGCTGCGGGATGCCGCTACCGCGCTTGACATGAAATTCATTTATGGATTTGTACCTAATGATGTATCCTTAGAAAAAATGATTGAGCACAAAGCCTATAAAATGGCTTTAGACATAGTCAACAGAACCTCCATGAGTATGAAATTAGAAGATCAGGAAAACTCTGATGAACGAATCAAAGACGCGATAAGTGAACTCACAAACGACATCAAACGCACAATGCCCAAAAAGCTATGGGATTGATTGACCTGCAATATGAAGAAGGGTAAACA
>CAIYJV010000409.1 GCA_903926605.1 uncultured Bacteroidota bacterium
ACAAATTTTTTTTTAACATCCGGGCAAAATTTCCTCCTGTTATTTGTAGACAGTTAAAAATGATCCTTTAGATGGGTAATCGCTAAATATTTTTTATTTGTAAATGTCACATAAGGTTAAAATTTAGTTGCAATTGTCTGCAAATGCCCTGGGTATCCCGACAATATTAAAAATCAACTATTTACAAAAAACTACCCGATTCAATACAATGCAACGTAGTGGGCCTCTGAAATTGTAATCGCACCTTAATTTAAAAATCAATATTTTTGATATACACACTTTGAACACCGTACCATTGCGGACAACGAAAAAAATTAAAAAATGAATTTTAACATCAAATTTTTTCTGGCCATTTGTTTCCTGGCATTACCATCAGCGTTTCCGGCGGGTGCACAAGTCATCAATACATTTGCAGGTGGCGTTTTTTCAGGTGGCCCGGGAGACAATGGTCCAGCTACGATGGCAAGAATGAAAACTCCATCGGGAATTTGCATGGACTCCTACCATAATATATATATATCGGATCAAAATGACTGCAGGATCCGAAAAGTAGACACAGCGGGCATTATTACTACTGTAGCAGGCAATAGCCTTGCCGGATATTCGGGCGATAACGGACCTGCCGATTCTGCGCAACTCTGGTATCCGGAAGGCGTGGCGGTAGACAGGTTAGGAAACATTTATATAGCCGACCA
Source organism: uncultured Bacteroidota bacterium (assembly GCA_903926605.1). Classification (GTDB taxonomy): domain Bacteria; phylum Bacteroidota; class Bacteroidia; order Chitinophagales; family Chitinophagaceae; genus CAIYTT01. The sequence continues at coordinate 696 of CAIYJV010000409.1, forward strand.
GTTCAATAATGTGATACGCAAAGTATCTGAAGGTAACATTTATACCATTGCTGGCAACGCAACTGTAGGAGATAGCGGTGATGGCGGGCCTGCGACCGACGCACAACTCTGGCACCCTAATGATGTAGCTGTAGACAAATGGGGCAATGTGTATTTCGTGGATCAGGACAATAGCAAAATGAAACAAGTTGATACGTTGGGCATTATTCATACCCTCGTGGGCACAGGCGTTGCCGGATTTAATGGTGACGGAATAGCCGGGGATACTGCCATGCTCAATTTCCCGGCGGGAATAGCAGTAGACACCACTGGAAATGTGTACATAGCCGACCTGTATAATCTGAGGGTGCGGAAATATGACGTGACAACCGGGATCATTACAACGGTAGCTGGCTCAGATTCGGCAGGCTTTGCGGGTGATGGGGGCCCTGCCACGGCAGCCCTGATGCGCGACCCTACGGCGGTCTACGTAGACCCTGCCGGGAATATCTATATTACCGACTTCTATAATTATAGGATTCGTAAAGTAGATACTACGGGAACAATATGGACCGTGGCGGGTTCGGACACAGCCGGATATGGTGGAGACGGGGGGCCGGCAACCGACGCAAAACTCAACTTTCCGCAGGGTGTAACAGCTGACGACACAGGTGCAGTATATATTGCCGACTACGAAAACGGCAGGACCAGAGTAGTAACAAAGGGTACACCACTGCAGGCTGGACAAACTGCTGATGCATCGCACCCTATATTTATAAGTCCAAACCCATCTTCCGGAAAATTTTATTTTCCACCAATGCCCGGCCTGACAAAACAAGACATATCGGTTTTTGATGTTTTTGGTCATTCCCTGTCATTTACTTTCGATGCAAATGACGCCTGGATCGACCCCGGAGATGTGGCACCCGGCATGTACTATCTGCGCGTGCAAAATGGCAAAACTATACACACCGCAAAATTGCAGCGTACCGACAATAAATAAGGGGTAGTTATAGCCCAGACCACCTGCATCAGACAGCCCACTCGCGAAAAGGCGGGAAGTTGCCTCGCTCGAATTGTATTCCCCGAAAAAAGGGTTAATTATTTTCTTTAAAATTTGGTCTTTGTAAAAATTTATTACTATCATTGTAGGGTTTTTCTATGTAGTACTAAAACTATTTAATTTAAATTGCTGTTTATGAAAAGAATGAAACTACTCTTTACGCTTGCGTTACCTGTACTAATGCTGCAGAATGTTCAGGCACAATCCGGAGCAGACAGAACATCTTCCACAACCACTATTTCCCGTCTCGTAGGTATTGGCGACTACGTGAATAGTGGTGCTGGATTTTATGTTTCAGATACTACTTCACTGAGCTATTCGAACGGCCGTGGCGGGGATTTGACGCATGTAATGAAGTACGACAGTAAAAACTACTTTGTTTATAATAATTCTGATTCTTTGTTTGACCCGAACACCCAGACTACTCAGGTTTTCGATGCATCAAACAATATTTCCAGCAATGTGCTGCAGAGCTGGGGCGGAGTTACAATTGGCTGGGTACCGCAGACCAAGAGTCTTTATTTTTATGACGTGACCAATAAGACGACTAGCCAGATATTCCAGAACTGGAATGCCGGCTCGGGAGTTTGGGTTTCTGCCACAAAGGACGATTACACCTATACTTCAGGTGGCCAGATGTTCTCTGATATCTATTCCAACTGGAATTCTATATCATCTGTATTTGACGCCAGCAGCGAAAAAATCTATTCTTATGACGTAAATGGCAACATGCTACAGGAGCTGGACAACAGTTTTTCCGGTACATCCTGGGTTCCAGTTCAGGAATATGTGTATACTTATAACGCTGCGAATCAGGCGCTTACAAAGACTTTTGACATCTGGAATGGTGGCGCATACGTTCACAACTATCGCTATACTTATAGCTACGACGGCGCCAGCGGTAACCTGCAGAGCAAACTGTATCAGACTTACAATACCGACTCCTCTTCCTGGATAAATTCAAACCTCAGCCTTTACAGCAATTTCTCAGGTTCAAATCCACAGACGCAGGAAGACCGCACCTGGAACGACACCGTGAGTGGTGGCTCCTGGATGCCAAGCATGTTGTGGTCTTTTACTTACAACAGCTATGCACAGATGACTTCGCGCACTGGCACTTCTTACAACGTGACACTGCCCGGATATGAAAACGCAGCAGGAGACCCAATGAGCTATTACCACTACGAAACCGTAGAAGTGAACGCTGTGAAAAATGTTGGAAACAACAACGTCGAAGTTTCCGTTTTCCCGGTTCCTGCGCAGAATATGCTGCATATCGGACTCAATTCCAATGCAGCAGTGTCTTATGAAATTGCGATCGTGGATATGTCCGGAAAGATTGTTAGAAGCTGGAAAACAGCAACTGCTGCTTCTTATACTACAACGATCTCTACAGACAACATGGCTACAGGCAACTACATCCTGAAGATCAACTCTACCAACGGTCAGGCTACACAGCAGTTCAGTGTAGTACGTTAATCTTGAAAGAAATATTTTTTACGAAGAGTGCCTCAACGGGCACTCTTCGTATTTTAAACGAGACTGAGGCGCAAATTGCCCAATTGTAGAATAGTCCTTACTTTTGACCTCTCATGAAGCATTTACCAAACCTGCTTACTCTGGGTAATCTGTTTTGCGGTTGTATCGCAATTGCGTATATCATGACCGCACTGCCCTACTATACCTTTAAAGTGAACCAGTTTGGGCCACCGACTTACGAGTGGGTATATGGTGTGCAGCAAATGTATCTAGGCAGTATTTTTATTGGTATTGCCGCCGTTTGCGACCTTCTTGATGGATTTACTGCGCGCGCGTTAAAGGTATTTTCCCCCATTGGCAAGGATCTGGATTCGCTTGCCGATATGGTTTCCTTCGGTGTTGCGCCGTCTATGATATTGTTCCAGTTACTGTGGGATGCCGGCATGGGCGAAAAAAACGTGTTTGACGTGAGCATGATCAGCATGGCCCCTGCTTTCCTTGTTGCGTGCTTTGCCGCCCTCAGGCTGGCAAAATACAATATTGCTCCCGGCGACCAGAAATCGTATTTCATCGGGATGCCCTCACCTGCAGCAGGCATGTTTGTAGCCACCCTGCCCATTCTGATCTGGTACAATCCGTTGCATACCGGAGAATTGCTAAAAAACAGGTGGGTGATCTATGCGGTAATCGCATTGGTTTGCTGGCTCATGGTATCGGGTATACATTTTTTCAAACTTATTCCAGCAGCCTGGAATATGGGACACCTGTGGCCGCGAGCAGTGCTACTGTTGGCTGGCATAGCAGGTTCGTTCTTCCTTGGCTGGGCTGTGTTGCCTTTTGTATTTTTACTGTATGTGCTGCTGGCATTAGTGTACAAGACTCCCGAAACTAAAAATCAACTTAATTAAAAAAAATTAATCATTATACGTCATGAAATTTATAGCGCATATCAACATCATGCCTTTGAAAGAACTGCTTGATCCGCAGGGAAAAGCAGTAAACAACAGCCTGCATAACCTGGGACTTACTTCTGTGCACAATGTGCGCATTGGCAAACACATCACAATGGAACTCGAAGCGGCCGACAAAGATCAGGCTGCTGCGAAAACCAGCGAAGCCTGCAAAAAATTGTTGGCCAACCAGGTGATGGAGTCGTTCGACTTTACGATTACCGAAGCCTGATACCATGCCATTGATACTGGTACCCACCCCTGTGGGAAATTTGGGAGATATGACTTTCCGGGCTGTTTCCGTACTGCAACAGGCTGATGTGATCTTGTGCGAGGATACGCGCACCAGTGCAGTGTTGCTGAAACACTACCAGGTGCACAAACCCTGCTCACCCTACCACCAGCACAACGAACACAAGATTCTTCAGGGCCTTATTGATCAGATGCTGGACGGCAAAACCTTTGCGCTGCTTACCGACGCAGGCACACCCGGTATTTCAGATCCCGGCTTTTTGCTGGTGAGGGAATGCCATAAAAATGGGATTCGCGTAGAATGCCTGCCCGGTGCCACGGCATTTGTTCCGGCGCTAGTACAATCTGGCCTAACTACCAACCGGTTTGCATTTGAAGGATTTCTGCCATTGAAAAAAGGCCGCCAGACCATGCTGAAGAAACTGGCGGATGAAGAGCGCACCCTGATTTTCTATGAGTCGCCATACCGTTTGGTAAAAACACTACGGGAACTGGGCCAATACTTTGGTGCCGAACGCCAAGCTGCCGTATGTCGTGAAATATCAAAAATGTTTGAAGAAACCAACCGAAACACACTCACCGCGCTGGCCGAATATTACGAAGCCACCCCACCAAAAGGCGAGATAGTGATAGTTGTGGAAGGAAAGGAAATCTGATTTGGCTATTATCCGCTAACCAATAGTATTGCCTATATTTACATTTCGTTAACCAAAAACCACCAATGAGATGGGTGCGGGCAAGTATGCGCTGAGCAATTTTTCTGGTGATGCCATGGGCGGAACATTGGCCATGCTACTGTCGCTACCTTCGGCAATTGCTTATGGCCTGGTGATATTTGCACCTTTGGGCGGCGAATTTTCTGCTATGGCTGCCATTGGCGGCATTACCGGCACAATTGCCATGGGTCTTATCTGTCCGCTTATCGGCACCCGAAAACTGATTTCTGCGCCTTGCGCACCAGCAGCGGCCGTACTTTCGGTATTTGTAACAGAAATGGTACATGCCGGGTCCATCCCCCTGTATGTAATACCTGTCTATATTACTTTAGTTTCCTTTCTGGCTGGGCTAACGCAGGTTTTGATCGGTAATCTGGGCGGGGGCAATTTTATCAAGTACATACCCTACCCTGTAGTTACAGGTTATCTATGGAGCGTGAGCCTATCCATTTTCGGAAATCAGTTTCCAAGAATGCTCGGCGCACCCAAGGGCGAAAAATTTTTTACTGCCCTAACTCATTTTAGCGACTGGAGGTGGGAAAGCATCGTAATAGGCTTGGCCACTGTTGGTGCCATGATAGGTCTGCCACGCATCATAAAAGGGCTTCCTCCCATTTTTCTGGCATTGCTCTCAGGCATTGCTGTATACGGCGTTCTGGCAATGACAAATCCCGCCATGCGGCAGTTGCACGACAACCCATTTGTAGTCGGCCCCATAGCCGCGTCTACTGGCGACCTGGCCCGAAATCTGACCACACGCTGGTCTCTTGTCACCTGGCTTGTGCCGGGCTTGCCACTCCTGAAACTAATAGCGATTCCGGTAATATCCCTGGCTGTGCTTTTGTGTATCAATACGCTCAACGCCTGCGTGGTAATGGATACCCTTACTTATTCACGCCACGACGGCAGAAAAGAACTTACCGGGCAGGGAGTAGGCAATATGGTATCGGCGTTATGTTGCGGAATACCCGGCGGTGGGCTGCTAAATGCATCTGTACTGAGTCATAAAAGCAATGCTACGGGCAGATTGCCGGGTATAGCGGTAGGAGTCACTGCCCTGATGGTGCTCTTGTTGTTTGGTAAGATCGTAGCCTGGTTACCATTGCCCGCCCTGGCTGGTATTCTGGTAATTACGGCTGTACGCATGGTAGACCTGCCCAATCTGCCCATGCTATTGAAACGCAGCACCATATTGGATTTTTTGGTACTGGCGGTAGTGGTGTTTTCCGCGCTTTTCTCCAGCCTCCTCATTGCGGCTACTGTAGGAACAGCCATGGCCATTTATCTGTTTTTCCGACAACAAATGCAGTCATCGGTAATACGTAGCATGGTAAATGGCACTGGTGTGTTTTCTAAAAAAATGCGCACACCCGAGCAACTTTCATTTCTGGAACGGGAAGGTGGAAAGACACTTATTGTAGAACTGCAGGGACCTTTGTTTTTTGGCACCACAGACCAGCTGATAGAAAAACTGAACCCCGAACTGAATAACTACCAATACCTTGTATTTGACATGCGAAAAGTACAATCTGTAGATTTTACTGCCGCTAAAATGCTGGGTCAGATACTGGAACGAATGCAGCATGGAAAAAACCATTTGGTATTCAGTTCTATCCCGCAGAGCCTGCCTACCAAACAGAATATCCGGGCCTATCTGACTCAACTGGGACTGCACGAATCCTCGCATCTGCACATTTTTGCCAACTTGAATGACGCTTTGGAATGGGTTGAAGACCAGATACTGGAATTAAGTGAGCACAGTATGAACCAGACAAAACAACTGGACAATCTGGGCACTTTGGATCTGTTTAAAGACTTTTCGTCTGAGACGATGGACAGTATGCTGTCGGCAATTGAGCAACGTAAATATGAGCAAGGCGCATTTATTTTCAGAAGTGGCGAGATAAGTGACGAATTTTATATCGTAAAAGCGGGAGTCGTTCGCATCCTGCTTCCACTTAGTGACGGGCAGGAACATCATTTGCTTACAATTGGAGCAGGAGGGATTTTTGGAGAAATGGCATTCCTGGACCACGTGACCCGCTCGGCAGACGCACAGGCAGATACGGATGTAATGCTTTACATTCTCTCCAAGCAAAAATTTGAGGCACTCGCAGCCCGTTACCCTGCAATCGCAGGAAAATTCTACGAACATCTGGCGCTAATACTGGCCAATCGCCTGCGCCAAAGCAACAAAGAATTGAAGCTATTCAACGAATCTTAATCGAGAAGCAGCAATGCGTGCAACATGCTAAAATAACTGTTTCAGCACGTTGTAGATCACGTTAGGTTTGCTGAGGGTATAGAAGTGCAGCACAGGCACCTTGTTTTTCAGCAAGTCGCGGCATTGAGCCAAAAGCCACTCGGTACCCACCTGATCGCAGGCCTCTGGAGTCTTTGCCTTCATCATTTCATTATAAAGGTCAACAGGCACCTCCACGTTAAAATAACGGGGAATCATTGTAAGTTGATTCTGGTTTGTAAGTGGTTTGAGCCCCGGCATGATGGGCACGTTCACCTGATGCTCTGCGCACCTTTTTACAAAATTGTAATAGTGTTCGTTATTGAAAAACATTTGTGTGGTCACATAGTCCGCACCGATAGAAATTTTATTCTTCAGGTGATGAATGTCTGTATCCAGATTGGGGGCTTCAAAGTGTTTTTCAGGATAGCCTGCCACGCCAATGCAAAAATCGGTCTTTACACCGTCAATTATTTCCTCTTCCACATAATGCCCTTTGTTAAGGGTCACGATCTGCCGCACCAGATCTTCGGCATAACGATGGCCCAGCGGATGTGGTGTGAAGAATTTTTCGTTGGCAGCGGCATCTCCACGCAAGGCAAGCACATTCTTAATTCCAAGAAAATGTAAATCGATCAGTGCATTTTCGGTCTCCTCTTTGCTGAAGCCGCCGCAAATGAGGTGTGGTATTGCCTCTACATTGTATTTATTCATCAGCGCAGCGCAAATACCAACAGTACCCGGCCGCTTACGAATTTCCACGCGTTCAAAGTTTCCGTCCGGGCGTTTTTTATAAACTTGTTCCGCACGATGGTAGGTAACATTTACAAAAGACGGCTTAAACTCCATGAGCGGGTCAAGGTGCTTATAGATTGATTCGATGCTCTTACCTTTCGTAGGCGGCAATATTTCAAGCGAAATAATCGTTTCATTCGAATTTTTCAGCTGCTCGGTTACCTTCATATATTTGTATGTATTGTAATTTTATATAAATACCCATCGGGTTAATGACGCATAACAGGGTATGCGTTTATCTTGCTTTCTTGCCCTTTGCAGGTGCCTTGACAGGTTTGTCTATCACTTCGAACGAACTAAAAAACTGTTCGATCGCAGGGTTATTGTCGTTCGTAATGTCGCACACTATTTTCAGCATATATAACCTGCTGTGGACCAAAAATATTTTCATATTCAGCGCATTTTTTCCACCGAAAGTGAAATGAATATGTCGGCCTGGAAAATCCCGGTATTTTATTTCTTCTATCGATATGATCCTTCCCTTGATCATATCCCGCTCAGTGAATATTATGTTTTTCAGAAACGTATCTGTAATTCGTGTCTTGAAATCAGAATTCACAATTGAATCAGGATAGTCTGAATAAATCAATTGATAAGACTGGTTCTCGTCTTTAAACTTGCCAACGTCATACTTCACCAAACGCGATTTTGTGGGTATCACCCCGGAATCCACAATATGCTTCAGTACTTCCGGCTCGTGCGGAAACGAAATTTTGAAAGTGCCGTCATGACTGAGAAACACGATCCAGTCTGTACTCACAAAACTGCAACATACAACGAGGCAAACTAATGCAACCACATATTTTACGCTCTTCATAATCTATAATTGGAAAATGATAATATCGACTGTTTTTTAATTCATTTCTGACAAAACAAAAAACAATTCTAATCTGCGCCCACCGGGAACCGCAAACAGAAAGTAAACACAAATTAGCGCAATGACCACGAACAGCAATCTTTCTCAGTACATAAGCAGCACCAATTCTAATGGTGCAAAATAAATAAAAATGATCGAATATTTGATTCCGGACTGGCGCAATACACCAATTTTAGTAATTCTTTTGGCTTTCATACCAACCACTTGTATTTTTACTGCCCGGCAACACCATGAGCGCAGACATAAGGAAGTTTTTTCAGGCATTGCAACAGAAACAATATGCCCCGGTATACCTGATAGACGGGGAGGAGCCCTATTATCTGGACCAGATTCTGGACTATTTTGAGCATAAGATCCTGCAACCCGGAGAAAAAGATTTTAACCTCAATATTCTGTATGCAAAGGAACACGACATTAACAGCATCCTGAGTACGTGCAGGAGATTTCCCATGTTTGCCGAGCGTCAGGTGGTTATTCTGAAAGAAGCCTGGCAAATGAAGCTCTCTGAATTTAATGAGCTGACGGGTTATATTGAAAAACCCATGCCCACCACCATTTTTCTGATCGAACACCGTTTTAAAAAAGTGGACGGCAGGAGTAAGGTTATTAAGGCGGTAAAAGAAAAAGGCGTCTATTTTACTGCCGACAAGTTGAAAGACGACACCGCAGTTCAAAACTGGATCAAGGATTATGGGGTGCATCAGGGTTTTCAGATCGGTCCGGCTGAAGCGCAAATGCTGAATGTATACCTGGGCAGCGATTTGCAAAAAATAACCAACGAGATAGACAAGATCAGGATCAATGTTCCCGATGCCAAAGAGTTGACCAGGGAACTTATAGCTCGCTATACCGGCATTAGCAGGGAATACAACGTACTGGAATTTGGCGATGTACTTATTGCTGGCGATCTGGACAAATTGTATAAAATGCTGGCATATTTCATTGTCAATCCTAAGTCGGCCCCCATGCCCTATCTGGTAGGCATTTTGTACAGCCAGTTGAGCCGGCTTTACCAGTTAAATTTCCTGAAAGGCAAAAACGACAAGGAAATAGCGGCAGCGCTGGGCATTTCGCCCTATTTTATAAAAAACACATTAGTACACCTTAGGGCATGGCCACTGCACAGGGTAGAGCGATGCCTTTTGCTTCTGGCCCGATACAGCAACAAATCTGTGGGCATAGACACCTACACCAACGAAGACGCAGAGTTGCTGAAAGAAATGATTGGTCAAATGATCGAATAACGGCCTGCCGTAGGCTGAAACAGCACAATTTTCAGATTACTGTAAAAGGTATTATCTTTGCACCGGTGCCAAACCTCGAGGCTGCAAAGGGTGCAAACCCGTTTTGCAGCAATGTAAAGCCTCTGCGAAAGCGGAGGCTTTGCCATATCATAAAACACGCCAATTGTTAAAGTGTGGGCACGGCAAGTGTTTAAACAATGATAACCCTAACATGACCGCATTGTTTTATTTACTTTTGAACCGTTTTAACTTATTGTTTTTTTGAGATTGTTTTTTCTGGTACGGGCGGTGGCTATCGCGATATCCCTGGTTTTTATCGCCAGTGGCGAAACTGTATTCGCCCAGATAGGTACATCGTCGCAGTCTACCACGAAAAAAGATACTTCCATGAACAAATCCAATAATGGGAAATGGAAGAGCGAAAACGCAAACATCACTTATGAATTAATAAACTCTCAGAAAATTTTCGTTCCCGACACCAGTATAGCAATGATACATTCGCTGAAATACCTGGGAACATGGTGCCGTGACATGGGTAATATAGGAGCTCCGGCACTCAACCTCCAGTTTACACCCGAGGAACGATTTGGCCCCACACTTGGTTATCACGTATTCGATGCCGGCAGTTATTCGCTCGACAGCGCAAAATATTATAACACCAACAGACCCTATTCCGACTTTTCATACCGGCTGGGTAGCAAGCTGGAACAGTATACGGGACTCATGCACTCGCAAAACATTAAGCCCAACTGGAATGTGGCCGTAGAATACCACAAAACCACATCGGCGGGGTATTACAAAATTGAGCGCAACAACAATGACAATCTTTACCTGACCAGCAATTATAGGAGTCTGAACAAACACTACAAATTGTGGTTTGCTCTGGTATATAATAAAGAACAGCACGATGAAAACGGAGGTATTTCGAACGCGTCTGAGTTGGATTCAACCAACTCATCAGGCGGGAAAATATACTCAGACCGGCGCACTATAGATGTTGTGAACCAGAATGAAGCCTATAGTCTTACCAGGTCTTCGGTTTACAATAATATGCGTCAATTCGGCTTGCAAGTCCAGCATACCTACATCTGGGGAGTTACCGATACAGCCTATAATGGAGACAGCACCCAATATTCCTATTCACTCAAACCCAGATTCAGTATCACACACCGGTTCCGGCTTGGAAGCGAAAAGCATACTTATAACGATCTGACTCCGGACTCCGTGAGATACGCAAGCCTTTTCCACCAGGCTTTGGGCAGTGGAGGAAGTGGCTACTATTCTGCCGGGTCAGATTCTGTCTTTGCACAGCAGAAATGGGTCCATATAGACAACAAGATCTTCTTCAACGGCTACCTGGGCAAGTCTGCCAACCCCGCCAGCTTTAGCGCCGGGATCGGCAATCGCATTGACCTTTTTACCAGCGACCCCGTTTCAAAACTTGTAACAGACAGCCTTCCTACTGTAGTGCATGCACCTGGCACAAACCAGCTGAATCTGGTTCACAACTATTTGGAAGCATTGATACATAAAGACGCGCTGAACGCGGGAGACTGGACATTTAATGCCAACGGCCGCCTGTTCATCACCGGACCAGATGCAGGTGATCTTTCTCTGAACGGCAAGCTCGGAAAACAATTGCGCAACAATTCGGCTTTTCTAGAACTGGGTGTAGGCCAGCAGATAAATGAAGTGCCGTATGCCTACCGTTATTATGGAAATGCCTATACAAATGACACCTTCCATCTGGACCGAAAGGAGAGCGTAAGCAATTTGTTTGCCACCGTATATTTCTCAAAACTAAAAATGGGATTAGGAGTAAAAAGCTATGTGATCAACAATTACGTCTATATCAACGAACAGGAACAGCCTGCTCAATACACCGTACCATTTAGCGTGCAGCAATTATGGATCCAAAAGTTGTTCCGTGCCGGCAAATTCTGCCTCGACAACCAGCTGAGCGTGCAGCAGTTTGCGTCGGGGTCTCCGGTCAATGTTCCGGTCCTGATGGGCCGCCACCAGTTGACTTATGAAAATGTACTGTTTAAAAATGCACTTAAAATTGTTGTCGGCTCTGAAATCAGATACAACACCAGCTACAAACCTGCAGGCTACGACTGCCAGCTAAACCGATTCTTTTACCAGAACACTACTTCTGTGACCAACACACCAGAGATTTCGTTTTTCGTAAACTTCAGGGTCAAGTCCCGATTCCGTGCGTTCTTCATGGTCGACCAGCTTCAGCAACTCATACCCGGTGTTACCAATACCATTTTGTTTTTAGGGTCACCCTTCACCAACTCTGCCAATCCGGGTTTCCTGACCGTGCCAGTATATGCCACACCCGATGCTATGTTGCGTTTCGGATTTAGTTGGATTTTGGTCAATTAAACGATTTTTTATCCAGCGAAGCCGATCGGCCCCCTTGTATTTAACACACTTTGATAAATTAATTTTTTTCAAAACATAATTTATGTATCTTCGGATACAACAATCAACATTTCAGTTAATCTTCAAATCAAATCTCATGAAAAGGATTTTACTTTGTTTTGTCCTATTCGGCGTGGCAATGACGGCAAGCAGAAGTTTTGCGCAGACAATTTTTACGCAAAATTTCGAGGGAGTTACCGTGCCTGCATTACCCACAGGATGGGCCACAACCGGCTCTACAGCTGCAGGGTGCCCTGGCTGGAAATCTGGCGTGGGTGCCGAAACTACCTGGGGATCTGTAACGGGAGTCAGTATGCCAGCGCATACTCAATATGCGATCATAGATCAGTACAAAGACAGTGTGGCTTCTCCCCGCAATTACAACACCTATCTGCACGACACACTCACGTCGCCTGTATTCGACATGAGCGCCTATTCACCTGCAAATGTGAGCCTTACTTATGATTATTTCTTTTATAATGCTACGTGGAGTTCGACCGGACAATCCGAACGGGCATACGTACTGGGTTCATCAGACGGAGGAGCTACCTGGGCCATTTTAGATACCCTGACGGGTTATGGCTGGAACGGAGTTTGGCATACACAGCATGCTTCCCTTGCTTCGTTATCAGGCACCAATTGCAGGCTGGCATTCACTTATGCCGATGGCGGTACCGGTGTCAGCACGACTTCGCACCTGCTGGGTTGCGCGTTGGACAATGTATCGATCGCAAATTACACCTCCGACTCGGTAGCAATCACGAAAATAACATACAACAGTTCCACCAACGGAATCGCGACCAACAATACGCCGGTCACGTTCACAGTTCAGAATTTTGGTTCCGCTGTAACCACACTGAATATGAGTTATCAGGTAGATGCGCTTACCCCTGTTACGCAGCTTTTTAGCAGTCTTACCATTTATCCGTACGCCACCGCCACGTTCACGTTTAGCGTGCCTATGTCGGGTGCAGTAGCGGGGTCCAATACAGTAAAGGTTAAAATCGACCTTGTGAACGGCGCACCCAATACGGATGCCACCGACAGCCTTTCCTCCACCTTCGTTTTGGCTAATGCTGCCTATCCAAGGTGTCCCTTGGTCGAAGAATTCACATCGTCTACTTGCCCACCCTGTGCCTCATTTGCATCGGGCTTCGATCCGCTTTGCAATGCTTTAGGATTTGACGACCCGGCTTCTGGTTCTAACCTGAACATCATCAAATACCAGATGAACTGGCCCGACTGGTCGAACGATGCCAGCTACAACAGCGATGGCAGTATTCGCCGGTCTTATTATTCCTGCAATTCTATTCCGATGCATTTTGTAAACGGAATAGTGGACAATACCGGATGGAGCAGTCCTATGAGTGCCGCTCAGGACTCGGCATTCTCAAATGAATTTCAAGCAGCAAAAGCAGACAGCTCCTTTATTAGTATTTCTGCGTCCTACTATGTAGATACAAACGCGCATACACTTTCTGTCTCCGTATCTGCCACGCCTTCGTTCACAAAAACCGGTGCCTATCATTTGTACGTGGCAGCATGCGACAAACACTACAAAAATTACAACAACGAGTGGGGGATGTTGAATTACTATAATGTTATGCGTGAAATGTTCCCGACCGGTAGCGGCACAGCGATCACTTCGTTTACAGCGGGAACTCCGGTCACTTATAGTAATCTGGCAATCCCCTATACCAATACAAATTCTGCTGCTTGTACAGGTATAGCCGATACAGCCGGACTTATTCCCCACATGAACAGTTTCACGTTCTGGAATAATCCATTGCTCAGTAGTGAGCTGGTGGCATGGGTGGAACAGGATGCAGGCAAATCTATTATGCAGTCTATTTCACTGCCAGCTAGTGTTCCGGTGGCAGTCTCTACCTTGTCTTATGTTACCGGCATCAGACTGCAACCAAACCCAGCCAGAGACGAATCTAACCTAAGGTTCAACCTGGCTGTGGCCGGAAAAGTGAATATCCGTATCATAGGCTATGACGGAAGGTCTATAAGTGAAGTATCGGAAAGAGAAATGACTACCGGTGCTCAGAATGTAACCCTCAATACCGCTGGTATACCGTCGGGCAATTATATCGTGCTTATTCAGACACCTACTGGTGCCAGTGCGGAACGGCTCACAGTGGTCCATTAATAAATTATTTTTGTTGTTATGCAATCAGGAGGCCTCTTCAATGAGGCCTCCTTTTTTTATCCTGACACACAAACAAACCCATAGGACAATGCTGATTTCACTAATATCTACTTCAAAAAATCATATATAATTAACAAATAACTTACAAAAAGTGTAACTCCCCATTAAACAATAGTTAAGCTTTTTGATTCAACACACAGAACAGAAAAATTTTTTTAAGTGAAAATATGCTTTAGATTTGTATCTCATAATTCAAAAACAATTAAAACAAGAACGATGAAAAAGATTTTACTAACTTTTGCGGTATTGCCGTTACTGGCGTACTCAGCGTCTGCTCAGCGCATGACCTTGCATGAGGAGTTTACCGGTGAAAACTGCGGCCCATGCGCTTCCACGAATCCCGGATTCTGGACTTTGCTCAATGGTGGTACCAATCCATCGAAACTGATTCACATTGCTTACATGGCACCTATTCCATCCGCAGGTTGGTTTTATGACCGTACCAGTGTATTAGAAGGCGTTCGTGAAACTTACTATTCTGTTCCGTTCGCTCCGTATGGCCGTTACGATGGTCATGTACCCAATGCAACAGCTTCCAGCCCCGGCCATCCTGGCTATTTTACCCAGGCAGATATCGATGCTGAAGCAGCAATTCCAGATTCATTTACCATGACTTGTACCAATGCATGGAACGCAACTTACGACTCAATCGTAACTACAGTGACCGTCACTGCTACAGCTGCATGGAGCGGTGGTAGCTCTGTATACCTGCGTGCTGCGCTGGTTCAGACCGACGACTTCGCTTCTTCTCCCGGTTCAAATGGCGAAACTCATTTCGAAAACGTGGTTCAGGCAATGTACCCAAGTGCAACTGGTACACTTATTGCGGGCACATGGGCATCTGGCGCTACCCAGACTTACACCATTACCGGTGCAAAACCTTCTTTCGTAGACCCAAGCGCAAGCCCTTACATGGTAGTTTGGATCCAGAACGATGCAAACAAAGTTATCTCTCAGGCTGCAAAGGGTACTCCACTGCCTCCAATACCTAACGATGGTGCAATCACTGGCAACAGTATGACCATGAAGTGCGAACCAGATGGCGCAAATAACATCACGCACAACGTAACGCTGAAAAATGACGGTAACAACGTACTTACTTCTGCAACCATTTATTACGGACAGTTTGGCGGCACATTGACTGCACTTCCCTGGACTGGTTCACTCGCTGTGGGTGCATCTACTTCAGTAGCAATCCCTGCTGTATCTGTTACTTCTGCAGGTCCCGGTTATGTTGGTCTGTATGACTCTGTTGCAATGCCTAATGGCGTTCCTGATCAGAATACAGCTAACAACGCTGCTACTTCTATTATCTTTATTGAAAGTACAAATGCAGTTGCTATGCCTTATGTGACCAGCTTTGAATCTGTTGACGGTGGCACTTTCTTCGCTTCTGACAATAACGGCAACAGCGAAACCTGGAAAGACTACTGGAGTGGTTCTGCAACTTCACTGGCTCACACAGACAGCTTTGCATATTCTTTCAACTGCTATGACTTCGCATCTGGCGAATCAGAAGTACTGACACTGCCTGAAGTAAATACAACTGCTGCTCCATCAAGCGTTAGCTTCTGGACTTCTCATGCTGCTTATACAGCATCTACTCCTGAAAATGACAAAATAGAACTCGTTTACTCAACAGATTGTGGTACTTCATGGACTTCGTTGTGGTCTAAATCTGGTTCTGCACTGTGCAATGCTACTGCAACCACCAGCGCATGGGTTCCAACATCTCCTTCTAACTATGTTTCATGGTTGGTAAACGTAACTTCAGTTCCTTCTGGCGCGATCCTTGCCTTCAGGGGAACTTCTGCTTACGGTAACTATATCTGGCTTGATGACGTAAATGTGCATGCTATCACTACCGGTGTTACAGCTATCACTGAAGGTTCACTCGGAATGAGCATTTATCCTAACCCAACAAGGGACGAAGCTACTTTGGCTTTCAACCTGATGGCAGAATCAAATGTTCAGATCGTAGTTGTAGACGGAATCGGTCGTACCGTTTCTAGCGTTACAAACGAAAAATTCACACAGGGCAACCACACTGTATCTATCAATACAGCCAATTTTGCTACCGGTGCGTATAATGTTTTGGTTCAGACAGACAATGGTACCTTTACCCAGCGTCTGAATGTTTCTAAATAATTAGACAAATAATTTTTTCAGAAACCGTCCCAAAG
>CAIYJV010000410.1 GCA_903926605.1 uncultured Bacteroidota bacterium
ATTCAATTTTTTGAAATGAAATATTGGCTTGTAAAATCAGAACCTTTCAAATATAGCTGGAACCAATTCAACGTCGATAAACAAACCATGTGGGATGGTGTACGCAACTATGCAGCACGTAACAACCTGCGGGATATGGCGAAGGGGGACAAAGTTTTGTTTTATCACAGCAATGAGGACCTTGCCATTGTGGGCATTGCCATTGTGCACAAAACAGCCTACCAGGATCCGACAACGGATGATTCCAATTGGGTGGCGGTAGACCTGAAGCCCTGGAAACCGCTAAAGCGCATGGTGACACTTGCAGAGCTGAAATCAAATCCGGAATTTGCCACTTTGGAATTGGTAAGACTAAGCCGGTTGTCCGTATGCAAAATAACCGATGAAGAGTATGCTAAGATCACCAGTATGGGTGGCGTGTAGCTTTTGTTATTTCAAGCAGTCGAGCTGACGGATAATCTCCTTGTCGTGATCTGAAAGATTTTTTGGAACGCTCAGTGCCACGGTGACGTAGAAGTCGCCATTTACCGTAGCGTCATGATATTGCGGCATACCCATTCCTTTGATCCGGAACACTTTCCCATTGTCGGTTCCAGCAGGTATGCTCAGGTTTACAGAACGAGCAATAGACTGAACCGGAATTTTACCACCTACCGCTGCGAGGAATGCATTGATAGGCTGAATAAGGAAAAGGTCTGCGCCTCGGCGCTCTAGCCGTTCGTGTTTGCTTACCTTCACTTCTATAAAGAGGTCACCGTTTTCACCACCACCAATACCCGGCCCACCCTTCTCTTTCATTTTCAGTGTCTTGCCATCTTCGATTCCCGGTTTTAGTTTCAGGCTCACAGACTGGTCGCTCAGGGTGAGTTGATGCGTGGTGCCGTTGTAAGCTTCTTCGAGTGTAATAATGGTTTCGATCTTGAAATCTTCTCCCTTGATCGGGATCCGGGTTGAAGTAAAATGCTCGAACCCGGACCCAGGTCCGAAATACTGCTCGAAGAAGTCTGAGAATCCGGAATCTGCAAAAATATCGGAATAGGGATCGGCTGCTTTTTTGCCGCCCGGATTGCGACCGCCCCGGTGTGTGGTTCCGAAGTCGGCCAGGGGATCCTCACCCTTTACGCCCCAGGTCTCTACGATAGAATCGTATCTTTTCCGCTTTATGGGCTCACCCAGGACATCATAAGCCTCATTTATTTCTTTAAAATTGTCTTCAGCTTTTTTATCTCCAGGGTTGCGATCCGGGTGAAACTGAAGCGCGAGTTTGCGGTACGACTTTTTTATGTCGTCCTGCGAAGCACGCTTTTCTATGCCCAGTATTTTATAATAATCTTTGTAGTCCATATCTAACCCGATTCACGCTACCCTGGACAGGGGAATGTTTGTTTAATTAGCCTATTATTATTTCCCGTTCCAGCCTTCAGTTGATTATCTGATATTTGCCTTAAACGAATTGAAAAAACGATTCACTTCCGCATTGGTAGCATAATTTCTTTTCATTACCACAGTCAGATCGTAAATTTTGTTATTTACTATACATTCTTTTACCACCGCTATTGTACTGTTTTCCGGGAGGTCAAAAATAAACGCCCTGCCAGGATAGCCGTTCACGGATACAGGTTCTATCTCGGTCTCTATATCCGCGAAATCTTTTACACGCAGGTTTATACTGCTGTCCAGCGCACTTTGGGTACCGGTAGAATCGGTGACTACTCTGGACGGGCAGGCTGTATAGCTCACCTGAAACAGGCGAAACTTATCAATGGTAAGACTGGATGGTTTCCAGGCCACGAAATGCACAATTTGCTTGCCAAAAGGCGTAGGTAGCACTTGTTCGGAAGGTTTTGATTCATCGGGCATTTCTACCGAGAATCCGCCATCCGCAGAAGTGTAGGTAGTCCATTGTGTACCGCCGCCGCCGCCGCAGGACTGAAATAATCCAGCCGCCGCCATTAAAATGATCATTGCTGCAAAGCGCATAATTTAAACTACTTTTTAGCCGGCACACCGGATTGTTTATTTTGACTGCGTAGCATTTAAGGATTCGCAGCCGGAGGATTTTAATTATCACGCAAAACTAAACAATTAGAAAGTATTTTGAAAGTAAGTGCTGTTGTGCTGTGCCACAGACCTTAAATTGTTGCTCCGCCATGTCATGCCGAGTCAATATTGGCGGCCAACTTTGGCTCCATTTGTGCTGCGGTGGCCTGGAGGTTCGTGGTTTTGCCTGGATGGCATCCCGGGCACCTTCAATGGGCTTTGAACCCCTTTATTTAGCGAAAAATAGATTCTAAAGAATTAGAAATGTTAAACAGTTTGTTTTAATTTGCTGAAACCGGAAGCAGAACCTTAATTTTACCTTTTTGTTTGAATTAACCGACTCTTTTCCAGTGAACAGGACTTTTCAGATTTTAGGAATGTTGTGCGTGTGCGCGATCATATTTGGCGCGGTTTTGTACTCAGGTTGCACCAACAAATGCGGCAGCACTACGTGCCAGAACGGAGGAACCTGTACCAACAACAAGTGTGTTTGTCCCACCGGTTATTCTGGCAATAGTTGTCAGACTGCATGGTCTGATGAGTTTATTGGTACTTACAAGTGTTACCGCAGCGCTTGTTCTCCAGCAGTTTCAGGCGCCAACTCCTGGCAAAGTGCCATAACCAAAGCGTCTACCAATAGTGGTTATACTATTTATATATCCAACTTCGACAATTCTAATTCTACACAGACGGCAACGGTAGACAGCGCAGGAGATCTTAGAATAGCTCCGGCATCAGGTACACATGGCGTTTCCGCAACCGGGAGCTGGGCATCTACAGGGATCACGCTCGATTTTACTACTTACGTAACCGGCGGCACCAGTTACCATTGCTCCATGACATTTGTTAAAGAATAGTAGTTTGTGGTGCACGGTACCCAGCCGTATTTTTTCTTTTCAGGTCGCCCTGCCAAACGTTAAAAATTAAATAAAGCAACGTACTATTGGCAAGTAATCTGGAAATTTACATTCTGGTGAACAAAGTTTTATTGATGCCGAGATTTATATACCTGCTGCTGGTGGTATTGTTGCTGCATAACGATGCTGGAGCAACCAAAATTTATATACCCATGGATGCCGAAGGCCAGACCAACCACCTTAAGGCATATGGTGTGGCCTACGCAGCTTTGATGGCAAATATTCCGATAGACTGGTTGCTGAACTATAAGGGAGGAAGTTTTGGTCTGGACTATGCAGAAAGCATGGAGCGACTATGTAAACTAAGGGGTGTCTCGTATGAAGTGATTAGCGACGCGCAATATGGCGGTATCCTGACGGAAATTGCCGATCCGGATTTTAACGGCGACGTGATAAAATTGGAAAAAGCTCCCAAAATAGCTGTGTACACCCCACCCAATAAAGAACCGTGGGACGATGCTGTGACGCTTGTGCTGACGTATGCCGAAATTCCTTTTGAAAAGGTATACGACGATGAAGTGTTGAAGGACGACCTGCACAAATACGACTGGTTGCATCTGCATCATGAGGATTTTACCGGGCAGTATGGAAAATTCTGGGCAGGGTACCATAATACGGAGTGGTTTCAGAACGACCAGCGAACGCTTGAGGCAATTGCTGTGAAACATGGCTATAAAAAAGTGTCGCAGCTGAAGCTGGCGGTTTCAAAAAAGATAAGGGATTTTGTGGCTGGTGGTGGCTATATGTTCGCAATGTGCTCTGCGCCAGACAGCTACGATATTGCTCTTGCTGCAGAGGGCGTGGATATTTGTGATGTGCCGTTTGACGGCGATGGCATGGACCCACAGGCGCAGCAGAAACTTGATTTTACCAAGTGTTTCGCCTTTAAAGATTTCAGGATTTCGACCAGCGCGGTGGAGTATGCGAAGTCTAACATTGACGCAACAAATTACAGGCACATGCCAATGGCAGACGACTACTTTACACTATTTACATTTTCCGCAAAATTTGATCCGGTGCCCACGATGTTATGTCAGGATCATACCACAACAATAAAGGGTTTTATGGGGCAGACCACAGCGTTCAGAAACGATGTACTGAAGACAAGCGTTCTGGTAATGGGGGAATGCAAACCAGCTGGCGAGGCCAGGTATATCCATGGTGAATTCGGGAAAGGTACGTGGTCATTTTACGGTGGGCATGACCCCGAAGATTACCAACACATGATAGGTGACCCACCGACGGACCTAAACTTGCATCCCAATTCTCCCGGATACAGGCTGATCCTGAATAACGTGTTGTTTCCAGCAGCAAAAAAGAAACCCCGCAAAACCTGACACTAAGATTTTATAGTCAGAATATTTCCGTTTTTAGTAACCGTATATTTTGTAAGCGCAGTTTGTGGTGGCCCACCCAGTACAGCACCGGTGGACGCGCTGAAAGAGCCACCGTGACACGGGCATAATATCTTTCCGTATGCCTTACTATACGATACCTGGCATCCCTGATGTGTGCAAGCGTAAGCATACGCGACATAGTTTGAAGCAGAAAGGCAAATGACCAGAACTCCATTTGTAGCCAGCGAGTTACCCGTAGTGTTGAGTGTAGCATTTGCCGAAGTGGTTAGGTCCAGTGTGAAGTTGACGTTTGTAGGCCCGGAATTTGAGGCAGTGGAGCAACTTTCCATTACTGCGGCAGGTAATAAGGACAAGCCACAAAGAGCAAACGTTTTTTTCAAAAATTCTTTTCGTTCCATTTTTTTAGTACGGTTTTTATAATGTTCTGCAAAATAACGTGTATGTACATGGAAAAAGTGTGTGGGGTAAAGAATTTATGTTCAAAATTGGGACGGAAGGTTGTTTCCGTTTAACTGCTTACTATAGGCTTCCAAACTCTTCGAAATTGCAAGTGGAAAATTGCCGGATTTCCTGAAGGAGCATTTGTGCAGAGGTTACAAAAATTTAATGTCAGGCTTCCGTCTTAAGTTTGTTAATCGGCAGTAAAAGAACTAAAAAATAAAGTTGTTTTTTGTTGTATTCAACGACATTTTGTACTTATTTTTGTTTATAAATTATTAACAAAAAAGATACTAAATATGTTTAATAATATCATTAAAAAATCCAATTTATAATGGAATTTAACGGAATTTGTGGTTTATTTTTGCAAAAGAATAATATCGGCATATGCCGTACATTATGTTGTGATTATAAAAATCACTTCATATTTATATGTTAATGACGGTATAATTTTTAATTGTTATTCAAAAAGTAGATTTATATGAGTTGGAAAAAATTTTCGAATCTTCCGGTAGCCCTAAGTGTTCTGGCAATTGTGATGAGTGTTTTTGGTTTCCAAAATGGCTTTGCGGCCTGTTCAGGTACGCCGGCCGGTGGCACCACAGCAACTACAACACAAATGAGTTGCGGTTCCAACACTTTTACTTTGTCGCTCACAGGTGCTACATCCGGCACAGGTATAACGTATGCCTGGCAGAGCTCGACGGATTCGGTTACCTGGGGTAATATTTCAGGAGCAACATCTGCTACTTGTGTAACTTCAGAAAGTGTGCCGACCTACTACAGATGTATTGTTACCTGTACCACAGGTGGCTTATTCGCATATTCTGTACCTACCAGAGTGGGTCATGAAAGTGCCACGCCCTGTAGCCCGTCTTACGTGAACGGTAGTGCGACTCGCGTCATGACCAGTTTTAAGCTTGTAGGTATTGGAGATTCCATACAGGACGCAATACCGGGAGGTTCGGCTGTGTACATAGACAGAACGAGTTCTGCGATAACCACTCTTCGTTGTGGTGGAACATATTCAGGCACCGTGACCTACAACACAGCAGATTATTATTACGAAGACCAGATCTGGATAGATTTTAACGACAATGGAACTTTTGAGACTTCTGAAAATGTAACACCTGTTTTTGGTGCCAGCGGTTGTACCTCTTTGCAGTCGAACGACGTATACAGTCTCAGCATACCGGTTTATGCTGCTCCGGGTGTACACAGGCTTAGAGTGAGACAAGCTTTTTCCAGTTCAACCTGCTTCAACTCTACCGCAATGAGCGTGTGTGCGTCGAGCGATGGTTATAAAAATTATACCTATGGGCTTGCGGCAGACTATGCTGTTCGCATACAAGCGGCAACATCATGTACGGGTACGCCGGTTGCGGGAAGTGTAGTAAGCAATTCTACTACAGCTTGCGCCAGTACCACATTCAGTCTTACACCCGCCGGAATGAATGCTACCGGAATAAATTTCCAATGGCAGAGTTCAACAGACAATACCACGTGGGGCGATGTCGCGGGCGCCACGTCCAGCATTTTTACTGCCTCCGAGAGCGTAAGTACGTATTACAGACTAACCCAAACTTGTGTTTCCAGCGGACTTAGTGCAAATTCTACCTCGACCTATATTCCTTATACTGCCGGATGTTATTGTGTGCCTACATACTACATGTATATCACCTACGGAGGATCTTATTCGGCGTCGAATAACGCC
The DNA here is from genome assembly GCA_903926605.1 of uncultured Bacteroidota bacterium. Lineage (GTDB taxonomy): Bacteria > Bacteroidota > Bacteroidia > Chitinophagales > Chitinophagaceae > CAIYTT01. The sequence continues at coordinate 6,468 of CAIYJV010000410.1, forward strand.
ATGAACAAAATAACCATTACCGGCTACGGGTCTAATCTGAATGATGCGTTCGCACCAGCAGTGGTTGGCTATATAGACCGCTCCACAACTGCGGCGGTTTTCAGTATGGCGATAGGCGGTTCTTACCATGGTAGCGTGAATTATAACGTCACGAATTCTTATTTCGAGAATCAGGTTTGGATAGATTATAACGATGATGGAGTTTTCTCTACATCAGAGGCCGTAACGCCCGTTTTTGGATCGGGACAGTGTGTGAACCTTGTAAATCAGGATACCTTCAGAATCACAATAAGTACAAATGCAATTGCAGGGCTTCACAGAATGCGCGTGCGCAATGCCTACAACAATACAGTTTGTTTCCCATCTACTGCCATGTATGCCTGCGGGTATTCCGACCTTTCAAAAAATTACCTGTATGGCAGCACCGAAGACTATATGGTGAATATCGTGCAGGGTTCGGCATGCAGTGGCATACCCTCTCCGGGGGTGGCAATGACAAATTCAGGCACGGTATGTTCGGGCAGCAGTATTGGGCTTACACTTACAGGAGCCACTGCGAATGGCGTTACCTACCAATGGCAGAGTTCCACCGACAATTCTTCATGGACACCGATCGCGGGCGCTACCACAGCATCCTGGGTGCAGACACCGTTGGCGTCTGCCTATTACCAGTGCGTTGTTACCTGTACCGCCAGCGGATTGTCTGCATCTTCTGGTTCAGTCTATGTGCCGTATAATCCGGCCTGTTATTGCGTCCCAACCTACTATATGGTTACGACCTACGGATCGAACTACAACGCATCAAATGATGCAATGATGAAATTTTCGCTGAATGGTTTTTCAGGTTCCGCACTGATAGATCCGTTTGCACCCGCTTTCCTTGGCTACCTCGACAGGACAACTTCTGCAACAGTCGTAAACCTTGCTCAAGGTGGTTCTTACACTGGTTCCGTCAATTATAATGTATCTAGTTCGTATTTTGAGAATCAGGTTTGGATAGACTATGATGATGACGGCGTATTTGCACCTTCTGAGAATATTACTCCAGTTTTTGGCACAGGTTTGTGTACCAATAATGTTACATCAGATACTTTCAGGGTTACGCTACCGCTGTCTGCGCCACTCGGCATGCATCGTATGCGTGTCCGCAACGCGTTCAGCAACTCGACCTGTATGCTGTCTACAGCTATGGCTCCCTGCGGACAGTCGGATGCCACAAAAATGTACCAATACGGTTCTACGGTGGACTATATGGTAAATATAGTTTCTCCTCCTCTGTGTTCCGGTACTCCATCGGGAGGCAATGCGGTTTCGCTCATCAGCTCGGCCTGCACCGGCTCTACCCTTAATTTTTCTCTTACGGGCGTGGCCTTATCCGGAGTTACCTTTCAATGGCAGACTTCTCCTGATAATACGTCCTGGACCAACGCCGCCGGCGCTACAACAGCCTCATGGAACACGACAGAAAGCGGCACGACCTATTTCCGTTGCTCGCTGACTTGTACGTCCAGTGGACTGACAACAAATTCGCAACCGGTCTATGTGCCGTTCACTTCTACCTGTTATTGTGTGCCCACTTACTATATGTACGCTACCTTCGGGGGCAACTATTCGGCCAGCAATTACGCGATGAATAAAGTGACTGTAAGTGGATTCAGCGGTTCGATACTTGCTGATCCTTTTGCGCCCGCTTTTGCCGGATATGTGGACAGAACTACTGCCTCCACAGTCATCAATCTGGCACAGGGCGGGAATTATGCAGGAACAGTGAATTACAATGTTTCTGCGATGAACTATGAAAATCAGGTATGGGTAGACTTTAATGACGACGGTGTTTTTGCGGGTTCGGAAGCAGTAACACCGGTTTTCGGTATTGGAGGATGCACCCAGTCTCAGAGCTACGATACATTCCGTATGACGCTACCTCTATCTGCGACACTCGGACAGCACAGGATGCGTGTTCGCAATGCAAACAGCAATACAAATTGTTTCCTGTCTACGGCTATGGCGCCATGTGGCCAAAGTGATGCAAGCAAAACGTACAATTACGGATCCACGGTTGACTATATAGTTAACGTGGTTGCTCCACCGGCCTGTTCTGGTACACCTGTAGGCGGTACAGCACAGTCAGGAACCAGTTCGGCATGTTCCGGAACGCTGATCAACCTGTCAATCTCAGGTTCTTCTGCTTCTGGTGTGAATTTTCAGTGGCAATCGTCATCTGATAACAGCACTTGGTCCAATATTCCGGGAGCTACCAATGCATCCTGGGCTACGCTGGAAATTTCCAGTACATGGTACCGTTGCAATCTGACATGTGTATCCAGTGGACTTACTTCTGGCTCCACCTCGGTCTATGTTGCTTATACTTCGGGATGTTATTGTGTACCCACTTACTATATGTATGCTACCTATGGGCAGAGTTATGCAGCCAGTAACGATGCGATGTCTAAAGTAATGATGAACACAAATGGCGGGGTAGTGTACAGCGATCTCTTTGCACCACCGTACTCCGGCTATGTGGACAGAACAACAACTGCACCTGTAATAAGCCTTGCACAAGGCGGAAGCTATAGTGGTACATTGTCGTATAATATTGCCCGTAACTATTATGAAAACCAAATTTGGATTGATTTTAATGACGATGGGGTTTTTGCTTCGTCCGAATCCGTAACTCCGGTATTCGGTCTGGGTTTGTGTACTTCAATTTTGTCTTCAGATACATTCAGGGTCAACTTGTCGCTTTCGGCTACACTGGGAATGCATCGTATGCGGGTAAGAAACGCTTACAGTAACAGCGCATGCTACCTTTCCAGCGCCATGGACCCTTGTAATACGTCTGATGTGACCAAGCAATACCAATATGGTGCGACTGTAGATTATTACGTAAATGTGGTTGCACCTCCGCCATGCTCCGGTACGCCAGTAGGCGGCACTGTAGTCTCGAATGTAAGTTCGGTTTGCGGGGCAACCACCATTAATCTTACACTGACTGGTTCGTCGGCTTCCGGTATAAATTACCAGTGGCAAGTGTCTACAAACAATACCACATGGTCCAATATATCTGGTGCGACTTCTTCTAATTGTAATGCTACCGAATCGGTCACAAGCTGGTATCGCTGCTCGCTCACTTGTGTTTCCAGCGGGCTGACTTCTCTTTCCTCATCAACGTATGTTCCTTTTACATCCAGTTGTTACTGTGTGCCCACCTATTACAACTACGTCACCTATGGTGGAGTGTATCCTGCCAGCAACAATGCGATGGCGAAGTTTTACCTTAATGGGGCCAGTGGTTCGGCAATCGCAGATCCGTTTGCGCCGTCATTCCCAGGCTACCTCGACAGGACGACAATTGTGAATACTGTAAACCTTGCGCAAGGTGCCACTTATACAGGTACTGTGAACTACAACAATATTAACACCTATTATGAAAACCAAGTATGGATAGACTATAACGACGATGGGATATTCGCGCCATCTGAGGCCGTTACTCCTGTGTTTGGGGTTGGGCAGTGTACCACAAGTGTTACTAACGACACCTTTAATCTTAGTTTGCCGCTTTCTGCTACACTTGGAGTGCACAGGATGCGCGTACGAAATGCCTACAGTAATTCGCACTGTTATATTTCTACAGCCATGTCACCTTGCGGCTATTCGGATTCGTCAAAGACGTATGCCTATGGTTCAACAGTTGATTACCTCGCGAATATTATTGCGCCACCAGCGTGCTCAGGCACGCCGGCCGGGGGTATCGCCACGTCTAGTGTGAGCACTGCATGTACCGGAACCCTGATCTCACTGACCATATCGGGTTCGGCGAATTCAGGAATCAGTTACCAGTGGCAATCGTCTCCTGATAATACCACGTGGACGAATATTTCCGGTGCTACGTCGTCTAGTTACAGTGGCACGGAATCTTCAAGTACTTATTATCGTTCCAAACTTACCTGTGTGAGTAGCGGGCTAAATGCAAATTCTGCAGCAGATTTTGTACCATATACTTCGAGCTGTTATTGCGTGCCTACGTACTACAACTATTACACCTATGGTTCGGGCTATCCCGCCAGCAACAACGCAATGTTCAGCGTGTACATTAACGGGTATTCAGGATCTTCATTGTCCGACCCGTTTGCTCCACCCTTCAATGGATATATTGATCGTTCAAACGTAGCGACGGTAGTTAACCTCGCACAGGGCGGCAACTATGCCGGTACTGTGGGGTACAACTCCAATAACATTTACTACGAAAACCAGATATGGATTGATTATAATGACGACGGAGTTTTTTCGTCGTCCGAGGCGGTAACTCCGGTTTTCGGTTTGGGCGGTTGCACCAACTATGAGCTTACAGATACCTTCAGAATGTCGGTGTCTCTGACAGCACCCGCTGGAGTGCACAAAATGCGTGTACGTAACGCATGGGCCAATTCTTCCTGTATGCTATCTACAGCGATGTCTCCCTGCGGAATGGCAGACGGCATGAAAAATTATACCTATGGTTCTACAGTGGACTATATGGTAAACATCGTATTGCCGCCACCTTGTTCTGGTACCCCAACAGCAGGTGTGAGTGTATCAAGCGCGGGCACCGTTTGTTCGGGCACGTCTATAGGGTTGAGCCTGAGCGGGTCGTCCTCATCGGGTATGACCTATCAATGGCAGTCGTCCCCGGACAATACAATCTGGAGCAACATTGCAGGGGCCACGACAGCAGCATGGACCCAAAACGAATCTTCGAGTACCTGGTATCGTTGCACACTTACCTGTGTATCCAGCGGTCTGAGCGCTTCTGCGGTAAGTGTTTACGTGCCGTATACTGCGGCTTGTTATTGCACGCCTACTTATTATAATTACGTAACCTATGGAATGACTTACCCGGCAAGTAATGTTGCGATGAATAAAGTGACAATCGCTGCGTCGGGCATAAATATTTTGAATGACCTGTTTGCGCCGCCTTACAATGGATATCTGGATCGTACAGGAAATGTAGGTGTCATAAGTTTTACTCAGGGTGGCAACTATGCAATGACCGTGAACTACAACAACACGAACAATTACTATGAGAATGATGTTTGGATTGACTACAACGACGATGGTGTTTTTGCTGCTTCGGAAGCGATCATGAACGTGTTTGGTACTGCATTGTGTGGAACCCAGGTGTCCCTGGATTCTACAAGATTCTCCATACCACTGACGGTAACAGGCGGGATACACAGGATGCGCGTTCGGAATAGTTATGCCAATACTAATTGTTTTAACTCTACGACCATGAACCCCTGTTCGAGTTCTGATGCGCAGAAAACCTATGTTTATGGAAGTACGGTTGATTACCTTGTAAATATCGCTGCGCCACCTGCTTGTTCGGGTACACCGGTAGCGGGTACGGCATTGGCAAATGTGGGGACAGCCTGTTCTTCTACTACCATCGGGTTATCGCTTACCGGATCGTCGCTTTCAGGTGTCACTTATCAGTGGCAGTCCTCGTCCGACAATAGCTCCTGGAGCAATATTTCGGGAGCTACTTCAGCTTCGTGGAGTCAAACGGAAAGTGCCAGTACATGGTACCGTTGTACATTGACTTGTGTCTCCAGTGGTCTTTCAGGATCCTCCGTGAGTGAGTATGTTCCCTATACGGGTGCTACCTGCTATTGTGTGCCAACTTACACGAATGCAAGCGCCAACAACAATGCGATGGCGATATTCACGGTCGCGAACACCAGCGGGACTCTGTTCTCGGATGCAAGCACACCAATAGCAAGTGGGTATATTGATCGCACTGTAGCTCTTGCACCTATCAGTTTTGCGGCTGGTGCCAGTTATCATGGTTCGGTATACTATATCAACAGTAATACCTATTATGAGAATCAAATTTGGATAGACTTTAATGATGACGGTACGTTTGCTTCTTCTGAAGCGGTGACACCGGTTTTCGGTCTTGGGGCATGTGTTGTTTCAGTAGATCAGGATACGTTCAGAATTGCTATTCCACCCACGGCTATAACCGGCATTCACAGAATGCGTGTGCGCAACGCGTGGAGCAATACCTATTGTTTTAACTCTACGACGATGGCCGCGTGCGGTACCACTGATGGTACGAAGAGCTATATATATGGACTTTCGGAAGACTACTTGGTGAACATTGTACCACCGGCTGCCTGTTCCGGTACGCCAGTTGCGGGGGCCATAAACGCAAATATCAGCCAGGCATGCTCTACTTCAACTATTTCGTTGTCGTTGGCAGGTTCATCAGCCGCCAGCGGGTTAGGATACAGTTGGCAGTTGTCTTCTGACAATGCCACATGGAGTTACATTTCGGGTGCCACAAATGCAAGCTGGAGTGGAACAGAAGCAGCATCTAAATATTACCGTTGTGTGGTAACATGTGTTACTTCCAGTCTCACGGCTACTACACCTTCGGTTTATATCGGTTACACATCGGGTTGTTACTGCACACCTTCATACACGAATGCTACTGCCGGTGCAAACGCAGCGAACAGGATTGTTGTGAATGGGGTTTCAGGCACAGCACTTGCTGACACATTCGCAGTACCGAATGCAGGTTACCTGGATCGGACGCTGGTTACAAGTCCGCTTACCTTCGGGCAGGGTGGTAGTTATGGATGCACAATTACATATAACAACAGTGCAAAGAACTACGAAAACCAGGTATGGATTGACTTTAACGACGATGGCGTGTTTTCTGCGTCCGAAGCTGTTTCCAGTGTCTTTTACTCTGGTAATTGCACGACCAACCAATCGACGGATAATACTAACCTTGCCATTCCCGCGGGCGCAGCATCGGGCACACACAGAATGCGCGTGCGCAATGCGCATATCAACGCATGCCCTGTTTCTACAGCCATGAATCCGTGCGGAAGTTCGGATGCGCCCAGGAACTATGTTTATGGTTCTGCAGAAGATTACCTGGTGAACATTGTTTCTGTTACTGCTTGTTCGGGAACCCCGTCAGCCGGCACTACGGTGAGCAATGCTACTAACGTATGCTCCACTACCACATTCCTGTTGTCACTCACAGGCGTATCTAGTTCCACAGGGCTTACCTACCAATGGCAGAATTCGTCTGATAATTCGACCTGGAGCAATATTTCCGGAGCCACGAGCAGCACTTTTTCAACTACCGAAAGCAGTGCGAAATATTATCACTGCAAGGTCACTTGTACGGCTTCCGGGCTGTTTGCCTCTTCCACAAGCGTCTTCGTTTCTTATGCCAGTTCCTGCTATTGCGCACCCACTTATTCCAACGGCAATGCCAGCACAGCTGCAGCTAGTTATATGTCTCTGGCAGGCGCCTCGGGTACAGTGGTAAGCGATGCCTTCCTGCCCAATGCCGCCGGATACCTTGACCGTACAGTTGTAATACCCGCAGTGAACCTGGTGCAGGGAAATAATTATTTGATCACGTTGAATTATGACCTGTCTTCCAAAAACTATGAAAACCAGGTATGGATTGATTTTAACGACGATGGCGTATTTGCGACAAGTGAAGCCGTAAGTTCGGTGTTCGCCTCCGGATTTTGTACTACCAGTGTAGGAACGGACACCAATACATTCCAGATCCCGGTTGGCGCTACAGTTGGTTTCCACCGTATGCGAATCCGTAACGTAAGCATGAACAATTGTCCGGTATCAGCGGCCATGTATCCATGTGGTTCTACCGATGCAACAAAGACGTATGTTTATGGTGTTGGGCTCGATTATCTGGTTAATATTACAGCCCCACCCGCTTGCTCCGGCACCCCATCTGCTGGTGTGGCAGGGACAACCAAGCCTTCGGTTTGTACTGGTACTTCTTTTACCCTGAGTTTTTCCGCCGCAGCGCTCAATTCTGGTGTTACCTACCAGTGGCAATCTTCTCCAGACAATGCCACCTGGTCCAACATTTCGGGTGCCAACAGTACTACATTCAGTACCACAGAGACGGCAAGTACTTACTACAGGAATATGCTTACCTGTACCGGTAGCGGATTGTCTGCGGCATCCGGAAACGCTTACGTAGCATTTGCCGCAGCCTGTTATTGTGTCCCCAACTATTACAATTATACAGTTTACGGAAGCGGTTACACATCTGCATCTGCTGCCATGAACAAGGTATCCATTACCGGTTACTCAGGTTCCAGTCTTTACGATATCGTGACGCCCAATGCACCTGGGTACCAGGATAGGACATCTGCGGTTGCGCCTATCAATTTGGCACAGGGCGGCAGCTATCCCGGCACTGTTTATTACAACAACTTAAATACCTACTACGAAAACGAAATCTGGATTGATTTTAATGACGATGGCGTTTTTGCGAATTCAGAAACTATTACTCCTGTGTTCGGGCTTGGTGGTTGCAGTTCAGCACTTACTCAGGACACATTCAGATTAAGTATACCATTGTCCGCCAACACCGGCGCTCATAGGATGAGGATCAGAAATATTTACAGCAGCTCTTCCTGCTTCCTGTCTACTACAGTAGATCCGTGTAACGTGAGCGACGGTTCAAAAAATTACAATTACGGCCAAACAGCCGACTACATGGTGAACATCGTGATTCCACCAGCTTGTTCGGGAACACCAACAGGCGGAACTGCGACCTCGAGCATTAGTACTGCATGTGCAGGATCGGGATTTGTACTCAATATTACGGGTGCTTCGTCGTCGGGTATCACCTACCAATGGCAGTCGTCTCCTGACAATACGTCCTGGTCTAATATTTCCGGTGCTACGACAACCTCATGGCCCGCAACAGAGTCATCCAGCACTTATTTTCGTTGTGTGCTAACGTGTACGGTGAGTGGACTGTCTGCAAATTCGAGTGTCGTATACCTGCCATTCTCTACTGCCTGTTACTGTGTGCCCAATTATTATGCATATACAGTGTACGGTGGAGGTTATTCGTCGGCTTCAAATGCGATGAACAAAGTTTTGTTTACAGGGTTCAGCGGTTCTAACATGAACGATAGCTGGGCACCTACTGTTCAGGGATATTCAGACCGTACATCTTCTGTTGCTGCTGTAAATCTGGCGCAGGGTGGGTCTTATCCCGGAACCGTTTACTACAACAACTACAGCACCTATTACGAAAATGAAATCTGGATAGACTATAACAACGATGGTGTTTTTGCCAATTCAGAGTCTGTAACACCTGTGTTCGGGTTGGGTGGCTGCTACACTGCAGTAAATCAGGACACTTTCAGGATGAGTATCCCCATTTCAGCACCGCTTGGTTTGCACAGGATCAGGATCAGGGATGCGCACAGTAATACTACCTGTTTCAACTCTACAACCATGGATCCCTGCGCCACCGGAGACGGGTCGAAAAACTATATATACGGCTCCACGGTGGATTATATGATAAACATCGTGACGCCTCCTGCATGTACGGGTACACCAAGCGGCGGAACGGTAACTTCGGGAATATCTACTGCATGTTCGGGTAGTTCAATAAATCTGACGCTTGGTGGCGCGACTTCCTCCGGTATTACGTACCAATGGCAGACATCTCCGGATAATGCGACGTGGTCAAATGTCTCCGGAGCTACGAATTCATCTTTAAACACAACGGAATCGTCCAGTACTTATTACCAATGTACGCTTACGTGTACTGTCAGCGCAGCGTCGGCAGCATCAGCATCGGTATACGTTCCGTTCTCCGCTGCATGTTATTGCGTACCTAATTACTACTATTATTTTACCTATGGAGGTGCATATTCGTCGGCCTCTAATGCTATGGACAAAGTCGTACTGACAGGATATAGCGGATCGGTGATAAATGACGACTATGCGCCAAGCGCGCAGGGTTATTACGACCGGACTTCGGTGGTGCCAGCAATAAACCTTGCTCAAGGCGGCAGCTATCCGGGTTCGGTTAATTACGTCAATTCGACGACTTATTATGAAAATGAGATCTGGATTGATTTTAACAACGACGGGGTCTTCTCGAACTCAGAAACCGTAACGCCCGTATTTGGGCTCGGTGGTTGTGCTAATAATCTGAATCAGGACACATTCAGGGTCACGATACCGCTTTCTGCACCCCTTGGGCTGCATAGAGTAAGGGTGCGTAATGCCTGGAGTAGTTCCAGTTGCTTCACATCCACAACAATGGATCCATGTAACACAGGTGATGGCGCCAAGATCTACTATTATGGGTCTACGGTAGATTATTTTGTGAATATCGTTGCTCCGCCCGCCTGCACAGGTACACCTACCGCAGGCGTAACAAACTCTGGAATAGCCACTGCTTGTTCGGGGTCGAACATCAATTTGTCGCTTACTGGAGCCTCCGCTTCTGGTATCACTTACCAGTGGCAGTCATCGCCAGACAACGCAACCTGGAGCAATATTGCAGGTGCCACAACTACAACATGGAATACAACTGAAGCGGCAAACACCTTTTATCATTGTACTCTTACCTGTACGGTAAGTGCCGCATCGGCGTCGTCGACAGCTGTTTATGTTCCTTATTCTTCTGCCTGCTATTGTGTGCCCAATTATTATTATTACTTCACCTATGGTGGTGGTTATACATCTGCAAGCAATGCCATGAACAAAGTGACGGTGAATGGATATAGTGGATCCACACTGAGTGATTCATATGCGCCGACGGCGCAGGGGTATGCTGACAGGACTTCTAGTGCGTCAACCGTAAATCTTGCGCAGGGTGGCAGTTATTCGGGCTATGTAAACTACGTGAATACCACTACTTACTATGAAAATGAAATATGGGTGGACTTCAACAACGACGGTGTATTCTCTACGTCGGAAGCGGTAACACCCGTATTTGGTTTGGGCGGTTGCGGCACCAATGTGAACCAGGATACGTTCCGTATCACAATACCATTGTCTGCTCCTTTAGGAGTGCATAGGGTGCGGGTGCGCAACGCATGGAGTAATTCTAGTTGTTTCAACTCGACCACTATGGATCCTTGTGCAACAGGCGATGCTGCGAAAACATATCAGTATGGTTCAACTGCCGATTACATGGTAAATATCGTAGCACCACCGGTTTGTTCAGGTACGCCTACTGCTGGTACCACCAATTCCAGTATCAGTACGGCCTGTTCGGGTTCTACAATTAACCTTACTTTGTCGGGTGCATCATCTTCCGGTATCACCTACCAGTGGCAATCTTCAACTGACAATACCACGTGGAGTAATATTTCGGGTGCAACCACGTCGTCGTGGAGCCTGACAGAGGCCGCCAGCAAATACTATCAGTGCGTGTTGACCTGTACAGTAAGCGCAACTTCAGCGCCTTCAGCTTCGTTACTGATTCCATATTCAGCGGGCTGCTATTGTGTACCCACCTATAACAATCCTCCGGCATCTTCAAATGCTATGAGCAGGGTGGCACTTACCGGTTACAGCGGGTCCACATTAAACGATACGTATGCGCCAACTTCTGGCGGATATGCTGACCGGACTTCGGCTGTAGGGTCGGTAAACGTGGCTCAGGGAACCAGTTTTTCTGGCACTGTTTATTATAACAACACCAATATTTATTATGAAAATGAAGTCTGGATAGATTTCAATAATGATGGTGTTTTCTCACTTTCTGAGGCTGTTACGCCTGTCTTTGGATTAGCCGGATGTACAACTTTGGTCAGTCAGGATACTTTCAGAATAACAATTCCACTTTCTGCGCCTTTGGGTGCGCACAGAATACGTTTCCGCAATGCGTACAGTAACACCTCTTGTTTCCTTTCCACCACAATGGATCCTTGCGCAACCAGCGATGGCGCCAGGACCTATAACTATGGTTCAACCGCAGATTATATGGTAAATGTGGTGGCTCCTCCGGCTTGTTCGGGCACCCCTTCTGGTGGTACAACCAATACATCTGTGAGTTCAGTTTGCTCCGGTGGAACCATTAGCCTAACGCTTACCGGGGCATCTTCATCGGGTATTACCTACCAATGGCAAACGTCGACTGACAACTCGATATGGACAAATATTTCGGGTGCCACAACTACAACATGGAGTGGTACGGAAACAGTTAGTAATTATTACCGGTGTATGCTTACTTGCTCAGTAAGTGGATTGTCTGCTTACTCGACCACGGTGTACGTAACCTATGTTGGTGCCTGCTATTGCGCACCCACCTATACCAGCAGTCCGGCAACAAATAATGCAATGAACCAAATAGTGTTGTCTAATAATGGTACAACGGTGCTGTCTGATATGTTTGCGCCGCCAAACAGCGGTTATGTAGACAGAACTACATCAGTAGGTACAGTAAGTCTGGCTCAGGGTTCTACCTATCCTGGTACGGTTTATTACAACACATTGAATGACTACTACGAAAATCAGATATGGATAGATTTTAACGACGATGGTGTGTTTTCGACAAGTGAAGCGGTAACCAGTGTGTTCGGTCTGGCTGGATGTAGCTCTACAATTACTCAGGATACATTCCGGATCAGCGTTGCTCTGAATGCGACGTTAGGCGTGCATCGCATGAGGGTTAGAGATGCCTTTAGCAGTTCGTCGTGCTCCAACTCTGTTACCATGAATCCCTGCGGAAGTTCAGACGCATCAAAGAGCTACCAGTATGGCTCTACAGCAGATTATCTGGTAAACATAGTTGCGCCACCTTCTTGTAGTGGTACGCCGCCCTCTGGCTCAATATCATCGACAGTGGGTACGGCTTGTTCCGGTACTCCGATTCAACTTGCGCTTGGTGGTATTGCATATTCCAGCATTACTTACCAATGGCAGATTTCGTCAGACAATTCCTCCTGGAGCAATATTCCGGGTGCTACCACCACGGTTTGGAATACCACGGAGTCTGCATCCAAATTCTACCGTGTTAGCCTTGTGTGCGCTGCGTCGGGTGGCTTTAATTATTCACCTAGTTTGAGCGTTCCCTATACGGCGTCCTGCTATTGCACACCTTCTTATACAAATGGTACTGCCAGCTCTTTTGCTCCGCTTAAATATACCCTTTACGGATACTCTGGTTCCAGCATTGTAGACAATTTTGCACCCAATGCCACGGGCTACCTTGACAGAAGTGCCGCAGTGCCTGCTGTGACCTTGCGTCAGGGTGGTAGTTACCTGAGTACGATCTATTATAACACCTACGACACCAAGTACGAAAATGAAGCATGGATAGACTATAACGATGATGGGACGTTTGCCAATTCGGAAGCCATAAGTACCGTGTTTGGCGCGGGAAACTGTACGCTCAATTTGAATCAGGACACGGCGACTGTAACATTGCCATACAGCGCTACTCTGGGCTACCACCGCATGCGTATCCGCAGTGCGAACATCAACAGTTGTCCAAAGTCTACGACCATGAATCCTTGTAGTTCGTCGGACGCTGCAAAAACCTACGTTTACGGATCAACCGAAGACTATTTGGTGAATATAGTGTTGCCGCCTTGTTCTGGAGCACCTACTGCGGGTACGGCGACATCGTCTGTAACAACGGGTTGTTTACCCTATAATACCACACTTAATCTTTCTGGGGCCTCTGTTATTCCAGGTGTACTCACCTACCAGTGGCAGAAATCTCCGGATGGCGTAACCTATACCGCAATTACCGGTGCTACTACACAGAGTTATACCGCCACCGATTCGATAACGTCGATATACTACAATTGCGTGGTTACCTGTCCGTATGGCGGCGGTAACAATACATCGGTTGCAGTACACAATTCCGGAAACGCACTTCCAGTAGTAAATGGGTCAGCTGGTGTTTCTACTTTTTGCGCAGGGGTAACTACCACACTGAATGCAACTGGTGCTGTTTCGTATAGTTGGACGCCTGCTACAGGCCTAAGCGCCACTACTGGTGCCAACGTTGTTGCGACGCCTACAGTAAGTACAGTTTATACAGTTACCGGTACTAGTTCCGCAGGATGTACCGCCAGGGCACAGGTTCCGTTGACGGTAAATCCAAATCCGGCTGCTATCAGTGGTGTGCCCCAGATGTGTATTGCAGGCACCTATGGTTTTACCGATGCTACAGGGTCGGGTACATGGAGTAGCGCAAACAACCTGAAAGCCACCGTGAGCGGTGCGGGTCTGGTTACTGCAGTAGGTACGGGCGTGGACACTATTTCCTATACGTTGGGAACGGGATGTGCGTCTGCCTATTTGGTTACAGTGAACGGCGTGCCGGTATCGTCCGGGATTTCAAACACCAGCCCGGTTTGTACCGGTACATCGGCTACGCTTAACGCGAATTCCACTTATGCCACTGTATGGCACTGGTCCGGGCCATCTGGTTATACTTCTACATTGCAAAATCCTACTACCGTATTGTCGGGTGCTTATTCACTTACCGTGAGTAGCACGGGCGCCGGGTGTAGTCCGGCTACCGTGTATACGAGCATAGTGACCGTAAACCCGGCGCCTGCTTCTACAGGCCCTGCCAACAATGGCCCGATTTGTACTGGTGGTACAGCAAATCTTACTGCCAACTCAAATGTCTATACTGCGAGCTGGAACTGGAGCGGTCCGGCCGGATTTACTTCGTCTCTTCAAAACCCAACAGCTACTGCTGCAGGTATTTATTCGCTTACATTAACCGGTATTGGCGGTGGATGCAGTCCTGGAACGGTTTATACCACGAACCTGATTGTTAATCCTGTGCCAGTATCAACGGGTCTTACGATTGACAGTGCTTGTATTGGCGGTACTGTTACCTTGCATGCAAATGCAACCAGTACTACGGCCTACAATTGGAGCGGACCTTCAGGCTTCAGTTCCACGGTGGCAAACCCCAATATTTCCGGAGCGACCGTTGCTGCCAACGGCGTGTATACGGTAACCGTGTACAATGGCTCCGGCCCCGGTTGCAGTGCGGTTTACACAACACCACTGGTAACGGTATACAGTGTGCCAACGCTGGCATCTGTAACTCCGGATATTACACTGATGTGCGCCAGCGCCACTGTTAATTTTACAGCAGGTGCAGTGGCGGGAACCGGTAGCCCTGTATATAACTGGAGTGGTCCATCGGGTTATACGAATACGTCTGTTGCAGGAATTAATTCCGTAACAGTAACCAGTACTGCATTTAATGGTATCTACAGTGTAACGGTGCGCTATCCTGGAAACGGGTGCGTGAGTAATTTGGTTACGTCGACTCCTATTACTGTAAATGCAGTGCCGGTGGTTGATTCTGTAATTCTGTCCTCTCCGTACTGGATTTGTTCTGGAACGGCTGAACACATGACAGCATATGTTCATGGAGGCGCTGGTACAGCTACTTATACATGGAGTGGTCCTGGAATTGCAACTTCCACATCAACAGGCAGTGTCTCTACATACAGTGTTTATCCTACCCTGCCATCCGGTGCTTATACGGTTGCAGTGGCATATTCTGTAATTGGGTGTGGCACTGTAAGTGGAACCTCGGACACGGTTTCTCTTACCACACAAAGGTGGTGGGGTGCAATCAGTTCGAATTGGAACACGGCATCGAACTGGGTTTGTGGTGTTGTTCCTGCTCCTACAGATACTGTGCTGATCGTTGGCGGATTACATGAACCAGAATTGACAACAGGATCGGCTATTACGGTACCAGGCTTGCATGTGGCAAGTGGTGCTACAATAACTATTGATAACGGAGCCACACTTTACCTGACCGGAGATTTGAATAATACCGGTGTAATAACGGGCGCGGGAGGTCTTGTGCTTAATGGGTCTTCTGTACAACATATTTATGGCAGTGGGCAGGTTGGCAATATAGAGCTGAACAATGCTGCAGGGGTAAATGTGGCTTCATTCCTTGATTCTGTTTTTGTGGCCGGCGACCTGAAGTTGACCAATGGTGCGTTCACCACCAACAACAACCTGGTCATTATGTGCTCAGACGACCAGGTCACTAACCCCGTACGTGGTCGCGTAGCCCCGATTGACTCTGTTACAGGTGGTTCGATCGTTGGTAGGGTAATCATGCAGCAATACGTGAAAGGCGGCAGACGCGCATACCGGTTTGTCGGAACGCCTTTCTCTGATTCTGTTTCGTTGTCGCAAATTGAAAAATACATTGATATTACCGGTATGTACGGTTCGTCTCATGGGTTTACATCAACCGCTTCCAATTCGCCGTCTGCATTTTGGTATCATACAGCATTCAGTAATTCACAAGTTACAGGTGGATCCGGAGATCCGGGCTGGATGCAGTTTACATGGGCCAGAGATACGGTCTCTGCTACAGGTGTACACCTGAGTGCAGATAGTAACATGGTACATAGATTCGAAGGGTACCGTTTGTTTGTGCGTGGTCCGAAAGGAGAGGGCCTAGATGGGAATCCTTATACGCCGGACCCGGTCAATTTCAGGCATTGGGGTCATGTGAACACTGGTACACAATATATGCCGTTGCAAAAGGGCAGTCTTGTAGTGAGCGGAGTTCCTGCACAGACCTATAATCAAAAGAGCAACCCATACCCGTCGCCGGTAGATATAGGTACAGTTGTGTATAATGCCATGGTAGATAGCCAGTTGCTACAGCCCTACATTTATGTATGGAACGCTTACGGAGCTGCGGCAGGTATGTTTATTACCGTACCTGAAATTACGCTCACACCCTATGTTATCGCAGCAAACACATCATACCAGGTAAGGGCGAAATTTGATGGTGCACATTTGATTTTCAAAGAGTCAAACAAGGCAGTCACACCAACAGCAGTTCTTCTGAAGTCCACCAAGGACGAATGCACGTTCAATGTTTATGACGAGCAATATCATCTGTGGGATGTGCTTACCATGAAGTTCAATGATCAGGCAAGTGGATTTGAAGAAGTAATAGACGCTGGCAAGGCGATAAATCCCGACCTTAACTTCTATAGCTGGTCCGATGATCATCGTCCGCTGTGCCGGGACTTCAGGCCGTTTGAAGCGGGTAAGGTCATACCCCTGGGTATCACCAGCAATTACAAACAGCCTTTTGTGATAAGGGCTGAAAATCTTTCAGTGCCTACCGGACAGCAGCTCTATCTGCACGATAAGTTACTGGGTAAGTATCTGTTGCTGAGCCAGGGTGCCGAATATAGTTTCGAGGTTACCAATGATAA
>CAIYJV010000411.1 GCA_903926605.1 uncultured Bacteroidota bacterium
CATGGCTTATGGCGCTGACGGCCAGGTCGGTTTTTTCTTCGGAAAAAACCGCCACTGGGGAGTGGGTACCGGGCTTATGTACCTCATGCAAACCGGAGATGCGGTTCTGGACAATTTCCACATGGAGAGTCAGGCGACCGACTTCAACGGCAGCACCTACAGGCAGGTGATCACGGGCCATGATATCAAAGAGAACCTGACGATTACAAACGTCAACATCCCCCTGGTGCTGAAGTATAAAAACAGGATGTCAAAAAAATGGGGAATTGCCGCAGATGCGGGCCTGATGTATAATCTGCAAATGAAAAATGAATACACTACTCATGCCACTTTCGACTATGAGGCAATATACCAATTTGCTACAGTGGGTGACGCACCCAATACACCAGTGTATGACGCTAGCCCTACCCCGTCGGTAAATGACTGGCTGATCACAAAAGCTGAGTTCATCAGAAACAATCCTAATGGCAACATGCAGGACTATTTCAATGCAAAAAGCGCACTCGGCTACAATGTAGGACTCAACAAACCAGCAGCGAGCACAAAGGGAACGGTATCCTACCCCCAGGGTAACATCGGATTGTTGTTACAGCCATCTGTAAATTATTTTCTGTCCGATATGGTCGCCCTGAATCTTGGCCTCTATTACATTTTCCAGCCCTTTAGCAGTGGCACCAATAGTTCGTATCATCTCACAGATGCTGTTGGAAGCTACAGTTCGGTGCTGAAAAACACCACCAAGGTTGACAACCACTCTTATGGCCTGAATCTGGGGGTACGCTTCTTCCTGGGCCGTAAACATGAGAAAATGGCAATATCTTCTGTTGATCTGATGTCGCCCACAAAATGTGGATTGACAGACGGATTCATTGCGCTGAACGGATTAAACCCTAATAAACCTGTTTCCGTTGCCTACAAACTGAATGGCACTACTCAAACACCCTACACATCTACCGTATCCGGAACAGGGCAAGTAAAAATCACCAACCTGGGCGCAGGTGAATATTCTGGCATGACCGTAAGCATCAGGAAGGACAATGTCACTTCTCCTCCCATCACGTTAACGGAACCCGCTATGGTAGCACCAACAGAACTTACAGCAAATCCTACGTCTGTGGACGCTTGTAACGGTTTTGTAATGCTGAGGGGCATGAAACAAGGCAACTCAGCAACAATAAGTTACCGGTTGAATGGCGAATCACATCCTCCGTTCACGGGTATTGTTGACCGGGACGACCTTCTCACGGTAAACGGTTTGTGTCAGGGTGACTACACAATGGTGGTAGCCACGGTTGGTGCATGTTCGGCAAATTGCCCGGGCTTTACCCTGGGTGCACCGGCAATGCAGGTGAACACGAACACCGGAGACCTGACAAATACTACATCCGATAAAATTGACAATGGCCATGCAAAAGCGGTATTATGTGAAGTGGACATTTCCACACCTATGTTGTTTGATGTAAATCTGTATGTATTGCATGCAGAAGCCTATCAAGTAATTGAAAAAGCGGTGGCCCAGATGAAACTCAACAAGGGTTCTATCATCTCTATTGAAGGCAACGCAGACTCTACCGGAGAAGAAGCGAAAAACATTCCGCTGTCATTTAACCGCGCAATGGCTGTAAAAGAAGAATTGATCAAACGCGGAATAAAAGCAAGTCGAATAAAAACAAATGGGCATGGCAGCAGAGACCCAGTGGCCACTAACAAAACTTACTTCGGCAAACAAATAAACCGTAATGCGGTAATGACTATGATCCCTGCGAAAGAAGAGAAAGTTGCAGACGAAAAGAACAAATAACTGCTACTGAAATTCAAACAGAATTTTCCGTTACAGTCAGATATTCCAGAAGGAGCCGCATCATCCAGATGTAGCTCCTTCTCTCTTTATGCACGGCAGGCAGAAGCGTAATTATGTAACTATTTCCCAGCGCCGTGTAATAAGTTGCCCCCCTTGAAATCTAACTTTGTTCATTATCAAACTAAATTAAAACAAAAAACATGAAAAAGTATTTAATTTTCACTTTTATCACAATGAGTATTTGTGGTACCACTTCCTATGGGGCCATTCAAAATACCACCCAACAAAATGTCCCGGCAACCCAAAATTCTCAGGACATAAAGAAACAAGACAAAGAGATAAAGAAGCAGGATAAAGAGCAAAAAAAGGCCGACAAACAAAAAGCCGAGCTGAACGAGACCTACCAGAAACTTGACAGAAAGCATGATAAGCAGGACAAAAAGGAACGCAAAATGCACAAAAAACAACGGAAGGTAAATAACCAGCAGCGTTCGGTGGATAAACAAACCGAGGACAAAAAATAAGGGAACCCTACGGTAACAGACTTACCGGGATCTCAGCTAGTACAAATTTTCTTACTTCTAAAAACATAGACTATGCTTTACGACGGTTACCACTTTTGGGGAATGCACCTTGTCTGGTGGTTTCTATGGGGAATGTTTATTTTCTGGATTTTCGCTGTTCCCTATCCGATTCCGGGGCAGCGGTTTCAATCTGATTCGCCGTTAGAAATATTGAAAAAACGCTTTGCGGCTGGTGAAATAAACGAAAGTGAATACCGAGAAATGAGGGAAACGATCACCCATGACCACACAAAATCAAAATAAGGCTGTTTCTGCTAAACGTTAACAGCCCTCGTGTTTGGGAGTTTTGAAAATACCCTGCCGCTACCCTATTTACAAATCCCATTTAGGCTAAAAATGGAGATACCTGCAGAAGGAACGAACAAAGATTATATTGAGCGTATGAAATGCAGAAAGCGGATGTTTCACCTCAGATTTTGACACTTTAAAACCACTTTATGCCGTCGTTAATATCCATAGCCAAAATTGATTTCCCCGATAGGATTGAACAGCATATCGTGAAACAATACGCCAGGAATATCTTTCAACCCAGTTTCCCTCAAATTGAAAGGATTCTTGGCGTGTTTGATAACACCGGGATAAACACACGAAATTTTTGTAAGCCACTGGCCTATTACGGAGACCTGCATGGATTCCAGTCTCAAAACGACGAGTACATAAGGATCGCATTGGAATATGCTGTGATCGCTGTTGAAAATTGTATGGATTCTGCCCATGTTTCCGGTAGCGACATTACAGACATAATATTTGTCTCTACAACTGGCTTATCCACTCCAAGCCTCGATGCCCTGATCGTAAACAAATTGCGGCTAAACCAAAATATTACCAGAACCCCCATATTTGGCCTTGGCTGTGCGGGCGGCGTTGGTGGATTTGCAAAAGCTGGTGTGCTGGCCCAGAGCAATCCGGATGCTATCGTTCTATTGGTCAATGTAGAACTGTGTTCACTCACGTTTCTCAACAACGACTTCAGCAAAAGTAACCTGGTTGGATCCAGCCTTTTTTCAGACGGAGTGACCGCTTGCCTCATAGCGGGAGACAATAAAAAAGGTGAGTCGTCCAGAACCATTTCCTTTCTGGGCTCTCAAAGCAAAATGTATTATGACAGTCTGGATGTCATGGGGTGGCAGTTTCAGGATAGCGGATTCAAAGTCCTTTTTTCACAGGACATACCAATGATAATCTCGGAAAACATATATAAAGACGTTTCTCAATTTCTGTCCCGGTACGATCTTACAATGGCCAACATTAAAAATTTCATTTTCCATCCCGGCGGTCGTAAGGTGCTAACAGCTTACGAGGAGTCCTTACAGATAAGTGCAGCCGACCTTAAGACTACCCGGCACGTGATGAGCGACTATGGCAATATGTCCAGCGCAACGGTGCTCTACGTACTGGAACGATTCTATGAAAAAGGATTTGTAGATGGATACGGACTCATGCTCGCTATGGGGCCGGGATTTTGCAGCGAAATGGCCCTCATCTCCATGACCAACGGCAAATGATATTCTCCCTATTCATAACGCTAATTGTACTTGTTCGCTTTGCGGAACTTGCCTACGCTGCAAGAAACGAGAAAATACTAAGAAAAAAGGGAGCAGTAGAATTTGGAAGGGAGCATTACCCGTTGATGATCGTCCTGCATACTGCTTTCTTTTGCGCAATGATTTTGGAATACCTGTTCTTATCAGACAAGTCATTCAGCATGCCTTTGATTCTGCTATTTTTTATTTTGCTACTGTTCAAGTTTCGGATCATCTATGTGCTAGGCCCATACTGGAACACCAAAATACTGCGTTTGCCGGGTACTCCTTTGGTTACCCGGTTCCCATACAACATTATTAAACACCCAAATTACCTGATCGTAGTGTGCGAGATAGCAGTTATACCCCTCGCATTTCATTTGTACTACACAGCAGCAATATTTACAATTCTGAATTTATTCGTGCTGTACATTAGGATCAAAGCCGAAAACAAAGCTTTGAGTATACAATAGGTGGTACCTGACTAGCCATCCCTTCCCGAAAAGAGACTGATTAGAAAGAGCGGCGGAGAAAGTCTTTGCTGAAGAATAATCATCACGCTCAACAGACGGAAAACGGCAGGTAGACTACCCTATCGACGCAATTGTACGCTAAAACCAAATTTGTCTTCTGAGCGTTTTTGGGGAGAGCGCAAAAGGCAAAGCACCCCAAAGTGTACCCATAAAATAAATAATTCGTTGCAAATTATTGATTTACAACGCATTATTGTTTTTTAATGTAGGGTTAGCTACGGCCGATTCTAACTTTTTTATGGAGAATATTAGTGCGATTCTGGAATATAACCTGGAATGAAGACTATTAAGATAGTCGTATTATAACATAGTGTTGCTCATATAGAATCGCCAAAATTCAAATTTCAGTGAATTTGTATTGAATAGCCTTCAGCTTAATAACTTTTAATTCCTTTCCGCCGTTATTGGTGTTCTTAACCAAATTTTTGGTTAAGACAATTTTTGCTAAATGCATCTTCTGTGTCATTCAACTAAAAATTTATATCAATAGCTCTGCAATCGTCGCCTTCAATATAGTGATTACCCCGCGGAGAAACAGTAGAGGAAAGGTATAACCTGCACCACCGTACGTTACACATAGCAAATCCGCAAGTGCCGGTAATAGCCACTATAAACTCAATGATCTGGAAACTGTGGCCAAAGACTTTCCATAAGTACCTCAGCCTCCGTGCAATAATCTTCCGCATACTTTATTAATTGCACTGTACCGTCCGTTGGCGAAATAAAGTAGAGATCGTTATTGCCGGTAAACTGCAAGCTGTTTTCATCACCTGTTATGGCATAATCTATATTAAATGGGGTGTATAAATAGTTATCGCCACCCTGATAATCATAGCTTACTACCACCCTACTGCCAGCCGCAAACGAGCCAAACCAGACTATTCGCTTACCATCTGGACTTACTGCAATTTCGGCGGTCAAATTGGCAACGCCTATGGTACCTAACGGAGTACCATGGTATATATTGCTTTGGTTTGCTAGCTTCAGTAACCGCCATACGGTTCCTCCATCATATACAAGACAATAAATGCCTGGAAGGCCATTGTCGCCAATAAAATAAATGCGGTTGCCCCTGATGACGAAATTGCTGGTCATCCTTATGCCTTGGCTGTCGAACAGAACTTTTGCAATATTGAATTCGCGATAAGCAAAATCGCCGCCTACATTGATCACATCAAAATAGCGCAAATAACCATCGCTATCCTTGTAGTACAATCTTGGATATGGAGCGGTAGCGCCATCATACACAAGCACCGAAGCGGCTGGCGCTGCGATAAGCCCGTGAACAAACTGCGATTGACGCGTAGGGTCATTGGCGTGCCAGAGGCCCCACTCAAAAATATAGCCTCTCACCCAGCCACTTTCTCCTATATAAAACACGGTGTTCCCCAGCGGGTTTATAAGCGATGAAACAGATGGATATTCAAAGTAGAAATTGAAGTAGCGGTAATGCCATACATCTATGATGTCAAAGCCATGTATTTTGCCGTCTATACCTAAATAAAGGAGCTGCGTGCCATCTAGGCTGACTATCAGGTTTGAAGCTGCCTTTGCCTGACTGGCTATTAGTTGTGTGCTATCCGTACCGCCATAAAAACCGTGTGCTGAATAGCTAGGGCTAACTGTAAGCCAGGTACCACCATTGATGGTGTCCGGCTGTTTTATATAACCGTGTATATAACCATCCAAGTCTGACGCGATAAAGAATATTTTGTCGCTACCAGCAAAGATCAATGATGATTTGGCGGGCACATCGATTAGGGTTGTCAAATAGCGCCCGTTTGTTTGTAATACACGTGTATGGCTGTTGGTTACATTATTGAATGTAAAATCAAGATGCTGCCAGCAGGATATCAGATAGGGCGCGGCACTATAAGCGCCATTCCAGATGTTCTTAATTGTAGTTTCCTGGCCAAACACACCTGTTAAGTTTGTAAAACCACCGGAGGTTGCATCAATAAAATCATTGGCCCTATACCTGACAGTATGATCTCGCCTAGCATAGTAAGCATTTGCATACATTTGATTGGTGCCAACCATAGTAAGTCGGCAATAAGGGTTTAAACACTTTGTACGATACCAAAAATACTGCAATATTTTATTCCTGTGGTCTGTACTTTGCAAACCGAACCAGCTTATTTCGTCCCAGCCATATTCAAAATAGTCATACCAATTGCTTGGTTCCGGCCACCCACACCCAAAATTGGGATCTATAGATGGTATTGTAATATCGAATATTACGGCAATGGGTATCTGTATACAGAACCATCCCTGCGGGTGCAGTCCACCTAGATTGTCATACAGTAGATGTGGGAACCATTCAGAACCGAGAGAGTTGTCACCTTTAAAGTGGGTTGAATTGATCTGCGCTGGATAATTTGAGGGATAATATGGGTCAAAAGTTCCCCATCCGGGCGTACTTGCTCCCGTAGGCTGGCCATTGCCGTTAATGCACGGCTCGATAGTGCTATGTCTGCGGCTGATCGGTATTTTATTGCAGTGATAGTCGTAGATCAACTGCCGTTGCCAATTCGGCAATGGGTGCGCCGGATCTGGATCGTAGTAAAAGAAATCGGAAAGTTGGCCATAAAAAGTGCC
>CAIYJV010000412.1 GCA_903926605.1 uncultured Bacteroidota bacterium
AAATTTAAATCATGAAAGATCTGGTTTTAAAGTTTCCGAAACAGCTTGAAGAAGCACTTGCAATCGGACAAAATTACAAATTTAATACATCTGTAAAAGAATTTACCAACGTACTGGTTACTGGCCTGGGTGGTAGCGGTATCGGTGGCTCAATAGTTCAGAATTATGTCGCTGGCAAATTAAAAATGCCCTTCAATGTAAATAAAGATTATTCTTTGCCATCTTATGTGTCCGAAAAGACACTGGTACTGGTTTGCTCCTATTCTGGCAATACCGAAGAGACTATCGAGGCAATGAATCAGGCACTGAAGGCAAAAGCCACGGTGGTCTGCATTACATCGGGCGGTAAAATTGCCGAAATGGCAAAAAAGAAAAAACTGGACTGTATCCTGGTTCCGGGCGGTATGCCTCCGCGTTCGTGCCTTGGTTATTCGCTCGTGCAGATTTTATACACGATCAACCATTTCGGGCTGATAGATGATAAATTTAAAAAGGAGCTGGAAGCAGCAACCAAGCTGATAAGTGGTCAACAAAAAGACATTCGTAAGAGTGCAAAGGCACTGGCAAAAAAGATTTTGGGCAAGTTGCCTGTTATCTATTCTTCAGGTAGTTATGAAGGCGTAGCCATCCGTTTCCGGCAGCAAATAAACGAAAACAGTAAGATGCTGTGCTGGCATGCTGTGATTCCAGAAATGAACCATAATGAGCTAGTAGGGTGGCGCGATGAAGCCAAAGACAAAGTGGTGATCATACTGCGCAACAAAGACGACTACGATCGTGTGCAAACCCGCATAGAGATCAACAAAAAAGTGATCAAAAAATACACCAACAACATTATTGAAATTTACTCTGAAGGAAAATCTTATTGGGAAAAAGCATTTTACCTTATTCATCTCACCGACTGGATTTCTGTAGACCTCGCTGATTTGCGCGAATTGGATGCTACCGAAGTTAAAGTAATAGACTTTCTGAAAGGAGAACTCGCAAAAGTGTAGTTGACCCACACATTATACAAGGCCTTCCGGATCATGTTCGGGAGGCCTTGTCGTTTATTGCAGGCAAACCGGTGCATTGAGTGTAGCGAACCTGCCGTCCGGCATATTCTGATCACGAAATGCGCCGGTTGAACAATGCCGTGTTCTCAGGAATTTTTTCAACCCCAAAAGATGTGGCACGGACATAAAAAAAGTCTCCGGAATTCCGGAGACTTTTTTGGGAAATATTGAAAAATATTAGGGGAAAATACCCAGTTCTTCGTAAGCGCCACCCACTTTGTTGATGGCCACGGTGAATGCAGCGGTACGCATATCTACTGCCTTGTTGAGGCCGAGGAATGCTTCACGGATCTCGTGGTAAGAAGTGATCATGGTGTCTTCCAGACCAGAGTAAACCAGATCCACTTCGTCAGGACCATGCAACAGCATTTTCCTTTCAGCGTCGGTTACTCTTTTGCCTGTCATATCTTCGAACGTGTGCAGCATAGAACCATACTGGTTTTCAGCAAAACGTTTGTCCATACGACCGAAGCGAACGTGGCTCAGGTTTTTCAGCCATTCGAAGTAAGATACCGTTACACCACCTGCGTTCAGGTACATGTCCGGAATTACAATGATGCCTTTCTTTGCCAGGATCTCATCAGCTTCAGGAGTCAACGGTCCGTTTGCACCTTCACCAATGATCTTAGCCTTGATACGACCGGCGTTAGAGCCGTTGATCACGTTTTCCAGTGCGGCAGGGATCAGGATGTCGCAGGGCTGTTCCATTGTTTCAGCGCTTACCTTAAATTCGGTAGCTCCTGGATAACCAAGGATAGAGCCTGTGTTTTTGCGGTGTTCAACCACTTTATATACATCCAGACCTTTTTCATTATAGATACCACCTTCCCATTCTGCAAGGCCAACAATTATTGCGCCATTGTCGTAGAAGAACTTAGCAGCATGGTAGCCCACGTTTCCAAGACCCTGAACAATCACTTTTTTACCTTCGATACCGGTGGTCATGCCCAATGCATCCATATCTTCTTTTACACGGCACATTTCACGTACACCGTAGAAAATACCCAGACCAGTAGCTTCAGTACGACCCCTTACGCCACCCTGTGATACAGGTTTGCCGGTAATACAACCCAGTGAGTCAACTTCACCTGGCTTCATAGAAATATAAGTATCCACGATCCAGCTCATTTCGCGAGATCCTGTTCCGTAGTCTGGAGCTGGTACGTCAATGCCGGGGCCAATGAAGTTCTTTTTAATGAGCTCGGATGCGTAACGGCGTGTAATTTTTTCAAGATCACCTACCGAGTAGTTTTTGGGGTTGATCTTAATACCGCCTTTAGCGCCACCGAAGGGTACGCTTACAAGCGCGCATTTGTAAGTCATCAGAGATGCCAGAGCCATCACTTCGTCCTGGTTCACATCCATACTGTAGCGGATACCGCCTTTACATGGAAGTCTGTGATGCGAGTGCTGCACACGATAGGCTTCGATCACCTCGATCTGGTTTCCGATACGCACAGGGAACTTCATGCTGTACACCGAATTACAAGCTTTGATTTGCTGTAAGATACCCGGCTCGAACCGTGTATACTGGGCTGCTTTATCAAAATTGCGTTCAACGCCCTGAAAAAAGCTGTAGTGTGCCTCTTGGTTTGATTTGGCTGTAACTGTTTCCACCTTTTTTAGTAATTTAGATTAAATAAAAAATTAGTTTTTTTCCTTTTCAAGTTTAGAAATTTTGCGGTCCAATTTAACTAGAAACGCAAAAATCCCTGCAAATATAGTAGCTAAAACCACAACTACAACGTATATTTTACCATTAGACCTCAAACCATCCGCCATGTCGGTTTGGGCATTCAGATTGATGACGAAAATCAGTTGAAATAATGATATTGAGATGAGTTTTTTGATCATTGTATGTCCTTTTGATGAATGTCTTTTTGTTCCAGTTCAAAATGTAACAGCTGTGTTCGTACCGAAAGGGTCGCGATCCAAAAACCTAATAGCATCCACCCTGCTACCGCTGGGTAAAAAACCAGTCGCATATCACTGTCCAGATCATATTTTGAAAATGCGGGGTTACCGCCGTTACCGGGATGCAATGAATCTACCATTCGGGGCAGTATGAAAATAAGCGGTATCATCATGCAAAACGCAAATATGTTGTACACGGCTCCTATACGTGCTTTTTTCTCGTCATCTTTTATGCCGCCGCGCAGTATGGAGTACGCAAAATAGGTGAGCATACTCAAAGCGGTGCCCAGTTGCTTCGGGTCATTGCTCCAGAACGACCCCCATGTGTAGCGCGCCCATTCCATGCCGGTAAGCATACCCAGAATACTGAAAAAAATGCCGGCGTTGGTGAACTGTACCGCATAAATGTCGTCCACCAAATTTCCAGACGAAAGATATTTTACAGAGTATGCTGCGCCAGCACCAAACAGAGCTAGCATTGTAAACCACATGGGCACGTGGAAATAGAGATTGCGGATTGTCTCATTGAGTATGTCGAGCCGGGGAACGGGAAGCAGAAAGCCCGCGATCACGGTGTATAACAGCAGCGTTCCGCCCAGTATCTTCCACCACCAAAGACGCATAATAAGTAAATCAGGTTTCTGCAAATGTAGATTTTTTTGGGTATCCCTGACGAATAGCTCGGCAGAATGGCATAATAAAAACAGCATTGTATTTTGTGTATCGGCTACCTGAATCGTTTTAAAACACTGTTAATATGTAAATAGTCTACATTTATTCCGTTAAATAAAATTTATTCTTTAAATTGTGGCATTATTTGTAGATATGAATGCAACCGGGTTTTCGTTTGGCGAAGAGCAGTTTAACAGGATATTCCCTTTTTATATACAGTTTGACTCCGATTTTAAAGTTACTTCTATCGGGCGGTCTATGGCAAAGATGTTGCTGGCTGGCGTCGGTACCAATTTATTCGATTCGCTGAATGTGATTCATCCGAAGCTGAAAATTACCGATTTTCATGCACTCAAGGGTATTGGCAATCAGATCGTGCTACTGAACCTGAAAAGTGACCCAAGGAATATTCTTAGGGGACAGTTGGAGTATATAGATAGTTCAAACCAATTGCTTTTTGTGGGTACACCCTGGGTGATTTCGATGGACGACATAAAGGAAAAAAACCTGTCGCTCAATGACTTTGCCAAGCACGACCCGCTGATAGACCAGCTCAATATCCTGAAAGCGCAGGAACTTGCTACCAACGACATAAAAAAAATGTTGCAGGTAGCCAACGAACAAAAAAATGCGATCAAGTACAGTGAACATTTGTGGAAGTTTGCATTGGAAGGGAATGGTGACGGTATTTGGCAATATGAAATTAACTCGGAAGAAGGCCTGTTCTTCCCGCCATTCAAGAAAGCGCTTGGCTACCAATTGGAAGACGATTTCGGCTATGCACAATGGAAAGAAGCCTTGCACCCCGGTGACCTGGAAAAAATAAACGAGGCGTTTGACAGCTATCTGAAAGGAGACTCCCGGCAGTTTATGGTTGAACATAGACTGCGGCACAAAAATGGCAATTACAAATACTTTGTCGCCCGCGGCATCATAGTAGATTGGGATGAGCGGGGCCTGCCACTGATGGTAATTGGTACTATTACCGACATTGACCAGCAAAAACAACTGGAACTACAGATCAAGGAGACGGCAAACAGACTTTCTTACCTGATAGAGAATCTTCATTCCGGTGTGATCGTAGAAAACAAAGACCGCAAAATTATTCTTGCAAACGAACAGTTTTGCAAGATTTTCGGTATTCGAATATCGCCACAGCAACTTATTGGGAAAGACTTTACAGGCATTATAGAGGCAGGCAGGGTATTGTTTTCGGAGCCTGCCGAGTTTACGGAACGAGTGTATGAAATTCTGGAACAAAAAAACATTGCCCTCCACGAAACACTGGAACTGAAAGACGGCAGATACCTGGAACGCAATTACGTGCCTATTTTCCTCGATGGTAATTATGAAGGCCACCTTTGGAATTTTGAAGATGTTACTGAAAAAATTCTCGCAGAGCAGCGACTCGAAAAACAAAAAAAGTTTTACGAAAACGTTTTGAACAATATTCCGGAAGA
>CAIYJV010000413.1 GCA_903926605.1 uncultured Bacteroidota bacterium
CCCTTCAAAGGGGGAATTGCCTGAATGCGGAAGGCTGATTTTTGCCAAGACAAAAAATGATCAACGTAGTATCTGCAACTGTGTCACGCACCAGCGGGATTCCCCCTTCGAAGGTGAAATCCATTTGAGGGAATGCCCTGTGACTATTAACATCCCCCTTGCCCCTTTCAAAGGGGAAATTGCCTGAATACGGAAGGTTGATTTTTGCCAAGACAAAAAACGATCAACATAGTATCTGCAACTGTGTCGCGCACCAGCGGAATTCCCCCTTCAAAGGGGGAATTGCCTGAATGCGGAAGGCTGATTTTTGCCAAGACAAAAAACGATCAACGTAGTATCTGCAACTGTGTCACGCACCGGCGGGAGGCCCCTTCGAAGGGGGAATCCGGTGGAGGGATACCGGGTAGGAATAAATGTTTTGTATTGACATCCCCCTGCCCGCCTGCCTACCGGCAGGCAGGCTTCGAAGCTCGAATTCATCTGCTGGCACTACTTATGGAAGCGGTCGAGCGTGCCGGAGCCGGATTTTGATTTTTTACTAGTTTTGTATCACTAAAACCCCATCTCATGAAACACGCTTTTGTTTTCACCCTTCTATTGTGGTTAACCTCCGGTTGCTCCACTACCACTACCAATCCCGTCAATCAGGCACTCAAGTCTGCTTTCGACCTGAAACCCGGCAGTTACTGGATATACCTGGATTCGGTTACCGGCCGCACCGACAGTTTTTTTGTGCGGTACAATCTGCATAGCCAGGAACACTATATTGTGAAGCACGAGCATGTGGACGACGACAATATCGAGGTGCTCTTGTCTGACTATAACGATTTGGGGATTACGGCAGACACCACATTGTGGATGTGGTATATGGTGCTGAACAGGCTGGAACTTTCCCAACGCAATAACGCCATAAAAACATGGGACGACCGGTATCTGGCTTTTAAGCAATTTTTGAGCTATCCATTTGGCACTACGGACACTTTTTACGATGTGACCCAAAAATCGAAAGTATGCCGGGTGTTGGATAATTACAACGTAAATGGACTCACTTTTGGCAAGGTGTACGAGGTTTCTTGCTTCAAGTCGGACTCTTCGATAAACAAAGTATGGATGCGCAATTATTACTACGTAAGCCCGGAAGCAGGTGGCTTTGTAAGGCTGGTGATAGACCAGCCGCTGGATAGTATTTACCACGTGCTGAATCTGGTGCGCTACCACCTGCAATACTAACAGCAGTCCGCCCCAAAACCCGTTGGCGACCCTGCAGCCAGATGTGTAAAAACCGGTTAATATGAACTACTTTTTTTTCATAAATCCTACATCGGGCGAAATAGTCGGTTCATTCTGTAAAAAATATGTTATAGTTTACGCTATAGCGTCTCAAATTAGCTTTATACAGTTGTTTCTAACAGATTTTATGAATTATTTTTGACTTCCCAAACCAACATCATCAGTTTTCCCGCTGTCTTTAACAGCGGACCAAAAAAACTAAACAAACTATATGAAGCGTATTTCACTGATTGCCGTCCTTCTGATTGCCGGACTATTCCAGACCGCGGTTGCATCGCCCAGCAGCAAGACCGGGTACCACATTCATCTGAAATTCACCAACGTGAAAGACTCTACCATCTTTTTGGTACACTATTACGGAAAGGGCCTGCCCACCATTTACAAAAGGGACAGCGCTAAGATAGACCACAACGGCAAGGCAGAGTTTAATACCACCGACTCTACATTTATTGGCGGCATCTACATGATGCTGCTCTCTGACCACAAGACCAATTTTGAATTCATGCTCAATGCCGGCGACGATTTTACCATTACCGCCACAGTGCCCGATACCACCACGCCCGGAGAACCGGTAAAGCTGAAATTTAAAAACTCGGACGAAAACGAGCGTTTTCAGTCTTATGTGGAATTTTTGAAAAACTACAGTGCCGGACAACAGGCCCTGCTGAAAGAACTGGCTGCAGCCAAAAATGCGGATGATACCGCTGCCGTGCGCAAAAAAGGATCGGCCACTGCAAAAGACCTGACCAACTACAGGCGCAAATACATTAAGGAACATCCCGGCACCCTGCTGGCCTCCATATTTGGCGCACTGGAGACACCCGAAGTGCCCGAAGGCGAACACCTGTTGGAAGATGGCAAAACCAAGGACTCCACATTTGCTTACCGCTATTACAAAAACCATTTCTGGGACGGTTTTGACTTTCAGGACGAACGCCTGATACATACACCCATCCTGGATGCCAAACTGGAAGAGTATTTCACTAAGATGGTATTGCCATGGCCCGACAGCGTGGAGCACGAAGCCGATGTGCTGCTGCGTAAGGCCAAGGGTACCAAAGACATATTTAAGTACACGCTGTGGTGGGTGACCCGCAATGTGGAGAACAGCAAGGTAATGGGTATGGACGAGGCTTTTGTATATATAATTGAAAATTATTATATGAAAGGAGACGCATTCTGGCTCACCAACGACGAACTGAGCAAGTATCTGGACCGCGCACAGAAGATAGCCCCCAACGTAATAGGCAACAAAGCGCCAGAAATACGCGTACCCAACATACTGACCAAGCAGGACGTGAGCATGCTGGACATAAAGGCAAACTATACGCTGGTGGTGTTCTACTCGCCCACCTGCGGCCATTGCCAGCACGAGATGCCCGAGCTGGACTCGCTTTATGAAGCGGTGCTGAAAGACAAGGGCGTAAAGGTAATGACCGTAGCCACCGAGGGCGAGGAAAAAGCCATTACCGACTTCCTGACCAAGAACAAGATAGACAAGAAGTGGACCAACTGCTGGGACCCCGAACATGTGGGCGACTGGAGGGGCAAGTATGACGTGTACAGCACCCCTACCATATACCTGATGGACGAGAAAAAGATAATCCGTGGCAAGCGTCTGGACCACAGCAATATAGGCGGCGTGATAGACATGACCGAGCGCAAAGCCAAGGCTGAAAAGGAAAAAGCCAAGGGTAAAAAATAAAATCTTACAACAAAGACATATTCTGTTTAATTTCGAGTCCTAAAAAAAATAATAATGCGAAAATTGGTGTTAATCTGCCTGGTAACCGGGGTGGGAACTTTTAATGCGAAAGCACAAACCTTGTTCACTTATGGTAGCCATTCGGTAAACAAAGATGAATTCCTGAGGGTTTACAAAAAGAATAGTATCAATAAGGCGCCCGACATGACCGACACGGCGCTGAGAAGTTACCTTAATCTGTATTCGCTGTTCCGCATGAAAGTAGCGGAAGCCGAAAAAGAAAGACTGGACACACTGCCCAACATCCAGAAAGAACTGGACAACTACCGCAAAACGCTGGCTAAGACCTACCTCACCGACGAACAGGTGACCAATAAGCTGATACGTGAAGCCTACGACCGTATGAAGACCGACGTTCGCGCGGCCCACATACTGGTAAGCTGCACTCCCGGCACCGATACCGTAGCTCCGTACAAGAAAATAGACAGTATCTACAACCAGATCATTACCAAAAAAGCCAGCTTCGAAGACCTGGCCAGGGCTACGTCTGACGACAAGGGTTCTAAGGAGAATGGCGGCGACATAGGCTATATCACCGGTATGCAAACTGTTTACGGTTTCGAAAACGAGGCGTTCAACACTCCCGTCGGTAAGATATCAAAACCTTTCCGTACGCAGTTCGGCTTTCATATCATCAAGGTGCTGGACAAACGTGCCGATCCCGGACAACTGAAGGTAGCCCAGATATTGATAGCAGTGCCTAAGTCGAGAGGTGAAGAAGCTATTGCCGCAGGCAAAAAGCGCGCAGACAGCGTGATAGCCAAACTGCACGCCGGTGCAAAATTTGAAGACCTAGTTAAAGAATATTCCGAAGACCATTTCAGTAACAAGGAAAACGGCGTAATGAAAGTATTTGGCATCGGCAAGATGACACCTGCTTTTGAAAAAGCCGCTTTCGAGCTGAAAACACCTGGAGAAGTTTCTGAACCCATACGTACCGAATACGGATGGCACATCATCAAGCTCATTAAGAAAGTACCTCTCGATCCGTTCGACTCCGTTTATTCGCAACTGAAACACAGGGTAGAAAACGACTCGCGCGCACAAACCGCCAGAGACCGCTTCTTCGCCAGCATCAAGGCCAAAAACGGCTTTAAGGAGTTCCAGGAGAACATCAACGAAATAGAAAATAAGCTGATAGCCATACCCGATACAGGTAAGGAAGCCAAGGTAGTAAGGGCATCTAACTACAGCAATATGTTCAAGCCGATATTCGCAATGGCCGGCAAAACCTATTTGCAGAGCGACTTCGCACATTACTTCGAAGGACTTACCCATGGCAAGATCAATGGCCCGCACGTACCTGTGGTACATGATGGCTACAATATGTTTGTTAGTACTGTAGTAAACGACTTTGAAGAGCACAAACTGGTGGAGGAAAATACGGAGTTCCGCAACCTGATGGAAGAATACCGCGATGGCATCATGCTGTTCGAACTGATGGACAGGAACGTATGGGGTCGTGCATCTCACGATAGCGCAGGTCTAAAGATATTCTTCGAGGGTCGTAAGAGCAAGTATATGTGGGATCCAGGGTTTGAAGGCGCCGTGTACAAATTTAAAGGCAAGGCCGCATTTGATACCGGCATGATGCTGCTGCTGAACAAGTCTAATACAGACGAAATGATCGTGAAGAAGCTGAACACCACCAACAATCCGGACGGTGCTACTGTGCAGAAAGGCAGGTTTGAATTCACGCATTTTAAAGACGCTACCGCCGACGAACTGGAACGCAACAGCACCAAGGTGATCTACCCCACCGGCAACAGCACCACCTATACCGTTGTCGTGTCGAAAACAGTACACAGAAACGTGGAACCCAAGACGCTGGACGATGCACGTGGCTATGTAGTTGCCGAATATCAGGACTTCCTGGAAAAACAGTGGAATGACAAAATGAAAGCCCAGTTCCCTATGAAGTTGAACGAAGCCGTTTTTGCCACACTGAGCAAGGAAAAAGCCACCAAGGCCGCTGACAAGAAAAAGACTGAGGCAAAGAAAAAATAAGGCGCATAACACTTGTACACGAGGCCGCCCGCAAAGCGGCCTCTTTTTTTTATTGAGCGAATACTGGTGGGTATTGACATCCCCCTTGCCCCCCTGTCTACCGGCAGGCAGGCTTCAAAGGAATTGCC
>CAIYJV010000414.1 GCA_903926605.1 uncultured Bacteroidota bacterium
GACAAAGTGAAAGACGTTCTCGCAGGCGGTAAATAATATTTTCATTTTTTGTAATTCAGCCGTCGGTTTTCCCGACGGCTTTTTTGCGTTTTCGGGCTACAGGCACCTAGTTTGGTATAAAGAATATTTTGTGCTTAATAGCGCTGTTTAAATGTTTGGTTTGCATACTTGTTTAATTATATTTGCATTGTAAATCACTAAAACATGAATTTGATTGTAAAGCCAGCACTGTTGTCGCTACTGGTAGCTTGTAGTATTTTGTTTTCGTCCTTTCAGACCGAGTCCAAACGAGGACTGGGAAGAGTAACCAAAATAGAAGGGGTAGAAGTCTATTTTATGGCAGAGCCTCTACGTAAATACGTAAAAGTCATTGAGTCTGATGGTCTGTTGGGAAATGTGTCTGTCAAGTCGCTTGCCAGTGGTGGAATGAGCACACCCACCATCGCGGAAAAGGCACAAAGGCTGATAAAAAACACTGTAAATACCGCGGCTAAAGATGGCAAGCAGATAGATGCCGTGATCTATTCTGGCGGGAAATATGTAATAGGCGTAAAATTTGTTGAAGCTCCCGGTCCGTCTACAGAAGGAATAAGCAGGGTGAAAAAAATAAACGGAGTAGACCTCTTCGTGTTCTCAGAACCTTTGTCTTCCTATGAGCAGGTTTCTGAAGGCAAGGCAAAAAAACGCAGTGGCAGTTCGTTCATGACCGGTGGACTTGTAAACAGCGCGATCGATGAAGACCTGGGAAAACTGGTGGATCATACGAAGGATGACGACATAAAGCTTGAAGATTTTGCTGTGATCTACAATACCGGGAAAACAGGGATAGGTATACAGTATAAATAGCCTTTTGGGTACCAACCGAATGGCAGGGAAAAAGTTGAAACTGACCAGATTCTATTGCCCATTTTTTGTGGTTACTAAAATTTCGTAATTTGAAAGAACCCGGTTTTATCATTGTTGTCGAAGACGATGCCGACGACCGATTCCTGTTTCAGACAGCGTTTGAGGAAAACGGTTTTAAGGATTCACTTTTGTACCTCGAAAACGGTTATGAGCTGATACAATACCTTAAGCAATTAAAGCCGGGGAATAGTGGGGAAAAAATTCCCGGTTTTATCCTCATGGACCTCAATATGCCTAAACTAAATGGGCGCGAAGTTTTGAGGGAAATTAAAAAAGACGATACCTGGAATTCGGTTCCCGTTGTTATTTTCAGTACGACCAGCAATGAGGCCGAGCGGCTGCGTTGCATGGAACTGGGCGCTGCTGCTTATTATACAAAGCCTGTCACTTTTGGCGCGCTTATAAGTACCGTAGCCCAGATCAGGAATTCGTTCGCATAGAATACAATTATGGCTGAGCCCGAAGCCTCAAGATTTTCATTAGGGCATAAAAATTGCAGTTAGTTAAAAGTGTTTAGAAACCATTGAAAGGTACGCTGCGCGAATTATGAATCGAAACATACTCATTGTTGACGACGAGAGAGATTTGTGTCTTTTGTTGAAAGATTTTCTGGTGAGCAAAAACTACCTGGTTGAGATAAGACATACCATTCGTGATGCTGCTGCCCGGATCAAGTCTGCAATCCCAGACATCGTTTTCCTTGATAACGATCTGCCCGACGGTCTAGGATGGAACTTTGCCGCAGAAATGCTGAAAGAGTCGCCGGGTATTTTCGTTGTTTTTATTAGTGCACTTAGCGGCACCATTCCTCAATTGCCCACTGGTAGCAGGTTCACAGTGATTGAAAAACCTATTGAGATCAATAAGCTTGAAGCGCAACTACCACAGTCTGTATAAATTTCTATCAGTAATCAACCTTGGGAAAGGTGAGCCTGAACGTAGTCCCGGCTCCAGGTACAGACCGGACGTCTGTAACTACATCGTGCGCACGCAATATGTTCATGCTATAGGTAAGACCGAGCCCTAGTCCGTTTTTTTTCTGGGTAAAAAATGGTTCGAAAAGGCGAGCCAGATCTTCGCTGGCAATACCGCAACCATTGTCTGTAATACAAAGTACAATTTGGCTTTCTTCATCTTCCAGACAAACTTCCAGTTTGCCATGATCGTGGTTTATGGCTTCAATCGCATTCATTACGATATTCTGCAGTGCCAGTTTCAGGCTGCCGGCGTCGGCCAGTACAAATCCGGGCGCTGTGGGCATTTTTTCTTCCAGTCTTATATGCAGCAGTAATATTCGGTCTTTCGCTGTAGCGATCACCTCCTGTACGATATCCCGGAGTATGTTTTTTTTCAACTGACCGGACGCGGGCCGGGAGGTATTGAGCAATTCGGTGATCAGACCATTTATACGTTGGCTGTTTCGTTGTATGATCTGCAGATAGTCGCTTGCCGGTTCTCCAGAAACCTCGTATTGCAATTGTGTTGCGGCCAGCGCAATGTTGTTAATGGGATTTCTGACCTCGTGCGCTATTGTACGCAACAGTCTGCCTGATGCAGCCAGTTTTTCGGTTTGTATTTTGCTCTTTTCTATTAGTTTCAGATTGGTAATATCGTGAAGTATTCCCTGCATATTGCCACCACTTGCGTCTTTTATTTCGTTATTGAGCGTCAGGGTACAATAGCGTATTTCTCCATCCCGGTTCAATACTTCCAGCTCCAGGTCGTCATATTCCACGCCGGGTCTGATGTTGTTGACACCATTTTCGCTGGCGATACCCAAAATCGTATTCAGTTCTCCTGACAATACTTCCTGCAGGTTATAACCTAAAAAATCACGTACCGCGCTGTTTATCTCCAATATCCGCAATGATGGATCAACCACGAAAATCACATCTTTCGAGTTTTCGAACAGGTTCCTGTATTTTGCTTCCTTTGCCCGGATTTCCTTGAGTGTAGAAGCCCGGCCAATTGCATACCTGATGCTGCGTTCCAGTTTTTCGGTACTCAGTTCTGTTTTTACAAGATAGTCAGCTGCGCCCAGATGCATGCTCAATACGTCCAGGTCGTAATTTCCCTTCCCTGTCAGCAAAATAATAGGCTCGTCCCTACCGTAGCTGTTGGCATCTTTCAGGAAGTCAACGCCTGTTTTCGCGCCAAGCCTGTAGTCCACAAGGTATAAATCGTATTCCCGTCGATGCAGTTTTGCCAGTCCGTCGTCGTATTTGTAACTCCAGTCTACCAAAAACTCATTGTTCGATATCGCAAGTATATAATCGCTGATGATCCTGAAATCATCTTCGTCGTCATCCAGTACCAGAATTTTTTTTTCAGAATTTTTTATTCTCATAACCCTGTCACTTGTCGTTACTGTTCGTACGGCAACAGCACTGTGAACGTCGCACCGTTGCCGATTTGCCCAACTGCGAAAATAGTACCGTGGTGGTGTTCTGCTATTTTTTTACAGATCGCCAGCCCTATTCCCGATCCTGCATACTCTGTACGCCCATGCAGTCGCTGAAATACCTGAAAAATCCGGGAAGCATAGATGTTGTCGAACCCGATACCATTGTCCTCGAATTTTATTTTTACATAGGCTTTCTGGGGTGCCAGACCGAATATGGTTTTCTCTTCGATACCCGCCCATTCCCAGAAAATCCGGACTACGGGTTTATCATCTGTTGTCCGGAATTTTATGGCATTTGACACCAGATTAGAAAACAATTGCACCAGTTGGGTCTTTATACCAGAAATAACCGGCAATTGTTCGCACCTCAATTCGCAGCCGGATTCCTCGATACTCAGTTCAAAATCGGTGCGAACGATACGGAATATCAGGTTCAGGTCTACAGATTCAAAGGGTTGTTTGGTCTTTGATATTCTAGAGAATTCGAGGAGATCATTTATCAGCAGTCGCATGTTTTCCGCTGAAACCAGTGCACGCTCAAGGTACATTTTACCCTCCGCATCTAGTTGGTTACTGTATTTGTAGTCGAGCCGGCTGCAAAAAGTACTGATCTTCCGCAACGGCTCCTGCAAGTCGTGACTGGCCACATAGGCAAACTCTTCCAGTTCGGCATTGGAGTTGGCCAGCTCCTCTACCTTTTTATGATAGCTTTGTTCAATCTGTCGGGCTTGGGTGATATCTTTTATGCAAACTACCAGTTTTCGTTGGCAATCCGGTGTGTCATAGATCCGTCCTGTAGCACGAAGTATTCTTAAATTGTTTTTGCCGGTGGTTATCTGTATCTCGTCCCGTATCACTACCGGGGCATTTGCTGCATCGCGGAAGTAACCTGAGAATCTGGTACGGTCGTGCTCACATACGAAAGCGACGAGTTTTTCGACGGGCATTTCATCTGACTCGAATTCCGTCTCGAAAATAGAATTCATGCTGTCCGAAAAACAGACAACATTGCTATTGGTTTTCCATTCTAAAATTCCCCAAATCTCGTCCTTGAACTGTTCCAGATAACATTCCCTCGCTTCCGGAGAACCAAGAGGGCCTTCTGATTTGGAATGTTTGCTGTGCAACACTACCAGGGCATAGTCGGTCTGATGCTGACCTTTATAAAAAACAGGAGAAATGTAGGTGTGAAAACGTTTTTGTTCCCCTTCTACCGTTTTCATTCGGGTTTCGAAAACGTCAACGGGCATCCCGGCGTCGAGCAGATTTAAGTTCAAGTAGTCCCGAAATGCACTTAGCGCATCCTCGTCCAGCAATTCAGCAAAGCTTTTCTGACTTGTGCCTTGTTCTGTTTGCGGGTAGCCGGTAAGGAGCCGGAACTGCGTGTTCGCGGTCACTATCTGCATGTCTCCGGTAGTGATCAGTGCCGCCCAACCAGGCGCAGAATCCACGATATCCTGAAAAAACGAACGCATTTCTGCAGGCAATTGTGCAAGCAGCGGGCTGGTCTTAGAAAACTCTTTTGCTTTCATAACTGCATCCCATTATTTAGTTTTCACCCTGTTGTTCTTTAAAAAGTTTCATTTTATTGTACAGGGTTTTTCTGTCTATTTTTAGCAGGTCGGCAGCTTTACTCTTGTTGTAGTTCGATTTTTTCAGGGCCTCGAGTATTATTTCGTAGTCATTTCGGATGCCGGATGTGCGCATCCGGGCATCCAGTTCTTGTTCTTTTTCGGTGGAACGTTCGTATGTGTCGTAGTTTTTGCGATCGTTGAGGTTTGTCCTTTCGGATCCTTCGGTCTCAAATTGCAGCTTGTTGAAGTTGTTAATTTCAAATGGCAGGGCGCGTGCGTCTATATAGTCTCCGTCGGCAAGCAACGTAGCTCTTTTTACCACGTTTTTCAGCTCACGCAGGTTGCCGTACCATACATAGCTCCGGAATATCCCAGTCACTTCGTCCGTAAATCCCAATACTTTTTTACCCAATTCATCATTGGTTACATCGAGGAAGTGGAGTGCAAACAACATGATGTCGTCTTTTCGGTCCCTGAGTGCAGGTACATGAATACTGAATTCATTGAACCTATGGTAAAGGTCTTCCCTGAACTTCCCGGCTCTTGCAGATTCCCAAAGATTTTCATTGCTGGCTACAATTATTCGGATGTCCAGTTCTATGTCGCGCACACCACCGACTTTTCTTATTTTTCGTTCCTGTATCACCCGGAGCAGGCTTACCTGAACGTCGTAAGTGAGGTTGCCTATTTCGTCCAGAAAAACAGTGCCGCCGTTGGCTACCTCCAAACTTCCGGTTTTCTGACTTATGGCACCTGTAAATGAACCTTTTTCATGACCGAATAATTCACTTGCGGCCAGTTCTTTAGACAATGCCCCGCAGTCTATGGCCACAAATGGCTTGTGAGCCCTGTTGCTGCGTTTGTGTATTTGTTTGGCTACTTCCTCCTTGCCGCTACCGCTTTCGCCATAGATAATGATGCTGTAATTGGTGGGTGCGACAAGCTCTATCTGCCGCAGAATGGATGTGAAAGCCACGCTGTTGCCAGTGATAAAGGTGTTGTTGAGGGCTCCGCGCCCGGGTAGTTGGGCCGTGTCTGTAGCAGAAGGCCCCTTCGCA
The DNA here is from genome assembly GCA_903926605.1 of uncultured Bacteroidota bacterium. Taxonomy (GTDB): domain Bacteria; phylum Bacteroidota; class Bacteroidia; order Chitinophagales; family Chitinophagaceae; genus CAIYTT01. Next base: position 5,943 of record CAIYJV010000414.1, read on the forward strand.
GTGTCATTTTTTTTACCGGCGAGCGCTTTTTTGATGGTTACCAGGATCTCGTCGGGGTACAATGGTTTGGTGATATAGTCAAAAGCCCCCATTTTCATCACTTCCACGGCATCTTTTACATCGCTGTAACCAGTAATGATGATAACGGGTACCTCTGGTTGTACCTGGCGTATGCGCGCAAGCAACTCCACTCCGTTCATGTCCTCGAGCCGGAAATCACACAACACCAGCGAGGTTTTATTTTTCTTCAGCCAGTTTTCAGCAGCATGTCCGCTGTGCATACTTGTCACTTCGTATCCATGCCGTGTAAGGAAACGGTTTAGGAGCAAGCACATGTCCTGATCATCATCGGCTACCAATATTCTTGTCATGTCAAATGTCGGTCACTCAAAAATAACCAAATAAAGAGTAAAATCTGTCCTTCGCCCCGCAAGGGTGCCAAAACAAATGCCCAAAATAAAGTTGTCAGGATTTCCGGTAACAAATCTTTACCTGTATTCCTTCATCAGTTGCATCCACCGGCCAAAACAAAGTATACGCCAGGGTGCAAATGAAAAGGCAATTTCGCCGCTTATCATTTTTTCCAGCATGGACATAGTTTCGTCTTTTGCAAAAAAATCAGGATTGTGTTCAACCGTTTCCCTGATTTTTTCCCGGAACCAATCCCTGCCTTCCTCTTTTAGCCATACCTCCTCTGGTGTCACAAATCCCATTTTGTCGGTTCTGTTCACTATTGCGTCTGGCATTACGCCGGTCATGGCATCCCTCAGTATACTTTTTTTCAGCCCGTCCCGGTATACCAGCCGCTCGGGTAGCCCAAGTGTAAACTCTACAAATCTTACATCCATAAACGGAACTCGCGATTCAATAGACCAGGCCATCGAGTTTCGGTCTTCGAAACGGAGCAATGATGGCAGTGGGCTGCCCAATACCTGATCCTGCAGGCAGTCGCGCAAATTTTTATAATATTTTCTATCCAGTTGCTCGCCAGGGAGTTTCAGCCATTTTACTTTGGAAGGTTTTACGGCCCTGTACTTTGCTGGCAGCAGACCCACCAGCCAGGGGTGCAGTACCTGTGCGCCTCCAAGCAGGAAACCGATAGGGTAGCGGCCATTCTTCTTTTTATAAGACTTGCTTTCCTGCATCAGTTCGCCCCAGGCATGTTTTTGCAGAAGGCCAGCGTAAAGAGACAGGTCGTTGCCACCATAACCCGAAAGCTGCTCGTCGGACCCTTGTCCGTCTATCATCACTTTCAGTCCTGCGTCGGCAGCGCCTGCGAACACGCACCACTGGCTGAACATAGATGTGCTGGGTATCGGGTCATCCTGATGCCAGAGCAATTTGTCCATATCTGATAGAAGTCGGGTGAAATCGGGAAAAATTCTCATCGAGTCAGCTCCCGTCTGTTCTACTACCTGGGCTGCAAAATTCCATTCGTCAAATCGCTTATCTTTAAAACAGGCTGTAATGGTGATCTGCCCGTTGTGTGGGCCAGATTCGTCCAGTGCACGCTTGGCCAGGCAAACAATAGCCGAGCTGTCCAGCCCGCCGGAAAGCGCAGAGCCAACCGGTACATCGGCCCGCAACCGCAGGCGCACACTGTCTTGCAGCAAGTTGCGGAAATTATCTACCGCGTCTTTGTCCCCTTTCGTCCAGGTCTTCGGCTTCAGTTCGTACCAGCGTTCTAAATTTATGGTGTGACCGGGGGCGCTCAGATCTATCGTTGCCATGCAGCCTCCAGGTATTTGCTGTACCTGGATATCAAAGGTTTCTTCGTTGGTGTCTACTTTGCCCTCGGCCAGAAATTCGAATACTTTTTTGTTATTCAGTTTTAGTTTGTATCCGGGAAAGCTCCTTATTTGTTTGATCTCTGAAGCCAGTACTATTTTTTCTTCGTCCCTGTACCAATACAATGGTTTTACACCAAATCTGTCTCTCACTGCAAACACTTTTCCTCCGTCCCTCGGGTCCAGAATGGTAAAGGCAAACATTCCATTCAACCGGTGCAGACAATCCTTGCCCCAGGCCACCCAGGCTAGCAACAGGACTTCGGAGTCTGAATCTGTATGAAATTCATAGCCAGACTGTTTCAGCTCTTCCCTTATAGAGACATAGTTGTAGACTTCGCCATTATACACCATCGTTATGCCCGTGCCGGCATGCATCATTGGCTGGTGCCCACGTGGCGATAGGTCGAGAATAGATAGCCTCCTGTGCCCCATTCCAACCCTGAAAGCTCCAGTACCGCCAAGGTCCGGATACCCCCAAAATGCCCGGGTAGATGCCGCGGTATCCCCTCCGGCCCATATTTTGGGAGCGGTTCCTGCTTTCCAGGTCATAAAGCCTTCGTCGTCCGGTCCACGATGCCGGATAATGCTGCATGCTGCCGAAAGCTCCGCGCTGTTGTTTTTTTCTTCTTTATTGATCAATGCCAATATGCCGCACATGAAGTCTGTTTTTGTTTTTTTTGAAACTCAATGTCGTGTGTTTTAAACGAGTTTTTATCTCCAGCATGGCTTGCTGCCCATGACATTTGGTTTCTTCCGCAAGTTAATAAAGATATGCATGGTCAGATACGGGCAATTTATACAATTGCCGTACTATTTCCATTGCAAAAGTAACTTGCAAATGCTAACCTTGCCAGTTTTGGGAGTGTTCAACCCGCCACGTTCTATTTTTGCGTCCGTTCTTCGGCCCATTGGTCACGATGCTTCCGCAACGGATGGTCTTTTGATTTGCTGAATACCATCATGCCGTTTTGCCTGCCCGCCCTCAAAGCCCTGCGTTCGTCGTCGGGCATGTTTTTTTCGTCCATGCACGATTCGCTGCAGCACCCTTGCATGCGTTCGCTGCACTCCGGGCATTGAATGAACAAAAGGTGGCAACCATCGTTCTTGCAGTTGGTATGGGTGTCGCAGGGTTTGCCGCAGGTGTGGCATTCAGCCAGAATATCGTCTGATATGCGTTCACCCAGCCGTTCGTCGAAAACAAAGTTTTTTCCCTTGAATTTATTCGGAAGACCTTCTTCTCTTGCCCGTCGGGTGTATTCTATGATACCCCCCTCGACGTGAAACACGTTTTTAAATCCGTGATGCAGCATGTATGCGCTGGCTTTCTCGCACCTGATGCCACCTGTGCAATACATAATTATGGGCTCTTCCTTTTTGGTTGCTAGCATTTCCAGTGCCATCGGCAATTGTTCCCGAAAGGTATCGGCCGGAACTTCCAGCGCGTTTTCAAAATGTCCCACTTCGTATTCATAGTGGTTGCGCATATCGACGATAACCGTGCCGGGCTGCGCGCTCAACTCGTTAAATTCGGCAGCTTTAAGGTATTTGCCCGTATTTGCCGGGTTAAACGTGGGGTCTTCAATGCCGTCGGCCACCACCCGGTCGCGAACCTTTATCCGCAGCACCCAGAACGATTTTCCATCGTCCTCAACTGCAATGTTCAGCCTTATTTGATTCAGTTCGGGGGCCATCCCGTATAGTGCATCCCTGAATTTTTCGAAGTTATGGGCGGGTACGCTGATCTGCCCGTTTATACCCTCCTGAGCCACATAGATACGCCCGAATACCCTAAGGTCGAGAAAACGCCGGTACAATTCGTTCCGGAATCCCACCGCGTCTGCAATAGTAAAATACTTGTAGAAGGAAACTGTTGTCCGTGGTTCAGTTTCAGCCAGCATCTGCCTGCGCAGTTCCTCGTTGTTCACTTTGTTGTGTAACACAGCCATTTGAGAAAAAATAAAAACTTACAATGTTTTTTGTTTGTCGCAGCGAGGCATCAGATCACAATATCCTGCGGTTGTCACCGATTTTTCTACTTTTGCCTTTGGTGCCGCGCACCTTTATTTTTTTAAATCCGTTGTGGACAATTTCAACTTCATTTGCGGTTGTTGATTTGCCGTTCAGTTTAAACCCTACCATCCGGCAACGCTTGAACTGGTGCCTTTCGGTAACTATCGCGGTTTTTACATCGCTGATACGGAAAAGTTGATGGTTACTCAATTCAAAACTCCAGTCTTCGCTGTTTTTTATGGGGTGGGTACCACCAATATCTAGAAACCGCACTTTTTGTACGGTGTCGGCACTTTTAATGCCTGGATACACATAAAAGCTGTCTTTAGTGGTCATAAAGCCATTTCCCTTGTCGTAGACGCGCACCAATACGGTGTCTATCTCACTATAACCGTAGCCATAGCATTTTACGAACGAGTTTATGACAACGGTATCATTGCATGCCGGCAACTTGTTCTGTCCTTTTGACAAAACGGGTAAAAGAATGGCAAGCGCCACCGAAAAAATACGTGCTGATATTTTGGTCTTCATCATAAATTATAGTGTTGGGCTGCCCGGCTTTCGTTGCCGTAGTACACGCACATCAATAACCCGGAAAATACGGTCTGAGCATGCAAAGTTACGAAATTCTCTGCTAGTGGGCGGCGCCAGTGGTCAGGCAGCCGGCGGCAAAGATTGCTTACCTTTGCACAAAATTCGTATGCTACTTTCCATTCATCCCGACAACCCACAGGAGCGCAACATAAAAATGGTTGCCAATTGCTTGCGCAAGGGTGGGGTGATCATCTATCCCACTGATACGATTTATGGACTAGGATGCGACATATACAATGCCGATGCCATTAACAGGATTGCGAGGATAAAAAATGTGGATGCGAAAAAAGCACAGTTTTCGTTTATATGCAGCGACCTTAGTCACCTGAGCGATTTTGCCAAAAGCGTGGATACACCCATTTTCAGGTTGCTGAAAGCAGCCCTTCCCGGTCCGTTCACCTTTATTTTGCAGGCCGGCAGAGAAGTACCCAAACTGCTGAAAACTAAAAAGGACACGGTTGGTATTCGTGTTCCCTCCAACAGGATATGCCATGACATTGTAAAGGAACTGGGGCATCCGATTATGAGTGCCTCATTGCCCATGGATGCTGACGTAGAGTATTTTACCGATCCCGAGGTGATGTACGAACGTTTCGGGAAACTGGTGGATATTGTAATAGATGGCGGGCCGGGACGAATCGTGCCTTCTACTATTATAGATTGCTCCTCGGGCGCACCTGAATTGATAAGGGACGGCGCGGGGCGCTGGGAAACCCTGATCTAGATTTACTTTGTCAGTATACGCTGGCGCATGGCTTCGTACATTACCATGCCTGCTGCAACAGATACATTCAATGAGTCGAATCCGCCCGTCATGGGAATACGGATCAACTGATCTGCTTTTTTTAATACGTCTTTACTTATTCCTTTATCTTCCGCGCCCATTACCACTACTGTGGGCAGTGTGAGGTCGGCTTCATAAACCGGTACGCTGCCTTTCATGAAGGTGCCCAATATCTGCAGCCCGTTCAGTTTAATGATATCTATGGCCTGAGGCACGCTGGGTATACGGCACAACAATATTTCGTTTAGCGCCCCTGCGCTTGTTTTTATAGCTTCTTCGGTCAGAGATGCGATGTGCGATGTGGGCAGTATGAGACCGTCGGCCCCGCAGCACAATGCGCTCCGCGCTATTGCACCTACGTTGCGCACATCAGTCACGCCGTCCAGGAGCAGGAACAAAGGCGTTTTCCCAGACTCTACCACATGCGATATGGCCGATTGCAGGTCTGTATAGTTCAATAAAGAGGCCCAGGCAATCACGCCCTGGTGCTGTGTACGCGACAGACTGTCCAGTTTCTCCGCAGGTACCTGGCTCACAGGTACATTTGCTTTCGATGCCAGCGTTTTTATCAGACTTATTTCCGGGCCTGTAGCACTACGCAAAAGGAATATTTTTTCTACCGTTTTGCCTTGCTGAAGGGCCTCAATTACAGGTTTTCTTCCTACCAGCAGGGGTAGACGGACAGTTGGTTTCATGGGTTAAAAGTAGATAAATAAAAGTATCCGTGTTTGCAGGTGCCGGGCAGCCGCCATTCCAAATTCAGTTTACGGTCTGCGTGGCATATACACCGAGATTGCTTTTGGCGTAACTTCGCAATAGATGAGGTTTTTTGTATTTGCACTGTTTTCGCTGTTTTTGGGCTATTGCCTGCCGGTTGACGCGCAGGACGACAATGCCAGTCTTATCTTGCAAAGTCCACATGGGACAAGGGTGAAAATGATCTGGTTCCTGAAACGCTGGGAACCCGGAGTTCATGGATTCGACCTAAAACGTCACGAAGGCATTCAGAAAGAATGGACGCAACTGAACAGCGTTCCTATTTACCCTTCATTGAAGCATAAAAAAGATCTTCGGAACCTGGGCTCCGACAAAACCGAAAACGAGCGCGTGCGGTCTGCGGCAATGAAATTTCTTGCCAGCTACAAAATTCCGGAAATGGACTCTTTTGCGTTTGCTCAGAATATGCTGAACGATGCAAAATTTCTTCCGGATTTTTTTGCAATGGTCTCTGAAAACTATGACCTTGCTCTTTATAGCGGTTTTGCATTTATTGACAACACATTGACCCGGAAAATAGACTACGAATACGGCCTGTTTGACCATGAAACCGGAAACCTGATGGCCAGAGCGACCTGGAACTATGGCGAGACACCGGACTTGAATATGATAGCCGAAGTAACATCCAGGTCCACCACACGCAAACGGGGTATACTCATTATGTGGGCAGCTGAACAAAACAAGATCAAATCCGGATATGTACACGGTTTTAATATTTATCGCGATGGAATCCGGCTCAACCAAGAGGCCATACCCGTCACTGCCGGGGCAGAGGGATATGAGTGGTTCGACAGCACCGCCAACAGTTCGATACCCAACCAGTACGCGATAGCTTCGCAATCCATTCTGGATATAGAGGGCAACATTAGACCATACACCTACAACCCTTCAGATCATCCGTCTGCTTACCAAAAAGCTGTTTTGGAAGAGGTAGCCTCACAGGGTTTCTATTTCAAAGAAGGATTTCGTGTCGCATGGAGTTTTCCCGCAGACCACGAACGATTTATTTCTGGTTTTTATGTTGAAAAGGAAAATATGCCCGCCGGATACAAAAGAGTGTCCCCATTGCTGGACCCGGCCACTCGCGTGTTTGTAGACAAATCTGCATCGTCTGCGTCAAGCTACATCAGAAGCAGGGTAGTGGCGGTTTACAAAGACAAGACACAGGTCCGGAGCAGAGATCGGGTCTTCAGTTATTTCCCCTTGCGCGAACCCCCGGCTCCTGTTGGGCTGGAAGCAAACGGGGTTGTAAAAGACAAAACCTATACGCTGCATTTTACGTGGGATGCGCCCATGATCGGCGATACCTCGACGGCCTGTTACAATTTATTTAGTCTTGATGATACAACCGGCAAGCTGGTGCCGGTGAAGAGCGGAAATACCATTCGGAATACTGCTTTCAGCTACAGGGTACCAGACGGGAATACAGGTGCCAAAAAGTTTTGTCTTTTGGCGGTGGGCAAGAACAAAGTGGAAAGTAAGTTGAGCGACACCCTGGTAGTTGTGGTTCCTACAGTCGCCCCCCCACGCCCATCCGGCATTTCGGTTGTTCCCAACGATGATGGGCTGAAGATTCAATGGCAGTATGCCGACATTTTTGACCTCAGGGGGTTCCGGCTTTTTATCAATAACAAACTTGCACTGGGAGAAGACAGTCTGAAAAAAAATACCAGAGAATGCGAGCTGCAACTGGAGGGAGGGCATAATTACGAGTTTAAGTTTCAGGCAGTGACCACCAGCAATATCACCAGCGAGCTGTCAGATCCTGCAGCCATCAATCTTCCTGCCGCAAACCGAAAGAAAAGGTAATGAGGTAAATAGGATTTTTGCACTTGCATAATTATTTTTTTTCTTATGATAGTTGTCATTTTTTTTAATTCCATCGAAGCATAAATTGCGGGTTGTTCTGGGGTGGTCCGTTCTTGTTCGGGCTAATGGATAGCCCGAAAAAATGAAGATCCACACCGGTGAATAAAATGATTAAAGAAGTAGGGTGCAGGTACTGTAACGCACGGTATAAGTCTATTTTTACCGATATCAACGAGCTGGAAATGAATTTACTCTGCACCGTAAAAACGTGCATGGAATTCAAGCGCGGTCAGGTTGTGTTCAAAGAAAACACACTACCCAGAGGCTTGTACTGTATCAGCAGTGGAAAATTCAAGTTGTCGAGGGTGGGCGGTGACCAGAAAGAACAGATCATACACCTGGCACAAAGTGGAGATGTTATGGGCTTTCGAGCCTTGTTGAGCGGCGGTAAATACAACTGTACAGCCACGGCTATGGAAGACTCGGCAGCATGCTTTATTCCCAAAGAAACGTTCACGGAGTTAATGTACGAAAGCCCAAAGCTGTCTCAGCGTATGCTCAATTTTATTTCAGACATGCTGAAGGAAACAGAAATTAAACTTACGGTACTGGGTCAAAACAGCGTAAAGGAAAGGCTGATTCACAGCCTGAGTCTGCTGATCGACAAATATGGGTTTGAAGCAGATGGCACCACAATTAATCTCAGTATTCGCAGGCAGGAGCTTGCCGATATGTCGGGTACTACCAGAGAAACAGCGACTCGTATACTTTTTGAATTGGAGGTAGATCAGGTCATCAAACTTACCGGTCGCAAGATCACCATTGTCAACTATCCGCAGCTGCTCAAAATCGCTCACGTACAATAGAGGTCATTATTGGTTTTCAAGCCCATTATTTATTGCACTCAGAAAGTGGTGCAATTTTTTCATGGATGCCATCTGGTCTACCACGAGCATAAAATTTTTCCCAACCTGTTTCAATCGGGCCTTGTTGGTCTGATTCTGGATATAGGCAAGTATGTGGTTGAATGTGGCCGACTCGAAATAGGGAGAATCGGGGTTACTGATGAAGTACATCCGTAACTGCTGGTTTTTCAGTATCAGCTTTTCAAAGCCCAGGCCAATGGCCAGCCGCCTGCATTTTACAGTGGTGAACAGGTCTTCTACCTGCGATGGTATGGAGCCAAAGCGATCGCATAGATCCAGTGCGAATTTGTTGAGTTGCTCCTCGGTTTCCAGGTCATCCAACTGGGTATAGAGCGAAAGCCGTTCGGTAATATTGGTCACATAGTAATCTGGTATCAGTATCTCCAGATCGGTGTCTATCGTGCAATCTGATACAAAGTCGCGCTTGCGTTCCCGTTCGTCTGCAAAGACCTCCTTGAAGTCTGTATCCTTCAGTTCCCGAATAGCTTCTCCCAGGATTTTCTGATACATCTCAAAACCTATATCGGTGATAAAGCCGCTTTGTTCGCCACCCAGGAGGTTTCCGGCACCACGGATATCCAGATCGCGCATAGCGATCTGGAAACCACTTCCCAGTTCATTAAACTGTTCCAGTGTCTGCAGGCGCTTGCGGCTTTCACTCGGCAATAGGCTCATAGGCGGTGCGATCAGGTAGCAAAAAGCTTTTTTATTGCTTCGACCCACACGGCCACGCAACTGGTGCAGATCGCTCAGTCCGAACTGATGAGCATTGTTAATGAAAATGGTGTTCGCATTGGCTATGTCCACACCGCTTTCTACAATGTTGGTACAGCACAATACATCAAATTCTCTTTCTATAAAGCCGTGCAGGGCTTCTTCCAGCTTGTGGCCTTCCATTTGCCCGTGCGCGATACCAATGCGTAGGTCGGGACATAGATTGCGCAGTATGGTTACCATTTCCGTGAGGCTTTGCACCCGGTTGTGGATAAAGTAAACCTGGCCGCCTCGTTCGGTTTCATAATAGATCGCCTCTCTGATCGCATATTCGTCAAACACCAGAACTTCGGTCTGCACAGGCTGACGGTTGGGTGGCGGCGTATTGATGATACTCAGGTCACGGGCCGCCATAAGCGAGAACTGAAGCGTACGCGGAATAGGTGTTGCTGTGAGCGTGAGTGTATCTACATTGGCTTTTAGTTCCCTGAGTTTTTCTTTGGACGATACTCCGAATTTTTGTTCCTCGTCGATGACCAGGATACCGAGGTCTTTAAATTTTACATCTTTACCCAGCAGCGCGTGGGTGCCTATAATAATATCTACCTTACCCTCTGCAAGACGAGCCAGTGTGTCTTTTTTGTCTTTTGCGCTTTTAAACCTGTTTACGTAATCCACATTGCAGGGAAAATCGGCAAGCCGTTCCTTGAACGTATTGTAGTGCTGATATGCCAGGATGGTGGTGGGTACCAGCACAGCCGCCTGTTTGTTGTCGGCCACGGCCTTGAAAGCGGCCCTTATGGCGATTTCGGTTTTACCAAACCCCACGTCTCCGCATACCAGTCGGTCCATGGGCGAGGGCGACTCCATGTCGCGCTTCACGTCCTGTGTCGCCTTGCTTTGGTCTGGCGTGTCTTCATAGAAGAAAGACGCCTCCAGCTCGGTCTGCAGATAACTATCAGGTGTAAATGCGAAGCCGGTCGACGCTTTGCGTTTTGCATATAGCTTAATAAGGTCGGCGGCAATGTCCTTTACCTGTTTCTTGGTCTTGTTTTTCAGTTTTTGCCAGGCATCACTACCCAGCTTATTCATCCGGGGCACCGTGCCGTCCTTGCCCGTGAACTTGGTTATTTTGTGCAGGGAGTTAATGTTCACATACAGTACATCGTTGTCTTTGTACAGTATGCGTATGGCTTCCTGCATATTGCCATTCACCTCTATTTTTTGCAAGCCGCTGTACACCCCCACACCATGATCTATGTGCGTCACAAAGTCGCCCGGTTGCAATTCTCTCAGTGCACGCAGTGTAAGAGCCTTGCCCTTGGTATAGGCTTGTTTTACATTGTATTTGTGGAATCGCTGAAATATCTGGTGGTCGGTGTAGGCTATTACCTTTTTCTCGTGGTCAATAAATCCCTTGGTGATGGCTTTAGGAACAGATACAAAGGTGATGCCGGCGTTCAGGTCTTCGAAAATGCTGCGCAAACGCTCCAGTTGTTTGGGGTTTTCCGCAAACATATACGGCACATATTGAGATGCCATACGTTTTTGCAAGTCGGCTATCAGCATCCCGAATTGCCGGTTAAAGACCGGTTGCTCTTCGGTGGCAAAAAGGTAGGTAGCATCTATGGCATCGCCCGTTATTTTCTCCAGGCTGTGGTTGTACCATTCCAGCAAATGCCGGGATTTTAGGTTATCCTGCCATTCGGCTGCCTGTTCAAAATCGTTCCTGCTTATTTCTTTCAGCCATTGTTCTTCATGGTCTATGGCCACCTGCCCTATCTCCATTTTTTCGGGCAGGTCGGCATATAGTTTTGCCAGTTTCCCGATAGTATAGGTAAAGTCTTTTGCCCAGATCACGGTATTCTCCGGCAGGTAGGCCAGCAGGGAAACTTTCTCCTTCGACTCAAATTTGGTCTCGATATTGGGCAGGATGGATACCTGAAGCAATTTGCGTTCAGATAGCTGGGTTTCAGGATTAAAGATCCTGATGCTGTCTATTTCTGTATCAAACAACTCTATCCTGTACGGATGTTCATTGCCGAATGAGTAAATATCCAGAATGCCCCCACGCATGGCAAACTGGCCGGGTTCGTACACAAAATCTTCCCGTCTGAAACCAAGCGACACCAGTTGGTCCAGCATTATCTCCACGTGCAGGGTTGCCCCCACCTTCAGACTGATCATATTGTCTGAAAGTGAATCCGGATTCACTACTTTTTCAAAAAGGGCTTCCGGGTAAGTGACCAACACCTTTTTGTGCACCTTTTTTCCAGTAAACCGTGTCAGTGCTTCTGTACGCAACATGACGTGGCTCGAATTCAGTTCGTTGAACTGGCCGGTACGTTTAAAGGAGTCGGGGAAAAATGAAATATCCAGAGCGCCGGTCAAATGTTCCAGATCGTTGTGGAAGTACGCTGCTTCTTCTTTGTCATTAAGGATAAAGACATGGTTCACATCTGCCAGTTGCCAAACAGCAGTTGCGACCTGATTTACCGACGACCCCCTGAGGTTGTCGAGATAGAACCTGAGCTTATGACCGGGCAAAGAGATTCCAGCCGCAATTTGTTTCAGGCGGATATCATTCCGGTACAGTCCCAGCAACACTTCCAGATTCATCAGGGATGGCAAAGATAGCATTTAAAAAGACTGGCTAGCATTCGTTGTTCGAATATTGCCGGTGGAGTTTTCACTTGATGATTTTGTGCCCCCTTAGAATTCAGTTCAAAGTATGTATGGGCTAACTTACCTAACTTTGTTTTAAGAGAATCTGTTTTATTTTATGATACGAACGATAATTGTGCCCGACCAAAGAATTGTGCATGTGTCCTTTGCCATACCCGAAAGCTATGTGGGTAGTGAGATGGAAATAATTGCCTTTTCCCATGACGAAGGATTGGCAGCAGAATTAAAGCCCGACACCAAAGCAACATTCTCCGCTTTATCCTACAATACCAAGGGATTTAATTTCAACAGAGATGAAGCCAATGAAAGATAATTTTTTTATTGATAGTAATATATTGATTTATTGCTATTCAAATGACGAGGCGGGAAAACGCAAAATTGCTCGTGAAATTATTGCCGATCATGAAACTTATATCAGTAGTCAGGTTTTACAGGAGTTCATAAATACCGTGACGCGGAAATTCAAATTCAATTATGAATACGCATTAGCAGGTGCTGAAGAGTGTTGTAGGAACAACAATTTTCACACTAATACACAGCACACTATTTTTTATGCATTCCAAATAGCAAGTAGATATAATTTGTCATTTTACGATAGCCTTATCCTTTCTGCGGCAATTGAAGCAAAATGCAGCATCGTCTATTCAGAAGACATGCAGCATAATCAACTCATTGATGGGAAGCTGAAAATTGTGAACCCTTTTTTGTCTATATAAAATTGTAATAGCATTACTTCAAACTGCGCAACGCGATTTAATTTTTAGGGTTCCATGAGGGATTAATGCCAAAGTCCTCAAAGATGGTATCTCCATTTTTTATATGAACTGCATGTCCTGAAACAGTGTCTCCGTTTTCAATGTCCCAAACTTTTTCGATGAAAGTATCCGTCGGAGTTTGCAATTTAATGCCTGTTTTATTTTTCGGACTACAGGCAAAGAGGAGAAGTGCAAACAATGCGAAATATTTCATGGCACAATTAACATAGTTGCAAAAATGTCTTACACAAAAATCTTGTTTTCCACCTTTACTCATGTTCTTAACCAACAACATGTTAAGGACCAACCCCCAAGCAGAAAGTACCCTGATGCCAGCCACACTACGAATTTAGATTATTTTTGCAGGCGTTGCAAACTGGCATATTTGCTCAAACACCACTGCCGTGATGGAACACTAGCGCTAGTGGATGTCTGCATACTTAAAAAAATACCAGCGGAACACTGAAAGTTTTAAGTCCAATGGCCACCAGTGGGACTACATTTTGCCGACAGAAGCAGAGCCGATCAGCCCATGATGGCGCATGTGTTTTCGCCAAAGAGAACTCTTGATGAAGCCGGGGAAAATTATCGCGCCGAGCCTTCCCCAATCGTCCAATGGTTAACCATAAGCGGCGGAAATACCCGTCGCCACAGCGCCTTATAGGACCGTACGCCGTTCGCGCAGAGCTACCCCCTGCGCACGCGGAGCAATTGCGCAGGGGCCGCCTTTCTTTTGTTTCTTTTATTTGGCGGAGCAAAGAAAAAAAAGGTGCATTTGAAATCCTGCTTTTGGGGGGATTTGAATTCTTCACTTGCTCAACTTCGGATCAAGGAACGCCTCGGAGACCTGCCAGCCTGTAGGCAAGAGGAGCGTTAATCATCTTAGTCTACATACTGATCGTCAGCTATTGAACGAGAAGTTGGTGGGGGAGTTGGGGTGGAGCGATTCTGCCAAGTATGTGCGCTGATTATTATTAGAACGGGAATTCAATTTACGCCAATCCGGAGATTGGCCTCCGTTAGGACGTAGTCAGAGGCTACGCCCAACTGGGGACTTTGGAATCAGGCAATAACATTCTCTTTACCCTTCAAATGCTCTATTGCGTAATTTGGACTAAGAGGCGCTACTTTGCAAAACCGGCGAAACTATATCTTTGCACAATGACTGGTGCCCAACCCAACAATCCACTGCACGGCATAACACTGGAGGCTATATTGAACCATCTTGTGAACCAATATGGCTGGGAGTATATGTGCGACCGCGTGCGTATCAATTGTTTTTACGAGAACCCCAGTATCAGTTCGAGCCTTAAATTCCTGCGCAAAACCCCTTGGGCCCGCAAAAAAGTAGAAGATCTATACCTGGAAGCAATAGGTTTGTAGTGGGAATCGGAATCCTGAGCCATTTGATTTCGGAAAAAAATAACTTCGCATTTTCCGCCGTTGTTGGCAGAACACTTGCGCTAGTTGATGTTTGCGTACTTAAAAAATACCAGCGGGAAGCTGAAAGTTTTTAGGACCAAGTGCGGCCCTTGGACCAGTGAGACTACATTTTGCCGACAGAAGCAGAGCCGATCAGCCCATGATGGCGCATGTGTTTTCGCCAAAGAGAACTCTTGATGACGCCGGGGAAAATTATCGCGCCGAGCCTTCCCCAATCGTCCAATGGCTAGCCATAAGCGGCGGAAATACCCGTCGCCACAGCGCCTTATAGGACCGTACGCCGTTCGCGCAGAGCTACCCCCTGCGCACGCGGAGCAATTGCGCCGGGGCCGCCTTTCTTTTGTTTCTTTTATTTGGCGGAGCAAAGAAAAGAAAGGTGCATTTGAAAACCTGCTTTTTTGGGGATTTGAATTCTTCACTTGCTCAATTTCGGATCAAGGAACGCCTTCGGAGACCTGCCTGCCAGAAGGCAAGAGGAGCGTTAATTAGCATAGTCTACATACTGATGGTCAGCTATTGAACGAGAAGTTGGTGGGGGAGTTGGGGTGGAGCGATTCTGCAAAGTATGTGCGCTGATTATTATTAGAACGGGAATTCAATTTACGCCAATCTGGAGATTGGCCTCCGTTAGGACGTAGTCAGAGGCTACGCCCAACTGGGGGTTAAAGCAAATAAAGAAAGCAAAACCAAACTTATTTGTGGATTGGGGGTCATTGTAGCAAGGTTTGAATAATAAGAGCCGTATGAAGGGAGACTTTCAAGTACGGTTCTGTGAGAGGCTTGGGGTGAAATTCCTCTTGCCTACTCGACAAAGTTAGTTGCACTGGATTTGCAATCCCTGGTTCAGTTGCACCCCTTACGGCACCACCAGCGTGGTTTCCGCACTGCTGTAGCCAGCCCAAACACCAATGGCACCACCCTTGATGTTGGTCTGCACATTGATGGGTGAAGAAAACGGATTGCCAATAGATTGCTGCGCAAACGCTTCGGTGTTCCAGAATGTGTACACACCCTTGTCTATCTGGCACCAGTTGAGCGTTACCGTATCGCCGGGGAAAAAATAGCGCACGGTGTCGCGCTGCACATTGGTGCTGTCCTGATACCCGGCAAACATTGCGATATTGGAAATCCTGATTCCGTTCACGGCATCATCACTGTACAACCCAACGGGGTAAAACTGACCGCGGTTTTTTCTGGTAAAGCTGCGCACAAAGTTGCCCGGGGTGTCCGGGTCGGTATAGTTAGCAAACAGTTGGTAGGCGCTGTCGGGTGTGCGAATACTCTTGAACTCTGGTGCGGCAAACCACATACTGTCCACACCCTTGGGGTAGGGTATACGCGTAGATGCAGTGTATGTTGCTCCGTTTACTTTAATGGTAAGATCATAGGTTTTTCCAGCCACGCCCAGCATGATGCCCGGACCATGAGATGTATCTACGCTGTATACATAATACTTGTTGCTGACCCCGGTATCAAAGCTGTATTCCCGCAGGGTGGCTACCTGTGAACCGTCAGATACGGTTATCACAGCATTGTGCACAAAGCTGTTTTGCAGCGAAGTAAGGTCAATGGTGGAGAAAAAGCTAATGGTAGAAGTCAATACCACATAGGGTGGTTGGCCGGTTTGTACCTGGCCCTGCACCACAACTACCGACGAG
Organism: uncultured Bacteroidota bacterium; assembly: GCA_903926605.1. Lineage (GTDB taxonomy): Bacteria > Bacteroidota > Bacteroidia > Chitinophagales > Chitinophagaceae > CAIYTT01. The sequence continues at coordinate 21,888 of CAIYJV010000414.1, forward strand.
GTGCTACCCAGGTTGATATGTACTTCTTTCTGGCAGGAAGCCAGGAACATAACGCCGACCAGTATCGCCATCATAATCCGGCTGGCATTGTTTACATTAAACCACATGGACTTATTGGGGTTGAGGCCGCAAAATTACGGATTAACTTGTTGTAACGAACGGTGAAACCACAAACATATTGCACGGATAGGTATGGTAATTCGTTAAAATTAACAATTGATATTTTTTGCGCATCTCCTCGGGCTGTAGATATCAACCCCATTTTCAAATTAAAAAGCATATTGCCCATCCGGCGTGTACATCACAGGCAGGGGGCGGTGGTACTTTTCAAAATAGTCGTAGCTTTCTTTCAGTGTGTTCCAGAACTTCAGCCTGCTTTCGTCGTTCCCATATTCCTTTTTCAGGTAGCTCACACCGTTTTTCGTGAACCGGGTTGGGAAGATCTGTACCGGTATATTCTGTTGCCCCTGCTCATGGGCGTTCATGCACAGCACATACAACTCTTTTATTCCTTCGTCCATCAGAGGCAGGCATCCTATAGTCACACAACCACCGTGTATGAAAATATCACCTCCTGGATCTGTTTTCCCCGATCCGTTGCCCGACTGTTGTATAGCCTTCAGGTCTGAGTAATTAGGATAACTCAAAGCCAACGACAGATAGTAGTTGCTGTTCGGGTTGAAAGAGTCTATGTAGTAGCATCCTTCAGGTACTTGAAGATCGCCCTTTTTTCGTTTGGGACCCAATTCTCCCGACAATGCACATACCCGGAAAGTATGGAATAGTTTGTACTCCGGCGCATCCGGATTCCGCACCCACGCTTCCAGTTCGTTCTGGGATTTGAACGCACGTATGTAGAGGTCAGTAGGCGGATACTCGAGACCTTTTTTTGTAAATTCAGTCCGGAGGGAGTCGTTGTATTTTTTCCAGGCAGCCGACACATGCGGGAACTTAGCCTGCCGTTCGTGAAAATGCGGGTCGCTGCTTTGTCCATAGCTCATCTCCGGAATGAGTGCCACGCAAAAAATGAAAAACACTTTATAAAAAAGCCGTTCATGCTTGTCTATAAAGTGTTTTCCGTTATTCGTTTCGGGCATAGCCGGAAATACAGACCGTTAAGAGACCGCCAAACCGGCGGATTTTAGATTATTTCTTTTTCTGCTGGGTAGTCTGTTTTTGTGCAGACTTGCCATTGTCCTGGCCACCACCGGCAGGACGCTGAATGAAGAATACTGCAATGATGCAAAGACCTGCTACTATGCCGATCATTGTCCAGGTACCCTTTTCCATTACGTCTCCAGATTGTTTTACACCCATTACCTGGGAACTCATGGTACCAAAAGTGCCCGTCAGTCCGCCGCCTTTGGGGTTTTGTATCAATACAAAAAATCCCAAAATGATGCAGGAAAGCAGTATAAGGATCGTAATAAGCGTTATCATATTATGTTATCTTTTTTTAATTCTTCTATTTTGCGGGCAAAGTAAGTACTTTTTTCAGGATTTCGCAAACTTAATTTCTCGAACATCTCTATCGCCTTATCAATCTTCCCCTGCTTTATGTGAATCTCAGCGAGCGATTCGCTGGCCAGCCCGTCTTCTCTGGCTATCGAGGTCATGGCGAGATCAAACACTTCTTCTGGTATTTCGTCGTTTTCTTCTTCAAGTGCTGCGGCCAGTTTTTCTTTCTGCCACATGGTCTTCAGCGCTTTTTTGTCTTCCTGTTCTTCTACCTGTTCTTCGCTTTTTTGCTTAAAGTGCAACAACCATTCTTCAAAGCTCATCATGACCATCAGCGATTTGTCTTCCTCACTTTCCACACCGGTGGTTGCTGCAACGGTGGGTTGGGCAGGCGCGGCGGGTTGGGTGGTTATCTCCACTATGTCAGAAGGCATGTCCGAGGGTATGTGCACACCCTGCTGCATAAAGTAGTCGTCGGTATATACAGGCTTTACCAATTCTTCTTCTTGGTGGTGGCTTGCAACTTCGTTCGGAACTATTGTTTCATTTTCATTCGGCGCTACCGCTTTTTCAGGCTCTGGTTCAGCGGCCGGCCCCATGGCAAAAACCGTTTGTGTTTCTGTTGGGTTATGTTCCGCTTTTACCTCGGCCATTGCTTCCGAAATTTCTTCGTTCGACGGATGAGCCTCAATGTCTTCCGGTTGCACGGAGGTTGCGCCGCCTTGTTTGGCTAAAAATTCCTGTATCAGCGCATCGGCCTCAGCCTGCATTTGCTCGGCATTGGTCGTATCGGATGTCTGGCTTCCTGTTGGCTGCGGAACCTCTATTTCTTCCACAATAGCATCCTCAACTTCCGCAAAGTTGTGTGTAAACGGAGTGATGGGTGGCGTATCCAAAGTAGGGGTCACTACCGGAGGCGGCATATCCATAGGGTCTGAGACTGCTTTCCGGGCAGGCAAGCTGGTCTTTTCCTTGCCGGTTTTGCTACTTGTGTCCGCAGAAAATGCCGGCGGGGTGCTGGTTTCTGATGTATAAGAGGTATCTCCCGATCCCAATGGTGCCTGGGCTGTAAGGAACTGATGAAACAATATCCAGTTTCCTGTGTACCCGGCAATAAGGCTTTGTACGGTATTCATATTCCCGTCCTTGCGGTAGCTGTCAAGTGCCTTGATGTACCGGGCGGGAATGAAATAGGGGAAAGTACTTGATATATTGTCGATAGTCTTCCGCGCAGCCGGTGTTACCGGTGCGGAATTGTTTAAAATATCAAAAATTGCTACTATCGACTGTTGATCCGACATTTCTATAAAAGCTCAAAATTAATCTGAATATTACAATTCAGATCAATCATTTTTGTTTTGGTACAACCGCTGGCCGGTATTTGTTGGTGCCGATTAGCGGGTAGTAGGTTTTATTTGCTGCAAAGTAACTAATATAAGCCCAATTATTTTAGTTATACTTTATTTAAAATCACCAATTTACAAACGCTTTGTTGAATATGTCGTCTGCAAGCTGATTGCCGATATCGTCTATCAGACCGGTTTCCACGCTTTGCAACGTTTGGCTGGCATCAAAATCCGAAAATCGGGTAAAAGTTTGTGTGAAGTTTCCTTTTTCGTTCAGTCGGTTCTTGAACACAACTTGTATACTGAGTGTAAGCCTGTTTTTTGTGGCCACCTGCACATTTTGTGCGCCTGTTACAGACACTTCGTAGGCTGTTATCGTACCGGTCATGTCATAATCTGCATCATCACTCAGTACCGACGAAAGCCCGGTCTGCGACAAGATGCGGCTGCGCAACTTGTCGGTGAGGGTGGAGGCCAGACTGGGCACCACATTGCGCGCCCTGTTATCTACCTGATGAATATTGATGCTTTTACCTTCAATGGTTGCCCCGCTGAAACTGTATATGCCGCAGCCGGTTAGCATGAATAATGCCGCGAAAAACAGAATAATGGATACGTTTCTGGTCAGGTTCATGAGATTTGGCAAAGTTAAGTATCCATGCGCAAATATTTTGTAGCATCAGGTTATTCCAATATTTCGGCAGGTTGTTCCTGCGAAAGTTTCCCCAGCAGTATGCTTACGTTCAGGTCGTAGCCCACAAGTAGTATCAGCGTATTGTACCACAGCCACGCCATGAATGCGATGAGCGTGCCTATGGAGCCATACACTTTGTTGTAGTTCAGAAAATTGTTGACCAGGAAAAAGAAAAACGATGTGACGATAATGGTGGCGATTGTAGCAAACACCGATCCGGCCGATACGAACTTGAATCGGTGCGTGAGCGATGGCCCATAGGTGTAAATGATGGATATTGCCACAAACATGAGCAGGAAAAGGATGGTATAACTCAGCACTTTTACGGCTGTTCCGTTGTGAAAAATTCCGAGCAATAGTTTATTGATGCTTTTGTTCTGGAGTATCAGCACCACAATGGTTGCCCACAGTACACTCATAAGGATCAGGGTCAGTTTTATGGCGGTCCATTTGCGCTGGAAAAATGTACGTTTTCTGTAAAGGGTGAGGCTTCTGTCAAAACTCTTCATCAATGCGCCCATCCCGTTTGACGCATAGTAAAGCGTAAGCACCAGACCGAAAGACAATACACTATTATGCGGTTTGTGCATAAAGTCTGTAATGATCCCGGCTACGTTCTGGTAAATTTTGTAGTTAGGGGTAACCATTTTTAGCGTTTTAAGAATGGTTTGTTCAGAATTGCCCAAATGCAGAAAGGGAACCAGTGAGAAAAGGAACAGAAAGGTAGGCGGAATAGCCAAAATGAAACTGAACGTTACGAGGTCTGCACGATCCAGTAAATTGGAGTCGCTTACTTCCTGAATAAAAAACCTACTCACGTCAAACAGGGACGCACCCTTTAGCCCGGGCAGTTTTATTTGCTTAGACTTGTTCACGATGGCCTTCACGAGTCGTAAGTTCCGGATATGCGCTTTTTTTATTTTCATTCTGACAGAGCAGTATACAGAAAAGGTTACAGGTTTTGAAGAATAAAATCAGTCATGCGGCGGTAAAGGTGCAACCTTGTTCCCATACCGGAAATACCATGTGCCTTGTCCGGATAGTATTCACTATCGTAATCCTTGCCTGCTTTTATCAACGCGTTGGCCAACATCACAGAGTTTTGGAAATGTACATTGTCATCGGCAGTACCATGTATGAACAGGAATTTCCCGTTCAGGCGGCCGGCTATTTTTTCCGGGGCATTATCATCATACCCGGCTGCGTTTTCCAGAGGCGTCCGCATATAGCGTTCGGTGTAAATATTGTCATAGTAGCGCCAGTTGGTCACAGGTGCCACGGCTATAGCCATCTTAAATACATCGTTGCCCTTCAGTATGCAGTTGCTGGCCATGAATCCGCCATAGCTCCAGCCCCATATCCCAATTCTGTTTTTGTCTGCCCAGCGCTGTGTGCCCAGGTATTTTGCCACAGCTATCTGGTCGTCACTTTCATACTTGCCCAGTTGCAAATAGGTTTTTTTCTTGAATGCCTCACCTCTGAAACCCGTTCCCGTACCGTCTGCGCAAACGATCACATAGCCTTTTTCCGCCAGCATCTGGTGCCAGAAATAGTTGCCCAAGGGAAATTTGTCTGCTACTTCCTGCGACCCGGGCCCACTGTATTGATACAACAGTACCGGATATTTTTTATTGCTGTCAAAGTCGGGTGGTGTTATTATCCATGCGTTCAGCTCGTCTTGTGCGCCAGGTACTTTCATAAATCCGGCGCTGCCCAGCCGGTATTCCTTCATTTTCATTTCCAGTGCATGGTTGTCTTCCAGCGTTCTTATTATTTTCCCGGTGGCATCCCGCAGATAATATACGGGCACATGACTGATCGTAGTGAATTTGTCCACGAAGTAGTGAAAGCCTTCGCATTTCGTAATGCTGTGATAGCCTTTTTCGTCCGTTATGTTTTTTTGTGTTTTCCCCGCCCAGTCGGTAGCAAACAGGTTGCGTTCCATTGGATTTGTACCTGTTGCCGTGTAGAATACCAGCTTCTTATGTTCGTCCACACCGGTCAGTGCGTCCACCTCGCGGTCTCCCGGAGTGAGGCAGGTGCTTTTCCCATTCGTCCAGTCATACAGGAACAGGTGGCTGTGCCCGTCTTTTTCACTGCGCAAAATCATACTGTGTCCATCGGGCAAAAAGTTTATTTCATCGGTCACTTCCACATAACACTTGTTCTCTTCTGTATACACCACTTTCGATGCTCCCGTCTGGGCATCTGCAAAAAGAAGTTCCAGTTTGTTCTGGTGCCGGTTCAGGCGGTAGATGCATAACGTGGCTGCGTCGCGGGTCCATTTTATCCTCGGTATATATTGGTCGGTAACCGGGCCGGCATCGCAGGTGGCTATTTTTCCTGTTGCCGTTTCACAGGTTTTTATCTGTACTATAGAATTTGCTTCTCCGGCCTTGGGGTATTTGTAGGTATATTGCTGCGGGTACAACCCGTTGTATTTCGCCATCGTGTATTCGGGTACCGCAGACTCGTCAAATCTGTACCAGGCAATATATTTGCTGTCTGGTGACCACTCAAATGCCCGCGTAAATCCAAACTCTTCTTCATATACCCAGTCGCAGTTTCCGTTTGATATATGGTTCAGGAGCCCGTCATTGGTTATCCTGTTCACGCTTTGTACAGACAAGTCCATTACCCACAGGTCATTGTTTTTTACCCAGGCTATCTTTTTGCCGTCCGGCGATAATGTGGGGTGCAACACCTTTGTCGTGTCTACCGTGATTAGGCGTCCTGTACTCAGGTCGGCCACATAGGTGCGGTACAGTACCGAGCGGCGGTATATGTTTTCTCCGCCGGCCATCAACACCAGTTTGGTCTCGTCTTCGCTGAATCTGTATTCGTCAAATTTCGGCAGCACAACACCCGTATTCAGTTTGCTGTTTTCTACGAGCGCATTTAACAGGTTTCCTTTTTCCAGATCATAGACCCTTATGTGTTGTCCTGCACTGTCTGTTTCCAGTTTTGTAAATCGTTTGCCGTCCTTCATGGCATTAAAGCCCGGAATGTCTTTCACCCGAAAGGTGCTCTTTTGCCAAAGGTCTTCCAGTGTAATGTCTTTCAGGTTTTGTTGGGCCCGCAGCATTGCCGGTAAAACAAGCAGTATGCACAATATTGTCTTCTTGATCATAAGTTGTCTTCAAAATTAATAGTATGTTTTCACAAATCGGCAGTACTGACGTCTGTTTGTCTTATTTCAATGGTGCAGGGTTTCGGCTCACGTTCATTTCTCCAAGTATGGAAAAAGGTTTTATCGTCCGGTGTTGTTTCAGCCCAAAGCCTTCAATCGCGTGCTTTTTCAGGTACTCGCGGGTCTCGTCCACCGAATCTGTAAAAAGGAAAAGGTCAAGGTCTTCTCCAGCTATTGTTTTCTCAGCCTGCATTTTTTGCAGAAAACTGTACAGTGACGCATGATATGTTTTACCAAACAATACAACCGGAACCTTTTTCATCTTGCCGGTTTGCACCAGTTCTAAAGATTCAAAGAATTCGTCCATGGTGCCATAGCCACCGGGCATTACAATAAATCCGTAGGAATACTTGGTGAGCAGCACTTTTCGCACAAAAAAGTACTTGATGTCCACCCATTTGTCCAGATATTTGTTGGGGTGCTGTTCGTGGGCCAGCACTATATTGCAACCTACAGAATAGCCACCCGCTTCTTTGGCTCCGCGGTTTGCCGCTTCCATTATACCGGGTCCGCCACCCGTCATTACGGTAAACCCCATTTTCGCTATTTCCTGACCGATCTGCCGGGCGGCCTTATAAAAAACGTGATCTTCATCAAATCTTGCCGAACCAAAGACTGTGACACATGGGCCTGCAAAATGGAGGTTCCTGAATCCTTTTATGAACTCGCGTACCACACCGAGCAGAAATAAAAATTCTTTTTTGCGCGAATGGGGGCCCTCCAGAAAAACTTTTGTATTCGGTGAGCCTAGCGGTGTGAAACGGCCGGAATGTGTTGAACCTGCTTCCATTGCGCGAAATTAGCTATTCATGTTCATTCGCCCGGCTCTGCACGTTTTTGACGGTTGTTTTTTTTGAACAGCAGACTGGTATAAAAGCAAATATACTTTTATCTGTAAATAGCAAACAGATTTTAATGCGTAACTTAATATTTCGAAAGCCTGTATTTGTGACCTGCGGGCATTGACATTTATCATGACATCCGCTGTTGAACGTCATCTAAAAAGGACTGATGCTTTGATAATTTTGTTATCGGAAAAAGTCTGAAATGAAAAAAGTTCTGCTGGCAATAGACGGGCAAAATTTCTCGGAGGGTGCTTTTGAGTTTATCCGGAGGATGAACGAGATTGATCCCGTTCTGGTCGTGGGGCTTTTTTTGCCTTCGGTAGAGTTTACAGAACTGCTGTATTCGTTCGGTGGTATGACGGGCCCGGTCTTTCTTCCTGAGATGACCAATGATGTAGAGAACCAGACCAAGGCGAGTATAAAATTGTTTGAGGCGCATTGCGACAAAGCGGGTCTGGAGTTCAGGACGCATTACACGCCTGTTGAGAATGTGGTGAACGAGATCAGGAAGGAAAGCCGTTACGCCGACCTTCTGGTGCTGAGCAGTGAAAAGTTTTATACTAATCTCGGTACAGAGCGTCAGCACGAATACCTGCTACACGTACTGCACCAGTCAGAATGCCCCGTAGTGCTGGTGCCCGAGCGTTTCGAATTTCCGGAGACACTGGTCATTGCGTTCGATGGCAGCCCTGCCTCGGCATATGCCATCAGGCAGTTTTCGGGTCTGTTCCCGCAGCTTACGGGTCTTAAGACCATTTTGGTGCATGCAGGCGTGAAGGAGCAAATGCCCGACTGGGATTATGCCGAAGAAATGATCAACAGGCATTTTCCAAACCTGACGGTTCATTCGCTGGTGGCCGACCCGAAGAAATATTTCGATTCCTGGGTTATGGACAACCGCAACCCGATGGTGATAGCTGGCGCATATTCAAGGTCATTTATCAGTGAAATGATGAAAAAGAGTTTCGTGAGTACGGTAGTGGAAGAGCACTATGTGCCTGTATTTATAGCGCATAGATAAAATAGTTTTTAACCTGGTTAATGAGTGATGTTTTTGGATAATATGGTAAATAATCGGTACATACAGTATAAGCATGAGAATGAAACATGGCTTAGGACACTGGATTATTTCCAGCAGGAAAACATTTACTTAAAAAACAGGATTGCTCAGATAGCCAAAACCAACATCAACAATGCTTTTCTGGCCGACCTGGAGAATTTTCAGAATAGATTTGTAGATAAAGATGCCGTGATCTCGATACTGAGGTACGATATCGCAATTCAGGACGATCTGATAGAGAGCATCAAAAACCCCAACGATGCAGTCGTAAATCATAAGATCATCAACAACCAGAATAAGTTGCGCGATGATATGCAACAAATGGAGCGTGAATTTAACAGGCTTAAATTCGACTTCAACAACTACCTGGCCAATTCGCTTCAGTAGGTTTTCCTTTCTTTTACTTTAGTGTACTGATTCCGTTTGTTGGGCTATTCCAAAAGCAGATGTATTTTTGGCGCTGTGCCACCGATATTAGTGGTGGTGTTTTGCCATTCCACCTCCGTTGTGGCAGGTGGCAAGCCGGGTGTTCCGGTACGGGCATAAAGGATAAAAAATTGTTTGAATGAAATACCTCATCGTCGGACTTGGTAATATTGGGGCGGAATACGATTCCACCCGGCATAACATTGGGTTTGAAGTGGCCGATACGCTGGTGCTGAAAAACGGTGGCAACTACCGGCTGGACCGGCACGCTTTTGTGTCTGAAGTAAAGTGGAAGGGCAAGTCCTTTATTGTCATCAAGCCCACCACCTACATGAACCTGAGTGGCAAGGCTGTGAAATACTGGATGGACAAAGAAAAGATAACGCTGGAAAATGTGCTGGTGATAGTGGATGATCTGGCGCTGCCGCTGGCCACACTGCGTATCAGGGCGGGTGGCAGCGCTGCCGGTCACAACGGACTTAAGAGTATTCAGGAAACGCTCACTACCGACCAGTACCCGCGTTTGCGCTTCGGTATCGGTAATAATTTCCCCAAGGGCAGGCAGGTAGAATTCGTATTGGGCAGATGGACCGTAAACGAGGTGCCGGTAGTAAAAGACACCTTGCTGAAGGCCGTAGAAGCCATAGAGTGCATTGTGTCGCAGGGCATCTCCAAAGCAATGACGTTTTACAATAAGTAAGAAAGCCGGGATACCCCGGCCTTCTGCTTTTACTAACCCTTAATTCACAACTATTTTATTATTGGTCTGCCTGTAAAGACGCACGTATGCTAGCTTCCAGCGAATCCATCATTTCCGGATTGTCTGCCAGGAACTGCTTTACAGCATCACGTCCCTGACCTATTTTGCTATCGCCATAAGCAAACCAGGAACCGCTTTTCTGCAGTAATCCCAGCTCTACGCCCATGTCTATTATTTCACCCACTTTGCTGATGCCTTCGCCGAAGATCATATCAAATTCCACCTGGCGGAAGGGGGGCGCTACCTTGTTCTTCACCACTTTCACCCTTACACGGTTACCGCTGGCCACATCTCCGTCCTTGATCTGGCTGATACGCCTGATGTCCAGTCGGACCGAAGCATAGAACTTCAGCGCATTACCACCCGTAGTGGTTTCCGGATTGCCGAACATGACACCTATTTTTTCACGCAGCTGGTTGATGAATATGCAGCAGCAGCCGGTACGGTTTATCGTGGCCGTAAGCTTGCGCAGTGCCTGGCTCATAAGGCGTGCCTGCAGGCCCATCTTGCTTTCGCCCATTTCGCCTTCCAGTTCTCCCTTGGGCACCAGTGCCGCTACCGAGTCTATCACCACTACGTCTACCGCTCCCGAGGATATCAGCCTGTCGGCTATTTCCAGGCCTTGTTCGCCATAGTCCGGCTGAGAGATGATCAGGTTGTCCACATCTACTCCCAGCTTGCGGGCATAGTTGGCGTCAAACGCATGTTCCGCATCTATTATGGCGCAAATACCACCCAGCTTCTGCGCCTCGGCAATATTGTGCAGCGCGATGGTGGTTTTACCCGACGATTCCGGACCGTAGATCTCAATGATACGTCCACGGGGGAAACCGCCCACACCCAGCGCTATGTCCAGTCCCAGCGAGCCGGTGCTGATCACTTCCATTTTCTCTTTCTGCTTTTCGCCAAGCAGCATCACAGATCCCTTGCCATAATCTTTTTCAATTTTGTCCAGCGCCAGTTTCAGCACTTTTAATTTGTCGTCTGCCATATATTGAGTTGTTTTTTACGATTTGTTGTTTTCCAAAAATAACCTAAAAAAGCGGTCTTTGTCGGTGGGTGATATTTAATAATTTTATTTTAAGATAAGCGAATTCGGGTAGAAATGTCAAGAAATTCGTAAATTCTTTGTATTTGTATCCTTCGTTTCGTTTTAAAATTTGAATATTAATCCCTTTGACGACACAAAAATTGTCTAAAAAATTGAATATTCCAAATAAAATGGAAAAAATATTTTTCCAC
>CAIYJV010000415.1 GCA_903926605.1 uncultured Bacteroidota bacterium
AAATGATTGAAAGTGTCATTCGTCTTATCAAGGAAGAAACCGGATATTCGGCGGTTGGCATGCGTTTACAGGACGGCGAAGATTTTCCGTATTTCGCACAGAAGGGATTTCCAAAGGATTTTCTGGTGACGGAAAATTCAATCACCTCAAAAAGCAGAAACTGGAAGGACTGTTCAGCCGAACATAATAAACCGAATCTGGAATGTACCTGCGGAATGGTCATATCCGGTGAGGTAAGCCATGAAAGCCCCTTTATCACGGAGTCCGGAAGTTTCTGGACCAATAACTCTTATCCATTTTTAGAAATTCCTGAATACCAGGATCCCAGGATCCATCCAAGAAACACTTGTATTTTAAAGGGCTTTGGTTCATTTGCCATCATTCCTATCCGGTCTCATGGAAAGATTATCGGCACATTGCAACTCAACGACAAAAAAGTAAACTCATTTACCGAAGATATCATTCACTTTTTTGAGGATCTTAGCCTCGCGATAGGCAGTACCCTGATGCGTAAACAAACAGAAGAGTCGCTGGCGGCCAATGAACGATTTCTAAAAGAAGTTCAGGGTATCGCCCACATAGGCTCCTATTCTTTTGACTTGGTCGAAGACAAATGGGTAAGCAGCGATATTCTGGATTCCATTTTCGGTCTACCTCCGAAATTTGAAAAAACCTATGCGACCTGGCTATCTATCGTCCACCCCGACAGCCGCACTGCAATGGACGAATATTTTCAGACAGACGTCCTGAAAAATCACGGCGGTTTTAACCGGGAATATAAGATTATCCGAAAAGATGACGGGCAGTACCGATGGGTGATCGGATTTGGCAATCTGAAGAAAGACAGCAGTGGCAAGGTCACGAAGATGGTCGGAACGATCATGGATATCACCGAGCGTAAAGAAGCGGAACTGCAAAGAGATGCCGTCATACAGAAATTGAGAGAACGCAACGTTGATCTGGAGCAGTTTTCCTATATCGTATCGCACAATCTGCGTTCGCCTATCGCTAATCTACTCGGACTCGTTGAGTTGATCTCTCAACCCGAACTGGGAAAGACGGAAAATGAAGAAATTGTCGCCGGAATGGCAAAGTCTGTAGGCAAACTCGATAAAATGGTCAAGGATCTGAGCCACATACTTCAGGTTCGTGCTCAGGCTGACGGCAAAAAGGAAGTGGTTTATTTTCAGGAAATGGTCGAGAATGCAAAAAGTACATCTGAAGAACTTTTGGCAGAAAGTAAGACGCAGGTACTGACCTATTTTTCCAGTTGCCCGTCGATTTTTGCTGCCAAAGGATTTCTGGAGAGTATTTTTTATAACCTGATCTCCAACAGTATTAAATACCGCCGCCCCGACATAACACCAGTAATCGTTATTTCAAGCAGAAAGGACGAGCGGCAAGTTGAATTGATCTTCAAGGACAATGGCCTTGGCATTGATTTGAAAGCACATTCAGGAAATGTTTTCGGGCTGTACAAGCGATTTCACAGACACACGGAGGGGAAAGGCATGGGACTTTATATGGTAAAAACCCAGGTGGAAGTAATAGGTGGCTCAATATCTATGAATTCGGAGGTCAACAATGGCACAACTTTTAAAATTACCCTACCTCTCCTATAAAGGCGGCTCGGGGAAAGATTTTTTCTGTCTGTCATGTAGGCACTGGCAAAGTGGATATAAACCGGGGCTTGGTCGGTCGGGTATATCTGGAAAACGAAACAATTGGATTGGCTAAAAAAATGAAATACTACGATGAAAATTGCGATTATTGACGATGACAAATTATTCGTGAAAATAATGGAGATGACCGGAAAGCTGACCGGTCGTCTGGTTGAATACATTGAATTTTATGATGGTGAAACAGCTCTGGAATTTTTTACCAAAAACGTCGAATGTCCGGAAGAGCTTCCAGATATAATTTTTCTGGATCTGGATATGCCTGTAACTGACGGATGGGTTTTCCTGAATGAATTCGAGCCTCTTTCATTAAAGAGCCCAAAGAGAATGCCTTTGTATATTACAACTTCATCGCTCGCACCTACTGATAATGCGCTTGGCATAAAATCACCCGTCGTTTCGGGATATCTGGTGAAACCGGTAAGCAGAGAACGGTTGTGGGAAATACTGGACGGACTGGATTGAAATGACCTTAAAGCTGCTCGCTTGTTCGGGGTAACTCACGAAACGCCGTTCGAAACAGCATTGAAATAAATACATTTATTACGAAATCTCGACTATTTTCGTTTGGAAATCGTTTTGATATACAAATGAGGTATTGGCTGTTGATGGCATGTCTTTGTGGGGTGTTGCGGGTTTGGGGTCAGGATAATAACTACTGGAACCAGATGCCGGGTACTGCACTTATGGGCGGCGCGGTGGTGGGTGGCATACGATCTAACAGTGCGGTGTATTACAATCCTGCAGCGCTCTCGTATATAGACAGCAACACCATCTCGGTAAGCGCCGCCAGCTATCAGCTGGAGTATGCTACCATCAGAAACGGTGGTGGCGCGGGCATAGACCTGTTATCGGAGCAGTTTCAGGTCATACCCCTTATTTCGGTGAGCGGAATTTACAAGACCCACAAGTTGTCCAGATCTACTTTTGGCTATATGCTATTCACTAAAAATCAGACTTCCAACAGTTTTTCTTATCGCTTCGATGGTTTTAAGGACGCCGGCATTTTTGACAACAACCCTCATATTCTGGGCAGCGACAATTATTATGACCCACCCCATTCGCAGGTGGCCTATATTGGCGATTATACGTTGCAAACGTCCATGAACGAGCTGTGTTTCGGACTTGGCTATTCCTACAAGATAAGCGATCATCTGGCCGTGGGTATAACGCCGGTCGTGGCATATCGTACACAGAGCTATGCGCAGTCTTTTGTGGCCAAGGCATTTCCAGACACGAGCTCCAATCTGTTCAACAAGTATCAGGGCAACAACGGTGTAGGCATTAATTCGGTGGGGCTTAGTGACAATGAAAATATTTATTTCTACAACATCCGGACGTATGTGAAGTTGGCCGTGGCGCTGGATTTTGGCAATCTGAAACTGGGTTGCAACTTAACCACGCAGAGCATCAACTTTGGCGGACGGTCCAGTATAGCCCGTGATATTTTTTATAGTGGCGGATACGCTGATACCAACAGCAGTACCGGCAATGTGTATTCGTATGCTTTTTCGCTGAACGACCGCCAGCGCAACATAAAAACCCGTTTGGTATCGCCTATGAGTGCCAGTCTGGGTGTGGACTATACCATTGCCAATACCAATATCGCGGTGACGGCAGAGTATTTTGCACCACTGGCGCCCTATAATGCAGCTACCCCCGGCAGCGCCAACTTTTTACGGCCTTCCTGGCAGAATTCTACGGGTACAAAAATTAATTGGAGTCCTCTGAACAGTCAGAACACTTTGGAACTGGTGGAGTCTGCACGTGCGGTGACCAACTTTGCCATCTCGGTGAAGCAACGGCTGGATAAGAAAATTTTCGCACTGGTCAGTTTCAGAACTGACTACAGCTCGTATAAAAAAGTAACGAACGATTTCTGGGAATACCGGTTTGTAGATTCGCTGCATCCTGCGGGGCAGAAACTTAGTTTTTCTGACATAAACCTATATCATTTCAATATCGGGCTGATCAAAAAGAACAGAAAGTCTGATATGCATTTGGGTGTAACCTATACCTATGGTACCAACAAGTCGTTTACACCCCTGGCCAACATTGCCCATCCGCTCGATAACACCAATGTATTGGGCGTTATTCCCGATTTCAGCCATAACGCAACCTATCAGTACGATTCCTATTCGCTGGTGTTATCTTATACTTACCACATCAAGTAACTTAAACATTTGCTGACCAAGGGCTTTGATACATAGATTCGACTAAAGCCTGATTTTTTATCCTTTGCCACCACGACCTGAAGATCAAGGCGGCTTACAAGATGGGAGTTTCTTCGTAGA
>CAIYJV010000416.1 GCA_903926605.1 uncultured Bacteroidota bacterium
GCCTTATTTCTTCGTTTAACCAGAACCTGAGTCTGCGACTTATTTTTCCCGGCATTACCAATGGTGCCGGCCCTTTGTCTGTACCGGTTTTCATCAGTTATCCCAATACCACCAACACGGTAAACGCTGACCTTTCGGGCTATACGATAGACATGACCAACGGTGGGACTACCAGAAACTACATGGCCTACAAGGTTGTTTTTATGCTTACGGGCACGGGACAACCCATTGATGCATCGGCGGGCATCTCTGCTAACATAGATTTTACAGGACTGAAATACAGCTATATAGATGGATTTCTTGGCAGCTATTCAGTTCCGATTCCCAGCGACTCCATAAATGTGGGCGTACTCAACAAGTCAATTGCTGCCAATATAAGGCTGCAAAACCCAATGCTGCACATTAATTTCACCAGTTCTTTCGGCATGACGGTCTCTGCTGGTTTCGACAGTCTGTATGGCTACAACACTGCTACCAACACCATAAACGACATAACCATACCCGCTATTTCTATCGCAGGAGAAACTAGCCTTGGACAGGCTGCAGTGCAAAGCACCTACACGCTGGATAGTACCAACAGTACCCTGCGCAACATTCTTAGCCCGGTACCCAACTATGTGGTTTACAATGGCCATTTCGCACTCAACCCCACTCCTGCTACAACCTACAATTTTATCACAGACACCAGTTCCATTAATTTCACCATAAATGCCGAACTGCCTGCCTGTTTCCAGATCGTACAACTGGCCATGCAAGACACCATAATGATGCAGATGCCTCCCGATACCGCACTACTCACCTATGCGCAATTTCAGGTACAGGTCACCAACTCATTTCCGGTCTATGCCAACGTCCAGCTCTATTTTACCGACAGCAACTATGTGGTACTCGACTCACTGGTCACATTGTCATCACCGGGCAGCTTCCTGATTGGTCCTGCCACGGTAAACAGCGTGGGTGAAGTGTCCGCACCCAACATATCTACAAGCAACTTTGTGATGGAACAAACCCGTTATAGCAAAATGGCCAGCAGGGTGCGGCACGGTCTGGTGCGCGGCAATCTGTTCACCAGTGGTACGGGTATGATACAATTGCACGCCACCGACCATCTCGACGTAAAAACAGCATTCAGGTTCACGCTTAATTATTCACTTTAAAACCCGCGCACGATGACAAAGAACCTGGCTTTCCTGCTTTTGTTCCTGCCTACGATAGTACGCGCGCAGGACAACTATACATTGAGATTCGTACCCCAGCTGGAGCAGTCGCAATGGTACAACGCAACCAACATGCCTGAGAACAAAGTGTCTATCGGGCTGCCCGTGATCTCCGGCTTTTCGTTTTATGTGTACAATTCCGGATTCACATTCCACAATGTGTTTCACAACGTAGGCGACACCGCACAGTCGGTGAATATGGGGCATATCTTCAACAACCTCAAAGCGCTGAATTATGTGAGCGTGGGCGCATCCGCCGATCTGTTTTCGCTCAACGTAGCCCGCAATCATTTTTCTGGTGGCATCTCTATTTCAGACAAAGTGAATTTCAATTTTACATATCCGCAGGAATTTTTCAAATTTTTCTGGTATGGCAACGGCCCTACGCTGGGGCAGGCAGTACAGATAGGCAACTTTGGCGTAGATGCTTCCTGGTATAGGGAATTTGCGTTTCACATGGCTTATAACTATAAAAAATGGACATTTGGCATCAACCCTAAGATCCTTGTCGGCAAAACCAATATCCATACGGAACAAACCAGTCTGACCTTGAAAACAGACCCCAACAATTTTTACCAAATGACCGCCGTAGCCAATGTGAGTGTAAAAATGAGCGGGATCGAAGACAGTACCGACAAGGCCTCGGGTGGTTACTTCAGCAACCCCACAAAGTCCACGGACTATATTTTCAGCACACAAAACATTGGCCATGCTGTAGACCTGTCTGCCCGCTATGCGCTGAATGACAAAATAAGCTTTGCCGCGGGCGTCAATAACCTGGGGTCTATTCACTGGAGTGGCCGAGTACATAACTACACCGCAAACAATCAGTCCTTTACATTCAGCGGCATGCAGATCAGCAATTACTTTCAGGGAGATTCAAACTCAGTTTCTTCACAAACGCTCAAAGACTCGATCAGTAAGTTTGTGAAGTTCAAGGAAGATGCCAACGCCTACACTACAGTTCTACCCTACGATATGTATGCCATGGCCAATTTTCAGGTCAAGCACCATATGCTGGGTGTAGAAGTCACCGCACGCCGGTTCAATAGCGAATACCTCTACGCAGGTACGCTTGCATACCAGCTTAAGCTGGGAAAGCACTTTATCGGGACGCTCACCTATACACTCAAATCTTATTCCACCTTCAACCTGGGTGGTGCCATTACCATGCAGTTCCTCAATATGCAGTTTTATGTGGTCACCGACAACTGGTATGCCGCAGTGATACCGCTCGACAGCAAGAACGCCAATCTGAATGCAGGAATGAATCTGGTATTTGGCAACAGACTGCGCAATGACAATTACGCGAAAGACCACTCAGAATATGATGAATTCAAACCTGTGCCCTGATCACAAAAACCACTTGTTCAGCGGTAATTCCACATCGGCAAAGGCAACATCGTTAGCAGTCTTCGTCATGGCACGGCATATGCTGTGACTCCAGCTCTATAGTCGCATGCGTGACATTATGGTGTTCAAGATCATGTTTTATGAGATGAATGACCTCCATTTTTTCGTCAAAAGACAGGGTATCGTCCACCACTATGTGGACAGTCAGCGCATTCTGTGTAGTACTCATTGCCCATACGTGTAAGTGATGCATGCTGATCACGCCCTTCACAGCCAGCATCGCATGCTCCACATCGCCCAGATCCACCGCATGTGGCACCGCATCCAGCGACAGCCTCAGACTACCTGTAAGCAAAGACCAGGTGCCCACCAGTATCACGATCAGCACCACCAGACTTATAGCACCATCTACCCAATACCAGCCTGTATACTTTATCACAAGTCCCGCTATTACCACGGCCAGCGATACCAGTGCATCTGTAAGCAAATGCAGAAAAGCGCCCTTGGTATTGAGGTCATGATCTTTGTCTTTGAAGAACAACATGGCCGACGCCAGATTAATGACAATACCTATACCTGCTACAATAGCCACGGAACCGCCCTCTACCGGCGTAGGCCGGAACAACCTTGCGGCCGACTCATAGCCCAGAACACCAATGGTGACCAGCAAAACCGCTGCATTGGCCAGGGCCGCCAGAATAGTAGATTTTTTATAACCATAAGTGTAGTTCTGGTTACCCTTTACCTTGGCCCACCTGAAAGCCATATAAGACAAAGCCAATGCGGCCACATCGCTCAGGTTGTGGCCAGCGTCGGCCAGCATGGCCATAGAATGCGTATAAAAGCCCGTGATCACCTGCACCACCACATAAAGCGCATTGAGCACGATACCAATAACAAATATGCCACCTGCTACCTCAGACGGAGCCGGGTGATGATGCTGATGATGCTCGTGGTGGCGATGGTGATTGTGCATACTATCTAAAAAAATAATGGTTGCAAAGCTACTACTATATCAATGCACAGGCAATTAAAAAAAGCACAAAACGCATGCAACCAGCGCCCATCCTCGCATTACGAGAAAAGCTATTCGGAAAATTTTCGAAAAAAACTTTTGAAAGTCCGATAGTTAGTATAATTTTGACCCCGGAGAGATGGCAGAGCGGTCGAACGCGGCGGTCTTGAAAACCGTTAACTGTAACAGGTTCGGGGGTTCGAATCCCTCTCTCTCCGCAGAAACGACAAAACCCACGCGGAGCGTGGGTTTTGTCGTTTGAAGAGTCCCTTTGGGCTAATTCCCGAATAGTGATTTCAATTTTCTTCGATCAATACCTCCTCCTCTTTGCGAAACATGATGTATTTCATCGACAGTAGATATTTTTCTCGCAACTAGCATTGGTCCAACAATTTTTTGAAAGAGGTCTTTGACTCTTTTATATCGAAAAACAACTTTGACATTCGGTACACTCTTTTTCGCAACCCAATCTAATTTCTTTTCAAAGTAATTTGGACTGCTCAGTTGTATAAGAGACTTATACGCCCCTCTCCCAAGGATTCTATAGTTTATTTCAGTATTCTCAGGATTAAGAGCAAATGGAGAAATGTCAACGATGACGATTCCAAGCTCATTCAATCGTTCCAAAAATTGGGTTTTATCTTCTAATTGACAATTCTCTGTTACAAGACAAGCTAAATCCTCACGATAGAAAAATTGAGAGTTAACTGTTTCTGGATTGTAGATATAACTCTTATCATTTCCCCACAGAGGAGCTTCTCCAATCATGATACACTTGACACTATCGACTTTTTCAAAATTTTGCAACCAAAGATGTTGAATGCCTTCGAATGCGCCTTTCAAATAATCGTTATCTTTTTCAAAGTGCTCACTTATTCCAATTTCAGCATAGAAACTCTTTAGTGAACTGTAATTGTCGTTATAATTCATGACAGTTTATTTACATAAAGTTAATACTTTTGTATATTTCACCAGAATTTTAAACGTCATTATGGAAAAATCTCACGGTGTGTTAACCTCAGATCCTACAGCAAACCCACAAATCGGCGATACATTGAAATTTAATGCAATTCAATTTTCGCCTTATCTCGGCGAAAAAGAACTGAGCATTATGTCTTTAAGTAATTGGGAGGTTTATGAGGGAACCCTACTTTCAATTTCTTTTGCAAATTCCAAGACACATAAAATTCTGGGATCGGGTGTTTTGATTGGTCCAGGCATTGCATTATGTGCCAAGCATGTCATAGAAGAACACTATGACATGTTGATTAATGGCAAACTTGAAGCCCAATGCATGGGATTTACTAGTCAAGGTTTACAAATATGGAGAGTAAAAAAGATCAATCCAATTGAAAATTCTGACATGGTAATTCTTGGATTAATTTTTGCATCTAACCCACATTGCAGCTAAGAGTCTGTAAAATGTTGAGAGTAAAGGGTTTCATTTTTTTCGAGTTTCAGTTTGTGTACTACA
>CAIYJV010000417.1 GCA_903926605.1 uncultured Bacteroidota bacterium
GATGTCGTGTATGAATACACTTACCGGAGTACCGGCTTTGCGTAGGCTGTCTGCCGCCAGGCGTACACCCTGATAGAAACCCAATCCGGCTATCGCCTTGTCGGGAATGCGCATGATACCATGCGGGCCGTGTACTTTTGTTATTTCGTTGAGGTATACAGCGGCCACCACGTCTATTCGGTAATGCGCCTTTTTTAATGTAGCTGGATAGGCTATGGTTTGAGGCAGTTTCTTTTTGCGATGTCCATGCGCGGTGTCTCCGGGCTGCCGGTGTTTCCTCGCTTTTCTCAACTCACGCTCACGCTCCTTGCGTTCATGGCGCCGGGACCTTGCTGTTTCGTCATTGTGCCAGGGCAGATCGTTGGCTGAGGCAGAATCCACGGCCGTTTGTACCGTTCCTGTACGGTGGTGCTTCTTTCGTTTCCAGAACTGGGCGTGGGCCTTTGCAGGAAACAGGATCATGGACCCGATCACACACAGTATTACCGTTCTAATTCTCCAGATCATAATAATGCACCGGAAGCGCCGGGCAGACGATTCCGGTGCAAAGTTAATACTAAAGAGATTTGCTACCGAAGTATGAAGGCAACGGAACGGGTCATCGTATCCGCTGCAGGCTGTCTACGAAGGCCTGAACTGCCATGCTGGACCCGCTTTGGTCGGCCTGAAAATTCCAGTTGTAGCAAATGCCATTGATCACTGTGATCACATCCAGATACCCGGCATCGGGAAAAATGCCGCCTATACTCTGGCCGTTCCGGCTGAGGAGTTCTACGGGCACCTGATGGAGCACATTTTTTACAGAATCGTACCCGGCGGCCGGATGCAAGATGTTAAATTGAAATTTACTGACTTCGGTAGGTGGGTCGCCGGAGCTCACTGTAGTGTCAGACCATAGTTGCCCGTTGTGCAGCAGGTAGAAAGTAGTCTTTGCTGCCGGGGCTGTAAAACCGCCGGCTGAACCCACTATCAAGTAGTCTCCGGAAATTTGGGGTGAGGAGTTGTTTGTTTTACGACAGGAAGCTACTGAGATCAAAACCAAACAGAACGCCGCCAGGAAAAGTAAACTTTGATTATTTCTGATCATACGACAGAGAATTTGGTTAACGCAAAAAACGATTATATCTGGACGTTATTGTGTGGCAATCCCCGATAATCCGAAAACTATCAGGCAATTACCAAACGGATGACCAAAAGTGAAACGCTGCTGATCATGATCCAGAGCAGTACACCCTGCAAAATGGGTCTGAACCCAACTTGTTTTATGGTGCTTACCGAAAGTCCGGAGCCAATAAGGAACAGCGTAACAATGAGTCCCTTACGCCCAAAAAGATATACATATTCATAGGGTGTTTTGCCGGCGATCTTCCAGGCCATAGGCACATAATTGGAAACCAGGATTGCTATGACAAAATACAGGATGAAGTAGGGGATCTTTACTTTGCCCGAACTTTTATAGTACCAGGCGGTGATCAGGGAAATGGGGATTATCCACAGGGCTCGTTCCAATTTCACTGTTGTGGCTATTGGCAGGGCTTCGTGATTCAGTGCGTCTTTATAATTGGTGGCTGCGCCTACTACAGAGCTGGTGTCGTGTATGGCAATAGCGCACCAAGTGCCGAACTGCTCTGCAGACATGGCAAAATAATGGCCGATGGCCGGGAAAATAACAAGGGCCAGAGAATTGAGGATGAAAATGGTGCCCAGAGATACGCTTATCTCATGGTCGTCGGCGTGAACAATGGGTGCAACGGCCGCAATGGCGCTACCTCCGCAAATGGCAGTGCCGTTTGAAATGAGGAAAGATATCTTTTTGTCTATCTTCAGCAAACGGCCCAGAAAATAGCCCACAACCAGTGTGAGGATAATGGTGCTGACTGTGAAAAAGAAGCCTTGCTTGCCGGCCTGCATGGCATGTTGCAGGTCCAGGTGAAAACCCAGGCATACCACAGATACCTGGAGCAATAGGGTAGTGGCTTTTTTGTTCTTTTTTATATATGGATTGCCCATGGTCAGGGCTACCACAATGCCGAGCAAAAGTGCTACTGGTGCATTGATATAAAAGGCCCAAGACGGAGCGGATTCCATCGGGAAAATGATGCAAATAACGAGCAACACTAAAAAGATGATCTGCCTGTAACGCAGGGGTACCTTTTGAAAATAACTATTCATAGAAACCGCAAAGGTAGTACAGAACACCGAATTCAATTAATACAAGTGACAGGAAGGAAAGAGTGGGGAAATATTGTAATTTGCCAGCCCTTAACTATGGCAGGACCAATTTCCATAAAGGTAGACCGTGCCCGGTTTGAAGAATTGGTAGCCATTGGCGACCCGGAGACTCTTTTCCTCTTTTTGGTCGAACCATTGCACGAGGCACTCTACCGGCATGGCAGCTTTGAATTGTATGACGAGATGTCGTTTACCCAGCAAATGCTGCTGGCATTAGATTATTTGCGTATGCAGACAGCACAGGGTGGGTTTATCCAGTTTCTGAACAATGGCTATGTGTCTTTGTTGCCTGATCTTATTGGAGGATTCACCCGGCTAGGCGAGGTAGAAGTGGCGGGTTTGCTGGATGACGTGCTCAAAGTTTATGTGCTTAATAAGGCTTTTTTCGACAAAGCGGAGTCTGTAGAAGAATTTGCAAAACTCTATGACGAGCTAAAAGAGTTTGAGATACTTGATAGCGGGTTTGAATCTTGTTTCGTTCCGGCACGTAAAAGGTTGCTGGAATATTCGCTGGCGCACATGGCCGAAGTTGCGGTTGCTGTATGAGGTAAAAAATTATTTAATTCTGCTGTTACAGAATTGCCACTACTTCGTCTATTAGGATATAAGTACAAAAATTTGTACATTTGCCCACTAAAAATATTTAAATTTATTTGTTATGAAATTAAAATACGCAGTTCTTGCAGGCGCGGCCCTGCTTGGCGGTATAACTTCCTGCAAACAAGGTGCGGGAGGCGGTAACAGCGGCGGTTTCAAGAACTTGCTGGACCGTGCCAATATGGATACCACGGTAAAGCCGGGGAACAACTTTTTCCTCTACTCTGGAGGAGGCTGGTTGAAGACCAACCCCATACCCAAATCCGAAACGCGCTGGGGAAGCTTTAACGAGCTGAACGAAAACAACAACAAAGCTTTGCATACGTTGCTGGACTCGGCAGCTGGTGTGAAAAATGCACCGGCAGGTACAGCCATGCAGAAAATCGGCGATTTTTATCGTACCGGTATGGACAGCGCTACCATCGAAAAAGTGGGCCTGGAACCGCTTCATGCTGTGTTTACGCGTATTGATAACCTCCGTGATACCACCAGTCTTATAGAAGAGATCGCTTTCGAGCACACCGAAGGTATGGATCTGCTTTTCGGATTTGGTATCAGTCCCGACGACAAAAATGTGTCGAAGGAGATCTGCCAGTTCGCACAGGGCGGATTGGGTATGCCATCGAGAGAATATTATTTTGACAATGACGAGCGTACGGCCAAGGTTCGTAACGCTTACAAACTGTATATACCCAAGATGCTGAAGCTGATGGGCGACGACAGTATTACCGCAGTAAAAGATGCCGCCGATATCTATGCGCTGGAAGAAATGCTTGCAAAAGCATCTATGACCCGCGTAGAAATGAGAGACCCCAACAAACAATATAATAAGTATAGCGTTGCGGCACTGAACAAGCTTACGCCCAGACTCAACTGGGGCAAGCTGCTTACCGACCTGAAAGTAAAAGATCAGGATACGGTAATTCTGAATCAGCCAGAGTTTTACAAAGTTATCGCTGTTGCGTTGAAGACCACGCCGGTAGCAACCTGGAAAAAGTACCTGAAATATCATGTGGTAAATGATATGGCTCCGTTCCTGCCCAGTGCTTTCGACCGTACCCGCTTCGAGTTTTACGGAACTACACTTCGCGGACAGGAAGAGCAAAAGCCACGTTGGAAACGCGTATTGCAGGTGATAGACCGCAGCATAGGCGAAGTTTTGGGCCAGCTTTATGTAGACAAGTATTTTAAACCTACTGCCAAACAGCGTATGCTGGAACTGGTGAACAACCTTCAGGCCACTTATTCTGAGCGCATCACGCATCTGGACTGGATGAGCGACGTGACCAAGAAAAGGGCTCAGGAAAAGTTGAATGCCTTTATGAAGAAAATCGGTTATCCTGACCATTGGAAAGACTATGGCGCTCTCACTATTGTAGGTAACGACTATGTGAAAAATGTAATGGCTTCTGCAAAGTGGCAATACAACTTTGATCTTAATAAGCTGGGTCGTCCGGTAGAACGCTCTGAATGGGGCATGACACCTCCCACTGTAAATGCATATTACAATCCTGCGTTCAACGAGATCGTATTCCCTGCAGGTATTCTCCAGTATCCATTCTTTGACGAAGCAGCAGACGATGCTGTGAATTATGGTGGCATTGGCTGTGTGATCGGCCATGAGATGACCCATGGTTTCGATGACCAGGGCCGTTTGTACAATGCAGAAGGAAATCTGTCTAACTGGTGGACATCAGAAGACTCTGCCAACTTTGTGAAGAAAGCCGACATAGTGGTAGACCAA
The DNA here is from genome assembly GCA_903926605.1 of uncultured Bacteroidota bacterium. Classification (GTDB taxonomy): domain Bacteria; phylum Bacteroidota; class Bacteroidia; order Chitinophagales; family Chitinophagaceae; genus CAIYTT01. Next base: position 4,574 of record CAIYJV010000417.1, read on the forward strand.
TTTAACAAGATCGTTGTAATAGATACACTGCATGCAAATGGTAGTCTTACTGAAGGTGAGAATCTGGCCGATCTGGGTGGTATCAACATTGCATACGAGGCATTCAAGAAAACCAAGCAGGGCAAGGGCAATGAGAAAATTGACGGCTTCACACCCGATCAGCGTTTCTTCCTGAGCTGGGCACAGGTATGGCGTGCAAACACCCGTCCGGAAGAACTGGCGTCACGCCTTAAGACCGACCCGCACTCACCAAGTTCGCTCCGTTGCAATGTGCCCATCAGCAATATGGAAGCATGGTACAAGGCATTCGACATCAAACCAACCGATTCGCTTTATCGCCCCGAGGCACAGCGCGCAAGAGTTTGGTAATCTAGGTACATCATTAGCTTGTAAAGCAGCCGGTCTCTTTTGGGACCGGCTGCTTTGTGTTTGGGCGTTTCCCCGTTCGAAGCAAATCCCCCTTCGAAGGGGGCCAGGGGGATGTATTATACCCAAACATTTCCACCCACCGGGAAAATTCCCCCTTCGAAGGGGGCCAGGGGGATGTTTTTACTCGAACATTTCCACCCAACGGGAAAATTCCCCCTTCGAAGGGGGCCAGGGGGATGTTATTAATCCTACCCTTTGCAAAGTCCAACCACAAAATGCATATATTTGTATAGATGAAAATACAGAATAAACCCTGGGCGAGTTACCCCATGTTTACCGGACTTTCGCGAAATACCCGCACCACCGCCTATTCCTCCATTTTGGGTGGAAGTGGGAATAATGATAATGGATGTACTTATGCCGGGATGTTTGGTTTTAATCTTGGAGCGGTTGCAAATAACACATTTCACGTGAATTGCTTAAATGC
>CAIYJV010000418.1 GCA_903926605.1 uncultured Bacteroidota bacterium
CTCTGGAATATTTCGGACAGCCTTGCGCCGGTATATTCCTGAACAACGCCGGTGACAGTTCTATTGACTCGTCAACCATTTACTTCAATGTAGATGCAGGTTCAGCATTTATCGAGCTCAGTTATAGGGGAACGCTATCATTTTACGTTGGCGTACAAGCATCAATAAGCGGTGTCGTCACATCTACACCTTATTACCTTACTGGAATTTTCCCAAGCCCCACGTGGCAGAAGTTTTATGTCAATATCGGCGATTTCAACGCCCAATACAAAGCAACCAATTATAAACTTTACATTAAAGCCAATCTAGCTGACGGGCAGACCAGCGGCAAATTGCTGCTTGGCAACATACAACTTGTGCAATTCTGATCATGTACCTGAGTCCTCAAAAAAAACGAGCTATAACCCACCTGGTGATCCTGGATTACCTGGCGGTGGCCCTTGCCTGGTTTTTTTTCTGGATTTATCGCCACGAAGTTTTGTTTCAATACACACCTGAGCAGGTTTTGGGTATTTACCACAGCCGCGACCTTTTTTATAATTTACTGGTAATTCCCACCGGTTGGCTGTTCGTTTATTGGATATCGGGCACCTATTTTGACCTTTACCGGAAGTCAAGACTTCATGAGATCAACCGGACGCTCATATCCTGCTTTCTGGGTTGCGCAGCAGTATCGGTGGTGGTATTTGCCAACGATACGGGTAATTACTCGTATTTTATCACCACCAGCACGCGTTACCTGCTGATCCATACTTCTGTGGCGCTGATATTCCGGCTGATAATACTCTATGTTGTAAAAAGAAATCTGGTCTCCGGAAAAATTGGGTACAACACCCTGATCATTGGGGGAAATCAGAAGGCCATTGATATTTTTAAACAGGTTACCGAAAGTCCCAAGGTTCTGGGCAACATCTTCAAAGGATTTATTTACTCCAGCAAAGAGTCCAGCAATGGCATGAGCAATTACCTGCCGCAATTGGGTCACCTCTCTGAATTGGAAACAATAATTGACCAATACGAAATAGAAGAGGTGATCGTGGCTGTGGACTCGTCTGAGCACCATTTGCTGGAAAACATAGTGACCCGCCTTTGCTACCGCCCCGTGGTGCTCAAGGTATTGCCTGACTATTATGACATTATATCAGGATCCGTAAAAACCAGCAATGTATACGATGCGGTGCTCATTCATATTCACCCCGATCTGATGCCCGACTGGCAGCGCGTGTGCAAGAGAATGATCGACGTGATCGTGTCACTCTTTGCACTCACAATTTTGTCCCCGGTTATGCTGCTGGTAGCTTTGCTGGTAAAAATGTCTTCTTCAGGTAGTGTTTTTTACAGGCAGGAACGTATAGGTTTGTTTGGCAGACCCTTTAAGATCTACAAATTCCGTTCTATGTTTATGGAAGCGGAAAAAACCGGTCCGGCCCTTTCCAGTAAGTCTGACCCTCGAATTACTCCGTTCGGCAAATTCATACGTAAATGGCGAATAGACGAGTTGCCCCAGTTCGTAAACATTATCATCGGCAATATGTCGCTCGTGGGCCCGCGCCCCGAACGCAAACACTATATTGACTTGATAAGCCAGAACAATCCGCACTACAAATACCTGCACAAAGTAAAACCCGGGCTCACCTCTTGGGGAATGGTTCAGTTCGGATATGCCGAAAACGTGGACGAGATGATAGAACGCATGAAGTATGACCTGCTTTATATAGAAAACTGCAGTCTGGCTCTGGACATTAAAATAATGCTATACACCTTTATTGTGATCGTGCAGGGCCGCGGAAAATAGCCTTCGCCCGCAAACCTGAAATCAGATTCAATTTTACGATTACCCCTATTTTTTTGCAACCACAAAAACCGAAACCGCAAGCATCGGATTACCCGTAGTCTCTGAATTAAAAATATTGTTGACTACAAAATCTTTCAGCTTACCATCCTTCAGCACATCCATCGGTGCGGTCACCAGCTTTACATCCACCACGCTGAATCCCGACTTTTGCATCAGTTTCACGATTCTGCCGGAAGTGTATATCCTTGCATTGGCAAACTTTTCGTGCAACGGGGTAGGTAGCCAGGAGAAAAACGGTACCCGGTTCCAGGGTAGCAGGGGTAGCTTGGCGCCGTGCGTTTCAAATATCCACCACTTGTTAGGTACCGTTATCGCTATCATACCACCTGGTTTCAACGCATCGTAATACCTTGCCACATTTGCATCGTTGCTAAGATGCTCTATTACCTCAAAGCTGATGATGCGATCGAACTGCCGGTCCAGTGGCTGCTGCTCAATATTATGTAGTTTGAAGTCGCAATTTGATATTTGGTGTGCCTTTTTATATGCTTCAAATTCAGGCTGATGTGTAGACTCTACGTCTATGCCCAATACGCTTTTCATTTCGGCAGCCAGCAACAACGACGAAGCACCGTTTCCACAGCCAATGTCCAGTAAATCGTATGCTTTGCCGCAAAAACCGGGAATCTGTTTTACCAGATTCACTCTGCGTGTGATGATCTTGTCTGTAAAATCAGCGGGTCTGCCCAAATAATGCCCGTCCCTGACCAATTCGTCAGGCACCCTGTCCTCGTATCTCATGGTGGTGCAAGGTAATACAATGACCTATAACTTCAAATCATTGCTGGTGAAAACGTACTGAATCAGATTGGCGCCCATTTGCAAAGCAGCCAGATGTTTCTCGGGAGGATCGCGGTGCACATCAAAATCTTCCCACCCATCGCCGAGGTCCGTTTCATAACTATAAAAACATACCAGTCGCCCACGGTAGATAAGACCATAACCCTTGGGTGGCGCTCCGTCATGTTCGTGCACCTTTGGCAGACCATGAGAAAACTCAAACTTAGAATGGTAAATGGGATGGCTAAAAGGTAACTCGACAAGTTCGGCCTCGGGAAACACTTTTTTTAGTGCCGGACGCACATACGGGTCCAGTCCGTAGTTATCGTCTATGTGCAGGAATCCGCCACCTTCAAGATACTTGCGGAGATTCCGTGCTTCATCATCACTAAGTGTCCAGCGCCCATGACCCGTCATGTGAATAAAGGGATAATTAAAAATATCAGGGCTTCCCACTTCTACTCTAGCTTCCTGAACATCGAATGAAGTATGAAGCTGCTCGTTGCAAAATACAGCCAGATTTTTCAGTGACGTTGGGTTGGCATACCAGTCTCCTCCTCCGTTATAAACCAACAACCCAAGCCGGAGACTCTGGGCACCTGTTGTAAAAAAACAAAATAAAAAACCAATTACTAAAAAAACGCGACTTTTATACTTCACCATCATTCACCACATTAAAAAAGGCGCATGCCGTGATAGCAGCTGTCTCTGTTCTCAGTCTTTGTTTGCCAAGAGATACCGGCACAAAACCATGATCAATACACAACGCCACTTCCTCTTCGGTAAAATCGCCTTCAGGACCTATTAACAAGACTGTTTCCTTGCCGGGTTTCATAATGCCGGACAGGGGTTTACGTGACTCCACGTTGTAGCAATGGGCTACAAACTTCTGGGGCAGATGCTCGTATTGTTTTAAAACTTCTTTCAAAGATGTAATATCGGCAAGATGGGGCAGATAATGTTGCCTGGATTGTAAAATCGCCGACATAAGTATTTTTTGCCAGCGGTCCAGCCGGAAATGAGCTTTCTCTGACCTGGATGCTGCTATGGGCACTATTGCGGTAACACCCAGTTCCGTAGCCTTCTCCAGCATCCATTCGTTCCTGTTGTTATTTTTGGTAAAACCCACACACAAGTGCAGAATTTCGCTCGCACGTTCCTGGAAAGAAATAGAATCCAACGCCACTTTGCTTTTGTGACGTTCTACTGCCAGCAGGTTTCCTTCGCCTATGTTGCCCTTGCCATCAGTAAGCGCAATCCTGTCACCCTCCTGCATCCGCAAGACCTGCCAGATGTGCTTCGAAGTATCATCATCCAATACCACGATGCTATTTTCAACCAAGGGGCCGTTATAAAAGAAATGAGATAATTGAGACATGAGGGCAAATTAATAAAAAATTCATTAACGCAAAACCAATTGTTTTACATTAATCATTTTTCTTAAATTAATTAAACCATATCTCATTCTTCCCAAGGCTGTATTGATGCTTACGCCTGTTATGTCTGATATTTCTTTGAAACTCAGATCGGCATAAATACGAAGCACAATTACCTCCCTTTGATCCTCTGGAAGGGCCTCGATCATACTCCTTATGCTCTCGTGGGTTTGTTTCCGCTCCAGCCTGCTGGATGGAGTCTCGTCTGTGGTAAATAAGTAACTTATGTCCCTGCCGTCAGACAGCGTAACAGGTAACTGGCTGCTTTTCCGTCTGAAATGGTCCATACATAAATTATGAGCTACGCGCATAGCCCAGGGCAAAAACTTTCCCTGTTCTGCGTAGCGACCCTCCTTGATGGTCCGGATCATTTTAAGAAAAGCATCCTGAAAAATGTCCTCCGCCGTAAATTTGTCTTTTACGATCAGGTAGATTGAGGTGTAAATTTTGTCCTTATATCTGCAAATAAGGATTTCCAGTGCTTTCTCATTTCCTTCAATGAAAGCACGAATCAATTCGGCATCGGTGCGGTTGGTAATTTGCATAGCTTCTACTGGTTTTAACATAACGTAAATATCACGCCATCTGTTTTTCCCGTTTTTTTAATGTAGAAGTATGTCTATATGTATTCGTTTACTGGTTAATAATTGATGCAATCAAAAGAAAAAATCTTGTTCAGCCAAATATTTAAGCAAAGAGTAAGCCCTTTTAACCTTTCGTTAATTAATAGACGGGGCTTCCGCCGATAACGTTGGGTAAGCAGCAACTTTTTTTTACTCAAATACTATGCGTTCATTTCAGCCCTTAAAACCCTGATCCTTTCACTGGTCATGTATTCATCAAAAGACATTTCGCGGTCTATCAGACCCTTTGGGGTCAGTTCCAGTACCCTGTCTGTGAGCGTATTCGCCAATTCGTGATCCCTGGTCGTAAACAGAATAGTGCCCTTAAAGTCTTTCATCCCGTTGTTAAGTGCTGTAATACTCTCCAGATCCAGGTGGTTGGTGGGCTCGTCAAAGCACAGCACATTTCCTTTCAGCATCATCATCCTGCTCATCATGCATCTTACCTTTTCGCCACCGCTCAACACCGTACATTTCTTCAGCGTTTCTTCCCCTGAAAACAACATCCTGCCCAGGAAACCACGAATAAAGGTTTCGTCCTTCTCTTCAGAAAACTGGCGTAACCAATCTACCAGTGTACTACTATCGTCTGTAAAAAAATCAGAGTTATCGGACGGCAGATAGGTTGGCGTTACCGTAACGCCCCATTTGAATAAGCCTTCAAAATCTTTGTCTTCGCCCATTACGATCTGGTAAAAAGCCCTTGCCGCCAGCGAATTGGTCGCGATCACTGCTGCTTTCTGTCCGCGCTTCATGTCAAAACTCACGTCCTTGAACAAGTACTCATTGCCCAGTTTTTTAGACAATCCTTTTACTTCCAGAATCTGGTCGCCGGCTTCCCTTACTTGATTATTAAAAAGTATAGCCGGGTATTTCCTGTTCGATGGGCGCATATCGTTCAGGTTAATTTTATCCAGCGCTTTCTTTCTGCTGGTCGCCTGTTTTGATTTTGAAGCGTTTGCAGAGAAACGGGCAATAAATTCTTTCAGTTCCGCTATTTTGTCCTCGGCTTTCTTGTTCTGGTCACTGCGTTGTTTCAGCAACAACTGGCTGGACTCGTACCAGAAAGAGTAGTTGCCGGTAAATATATTGATCTTTCCAAAGTCAATATCTGCCACGTGGGTACAAACCGTATCCAGGAAGTGACGATCGTGCGATACGACCAATACTATTTTGTCGTAGTCTGCCAGGAAATTCTCAAGCCAGGAAACAGTATCCAGGTCCAGGTCGTTTGTAGGTTCGTCAAGCAGCAGGATATCCGGATGCCCGTATAGTGCCTGTGCCAAAAGCACCCTTACTTTCTGGTTACCATCCAGTTCCTTCACTTTTTTACTATGAAATTCTTCTTTTATACCCAGATTGCTCAGGAGTGTGGCGGCATCACTTTCGGCATTCCATCCGTCCATTTCCGCAAACATTCCTTCCAGCTCGCCTGCACGGTGGCCGTCTTCTTCTGTAAAATCCTCTTTAGCGTAAATGGTTTCTTTTTCCAACATGATCTGCCACAATTTGTTGTTGCCACGTATCACTGTTTCCAGTACCGTGATCTCATCAAATTCATGGTGATTCTGTTTCAGCACGCTCATGCGCTCGCCCTTGGAGATATCAACCTTTCCCGTTGTGGGGTCTATTTCTCCCGATATTATCTTCAGAAACGTTGACTTTCCGGCACCGTTAGCGCCAATGATACCATAACAATTTCCTTCTGTAAACTTTATGTTTACGTCTTCAAACAAAATCCTCTTGCCGTAGCGAAGAGATAGATTACTTATTGATATCATAACGCGAAATTCAAACCTTGCAAGCCTTACCAGTTGTTTCCAAAAACCAGAAACATTTAAGTAAAACCTTATAAATTTTCTTTTTGGGCTGCAAAGGTAGCAATAATACCGTCAAAAAAACAGAAAGGACGCTCTTTTAAGTTTGTTCGTGTTACATTTAGATTAAGCTTCCGCCCAGTGGAATTACCATAGATTGCAGAAAAATGCTACAATTTTCAGGCTAACTTTGCCCCCGATCTATGACAAAATACATTATACTGATTACTACTTTCACGCTTGGTCTATTTCCAGCCTTCGGACAGGATAATTTTGAAATACAAGTTTATGAGTCTGAAATAACAGAGTTACATACCACTATGTTCGAACTGCACAGCAATTATACGCTGTATGGCAGTAAAACTTCCTCCGACAAAATTCTGCCTTCAAACCACCAACTGCATGAAACGGTGGAGATCACACATGGTTTCTTTAGAAATTACGAGACTGGGTTTTACTTTTTCACTGCAATGACCGGCAACGGCAACATCTATGTAGCGGGTAGTCATATAAGGCCCCGGTTTTCGGCGCCCGATCGTTGGAAACTACCCTTTGGGCTCAGCATTTCTTCCGAATTCGGCTATATGACGGATTACTTTACCGATGAGAACTGGAGTCTGGAGATACGCCCCATAATTGACAAACGTTGGAATAAACTTTATCTCGGTATTAACCCGGCGCTGGAAAAAGCACTTAGTGGCCCGGGCCGCGAAAACGGTTTTGTTTTTACGCCAGCTGCACGATGCACCTATAACTTTTTCCCTAAAGTTGCTTTTGGACTGGAATACTATGGATCGCTTGGACAAATAAGCAAATTCGATCCTGTTGCATCGCAACAACATAACCTCTATTTCACATCCGATATCACGGTATTTCCGGACTGGGAGGTAAACTGCGGTTACAGTATCGGGCTGAACCCAGCCACTGACAACGGTATTTTTAAACTGATTCTCGGCTACAGATTTTCAGGCAAACATCCCGGCAAAAATTAATGGTCGCTTTCAATGGCCCAATATGATGCGGAATTACATTGCCGCTTATGGATAACTCAAGGGTGCAATAACTTTTGAAAACTCTTTTACAGCCAGGTATTTTGTTTCCCTACCGGTTTTATACGACAAACAAGCAACTCCTGACGATGGAGCAATTATAGTGTGGGCAGTTGGATTTCGCGGGTCATGGGATGTACTTGCTCGCAGTGTGTAAACGGTAAGATGTTTTTGCTTTCTTACCTTCATGTTTCCTGCGTCGCCGGAAATACTATCTGGCAATTTAAGGCCAAATACCTTGCCATCGACCCAAACCGAATCGGGAACCCAATGCCGGGCGCTTCCTGAAAATTCAAACTGAAATTCGAAATTAGCCCCATGCCTGCCGGCAATGCCCCCACTCCAGTTTTGTGTGCTGGCCGATACGCACCGAACGGTTTGCGCGACCGTTTTGCCGGCGAACAAATACACAACCATAATTATGAGTGTCAGTTTTTGCATAGTATTTCTTTATCCTTCCCAGTCAATTTCTGTGCCATAAATTCATATTTGTCTATTTTTGGTACAGTTATGCGATTCATGTCTATTACTCTTTGCCTTGTGCTGGCAGGTCTGTCGGGTTGTTCCCAAAATGAGCATCATAATTTTCACAAACCCAATAAAATACCGATCGAGCCTTCACGATGGTATATATTGAACAACACAGGCATTAACCCCGGTGAGTTGTTCGATACGATTCTGAATCAAAAATCAGCTCCCGCCAACGGGAAAATTCTGGAAAACTACGAGGCCTGGTATCAGCTGCTTCCGGGAGAAGAAATGGAAATAGATAGCCTGGCCATGTACGACTATGCAACCAGTTCCGAACAACGCCCTACCCGACTCTATGCGATCACCACCGACTGGAAACGCGTACCTCTGGCAGATTTTATCGCATCCGGTTCGGGAACATGGGTAGGCCCAAGTCCGGCAGAAAAAGAAAACAAGGCCCTGAAGTCGCCAGTTACGCATATAAGGTATCTGGTGATCAACACATGGGGAAACATCCCGTCTGAAATAGAACTTTTGGGCAAGTACACGCCGCCAACACCTATACAAGCACGAGTGCAACGCCATTTTCCGCTAAAGAATTTTTTTGGAATTAACGGGTTTGAATGGAATTTTGAAGACCCGAAATCGTCTGACAAACTGGATGCTGGGAGGTTGAACGCGGTGCGGAGTTTTTCAGGGGTACGGCATTATCTGGACTGGGAAAAGATTGAAAATAAGGAAGGTTCGTTTTCCTTTAACCCTGCCCGAAACGGCGGCTGGAACTATGACACCATGTACCGCTGGTGTTTTGAGAACGGTATGGACCTGCTGGTTTGCCTGAAAGACTGTCCACCATGGATGCTGGAAACCTATCCGGAAAACCAACGCAACAACGAGAATATCCCGGTGCGTTTTGGCAAAGACCCCTCAGATCCTGCTTCCTATACGGAAATGGCTAAAGCCGCTTTTCAATTTGCAGCCCGTTATGGCAGGAACAAAGATTTCAGCGTATTGCCCACCGGCACGGTACATATAGACGCCACACCACGCTGGAACAACGACATTGTGAATACCGTACGCACTGGCCTGGGCTGGGTAACATACATGGAGTGTTCCAACGAACCGGATAAATGGTGGAAAGGCAGAAAATCTTACCAGTCAGGACGGGAATATGCCGCAAATCTTTCGGCTTTCTACGATGGCCATAAAAAAACACTGGGAGCCGCAGTTGGGGTAAAAAACGCCGACCCGACCATGCAAGTGGTGATGGCTGGTGTCGCGATTGCCAACTCCGACTATCTGAAGGGAATAATTGACTGGGCTGTCGAATTCCGGGGCCGAAAACCCGATGGCTCACCCGACCTGCCGTTTGACGTGATCAACTACCATTACTACAGCGATGAGTATGCTCCGGGCAAAAAGCCTGCGGACGCCCCCCGGGAAACCGGTGTGTCGCCCGAGCTATCCCGTACCGCACAAATAGCGGACGATTTCCTTACTGCAGCACACCTTTTTGCGGGCGACAGGCCGGTATGGGTGACAGAAACCGGCTATGACCTGAATCAGGGTAGCCCGGTAAAAGCGCTACCCTGTGGCAAAAAAAATGCAGCTGAAACTGCTGCTGACTGGGATTTGAGAGCTGCACTGTTGTACGCACGATTGGGTATAGCCAAAACTTTTTTTTATGAATTTATGGACGACAACGGTACTAGCACCCGTTACGGCACCTGTGGACTGATAAACAACGACAAAACAAGGCGCCCCGCAGCTGATTACATGTATCAGGTAAACCGGTATTTTGGCGAGTACAGCTATGTTTCTACTATAACTACCGATCCGGTGGTAGATCAGTACGCATTTCACAACAACCCGGTCTATGTACTGTATATTACTTCGCAGTCCGGCAAAACAGCGGTTTACGACCTGAAAATACCTGCCAGCGATACTGTCTATATCTATAGCCCACGCGTGGGTGCTGAAACAATGACAATGGAAAAAGTGCACGTGAGCAATGGCACCGCGAAAATTACACTTACTGAAACACCGGTTTTCGTGGCTTCTGCGCCCATTGAGCCTGCAAAAAAATAACGCTACCGCATAATGGTTACTTTTTGGTAAACCCTGGTGCTACCCGCCAATACTTCGCAAACGTAAACACCGTTGGGCAAATCCCCAACGGGAATAGTCACGTTGTGGTAGGAATTTGCCAATGTACGGGTATAAAGTCTCTGGCCCTCCATATTAACAATACTCACTGTTACCGAAGCGGCATCCGTATTGAGCCAGTATACATTAACCGACTCGTTCGCTGGGTTTGGGAATATCTTAACCGTTGTTTGCTCGCGCTTTGGCTGATTGTTGGTATCTTCAGGAAAATAGATCTTCAGCTTGTACATATCCAATCCCCCCCTGATATTACCCACAATCATTTCTTTACCACCGTCGCCGGCAATGTCGCCTACTGTTAGTGCTGTTCGCAAATTCATATACACGCCATAGCCGGGCTGATTGTAATAATTAAAATCAGAATCTATATAGGAGTAATTTGCGTCCAGCAGACTGTATGTTGCAGCGGTATCGCCCGACGCTATACCCCCGAACCTGTAAATGTTTCCGGAATTGCTGCCAGAAAGCAGATAATCGGTACCCGTACTGTCTACCTTGCCAATATAGGGTGTACTGTAATTTGGGAAGGTGGTAGCCGGGTCAACCTGCGCTTGTCCCAACACCTCGTTTACCAGCTTCAAATTCGGACTACCGGAAACAGTACATAGATTTTGAAAATACATGAACTGCCCGTACACATTGCCCAACACCAGATCGGGTTTCCCGTCATGGTCCACGTCGTAAATGAATGGAGCAGCATACCCCCCCGTATTAATGGTATCCAGGGTGTAATTGTCTATCATCTTTGTTTCGGCAGGAACCAATATAGGCGTGCTTCCAGCAGATCCTGCCATATTGCGGAAGAAACTAATTGTGCCGTCGGTATGACCGATGACCATATCTGTTTTACCGTCACCGTCCAGATCACCGAATGCAGGTGCGGCACCCACATAGTTAAGTCCGCTGAGTCCCAAAAAATCCTTGGTCACCAACGTAAAGGAAGGATTACCCGGTACACTTGTATTGTGATAATAGGAAATTCTGCTTTTCAGGGTACCACCCGGCTGGAAATAACCGTCTGACCCTACGAAAAGATCGGGTTTGCCATCCTGATCAAAATCGAACAATACGGGATAGGCCGCGGTGCCCACATCTATGGTCTGGTCTACCAGGAAAGTGTCAGACTCAAATTGCCAGCTTGGCGTGCCAGGTGTTGAATTGTTTTTATAGTACCAAACGCACTTGTAGTTTTCAGAGCCTTGAGACGCATTGGGCGAAATCAAAAGGTCTTTTTTCCCGTCCTGATCAATATCCACATTAAATGCGGCTGGCCACATAGGCAGATTCACCAGGGTGCCCCCGGGATAAGACTGCCACATGGTGTCCTGAGACACCATCGAGTCGCGGCCCAGACCCATTTCAACCCGGCCATTTTTCAGGAACGTCATATTGGGAAAAGAAATGCTACCGTCGAGATAGTCCATATCGCCATCCATATCCCAGTCGAACACACAAGGCGTGTTTCCTGAATGGGTTGTTTTTTCCGCATCGCGCGCATGTCTTGGTAGTATCAGATTCGACTCGTCACAATTATAAGGCAGTGTATGTTCTCTCCAGAACTGCTGCTTCACTTTTCCCCAGCACTGATCTGTCAAATGAAATTCCAGACTGTCGCAGGAAAGCCCTTTCTCTACGCGCATATTGCGATAATAATAAATTGATTGTCCATTCACGTCGTAAGACACAAGGTCCGGATCGCCGTCTCCATCCACATCAATAATAGAAGGTATGTCGCCCGGATTCACATAGGCATTGCTGGGTCCACCAGCTACCAGATTTGTGTAGTAAATGTCCTGTTTGAAAGTAAAGCACAACTCGTTCAAGCTGTTAAAATGCCCTGTAAACACCTCATACCCCACCCCTCCGCGGTGAAACAAATCGGGTATGCCGTCGCAGTTGTAATCTGCCAAAACAAGGTAATCGTATAAAGGAGGGAAATTGAGCGCATATTCAGGTGCGTAACTATAACGAGGATGGCCCAGTGTACCCTTATTGATAAAAGTGCGTATGCCCAGCCATGGGTCGAAAGCCACCAGATCCTGCAAACCATCGTTGTTGAGGTCGCCCATGGTAAACTGCGAATTGTTGAAACCACCACACCACGGCAATAATTGTTGGTTGCCGTATGCTATGACGTGCACACTGGTGTCGTGTTGATAAAATATGCTTTGCGACCTGGCTGCCAAACTGAACAACATCAAAAAAGCCGCAGCCCAAAATCTCATTTTCATGACCAAATTTTATATAAAGTTAGGGCATTTTAGTTCCAACATCTGCATGAAACCCCTTACAGGCGCGATTATTTAAACTTGCCAGAATTTTATTAGTTTGAAATTAAAAAAATTGCGTTGCTGATCAGAAATACAACGTAATAAATTCATAACCTCTGACAAACATTTACATCATAGAAAATTTTATCTTTGCACACTTTGTAGATAATTTTTCTTTCAAATTTCTGTTGATGCTTAAAAAGGCAATTTTCGCTCTGGTATTTCCTGTTCTTTTTGCTTCAGAGGTTGCTTTAGCCACCGACAAGATAAAGGTATATTTTAACCACCCTGTAGATACAGCTTATTCCAGCGGAGTGAATGCAATGTACCTGAACCAATGTATGGCCGACACCCTTGTTGCCTATATCAATAAAGCCAAGTATACGCTCGACATTGCGCAATACAATTACAGCCAGGGCGCTTATGCCAATATTGCCACTGCCGTAAACAATGCCTATTCGCGCGGCGTAACTGTAAGGTGGATATACAACGGAAGTTCCAGCAATTACGGTCTTTCCGGACTAAACCCGGCTATTCATACACTGGGCAGCCCTACATCCAGCGATTACAATATTATGCATAACAAGATCGTACTCATTGATGCATATTCCGCAGACCCCACAGATGCCTATGTGGTCACCGGATCGGAAGACTGGAGTACCCAACAGTTTAATACGGATTACAACAATATGATTGTATTTCAGGATTCTGCGTTGGCACATGCCTATACCGACGAATTTAACATGATGTGGGGCAGCACGACCGCAGTACCCAATACCGCGGCTTCAAGGTTCGGCCAGTTCAAGACGAACCTGGGCCGCCATTCATTCAATATTGACGGTACCACAGTAGAACTATATTTCAGCCCGTCGGATGGTACGGAGAACCAAATTCAGTCTGCCATAAACACGGCCAATACGGATCTTTATTTCGGGGTATACACTTTTACTTCTTCCGGCGACGCAAATTTGATAGTAAACAAGAAAACCAGTGGCGTTTATGTAGCTGGTATTATAGACCAGTACAGCAATACCTATACCCCCTATTCCATTTTTACGGCCTCATTGGGGGCCGCATTTATTAGTTATTCCGGCACGGGAATTTACCATAACAAATACATGATCGTCGATCCGCACAATACCTGCTCCGACCCACTGGTACTTACCGGTTCACACAATTGGACGACATCGGCCAATACGAAGAACGACGAAAACACGGTGATCATTCACGACGCTACTTTAGCCAATATATACTACCAGGCCTTCCACCACGATTTCACGGTAAACGGTGGCGCACTCACTGTGCCCGCAGACTGCCATGCAGCAGTGACCACTGTGACAGAAACCACACCAACTGTACGGATATTGCAAGATGGGGCAAACACTAAGTTCACGATCGACATAACACTGCCCGAAGCCGGAGACCTCACACTTCATTTGAGCAACATGACTGGACAGGATGTATGGCACAACGCCGGCGAGCATACTTTTTCTGCTGGCAGCCACCAGTTTTCCGGCATA
>CAIYJV010000419.1 GCA_903926605.1 uncultured Bacteroidota bacterium
AAGATTTTTGTTGTTAATTAAATGAATCGGGTATACGCAAATCCTCCAGTGAAGCCATCTTTTTGATCAGCTCGTTTTCCTTTTCTATGTAAATATCGTATTTGATCTGTATCTCTGCCTGTTCCAATAGCAGCGGATCTGTGTCGCGATCCAGCCTGCGGCGAAGTTCGGGCACATGAATTACGAGGTCTTTCAGAGCGACTCCGGGGCGTAACAGTAGTTTTGCTGCCCTGGTTCGTTCGTTCAGCGCAGCCGATCCTATGCTTTCCAGATACGGATTTATGGTTTGGTCTACCGGTATTTCATTTAGCATTTCTATTATCCCGGCTGTTTTACTGATCTTATCTTCGACATTTTCTTTCCGGATTTCTGAAGCAAGACCTATTTCGTAACCCAAACCTGTGAGTCTTATGTCGGCATTGTCCTGCCTTAGCAGGGTTCGGTATTCTGCCCGGCTGGTAAACATACGGTATGGCTCGTCGGTACCTTTGTTTATAAGGTCGTCTATCAACACACCTATATAGGCATCGCTTCTTTTTAGTATCACTGGTTCCTGTTCGCGCGCGTTTCTGTGTGCATTGATACCGGCCATGAGGCCCTGACAAGCCGCTTCTTCGTAACCGGTAGTGCCATTAATTTGTCCGGCGAAGAAAAGATTTCTGATCAGTTTGGTCTCCAGCGTGAATTTTAATTGGGTTGGTGGAAAGTAATCGTACTCGATGGCATAGCCGGGACGGAAGAATCTTACCTGTTCGAAACCGGGTACTTTCCGGATTGCATTGTATTGTACTTCTTCCGGTAGGGAAGTAGAAAAGCCGTTTACATAGATTTCTACTGTGTTCCAACCCTCTGGTTCCACGAACAATTGGTGACGGTCGCGGTCGGCAAAGCGGTTTATTTTATCTTCTATACTTGGGCAATATCTGGGACCGCTACCTTTTATACGACCTTGAAACATGGGTGACTGCTCGAAACCTGTTTTCAAAAGCTCGTGTACTTCGGAGTTGGTATAGGTGATCCAGCAGCATTTTTGTTGTTTCGGAGCTACCTTCTGAATGGGCAGGTAAGAGAAACCTACCACTTCATCGTCACCTTCCTGCACCTCCATTTTGGTATAATCCAGGCTTCTTCCGTCTACGCGGGGTGGGGTACCTGTCTTGAGGCGGGCACTTTCGAAGCCCAGTTCTACCAGTTGTTCTGTGATTCCCGTAGCTCTATTTTCGGATATTCGACCCCCTCCAAACTGTTTTTCGCCAATATGGATGGTGCCATTCAGGAAGGTACCATTTGTTAGCACGACACTTTTACTGTGTATATGGTGACCCATTCCGGTGATTACCCCACTAATTGTTCCACGTGAAACAATTAGTCCTTTCACCATATCCTGATAAATATCGACTCCCTTAATCTGCTCCAATGCTTCACGCCAAGTCGCAGCGAACAACATCCGATCGTTTTGACTACGTGGACTCCACATGCCAGGACCCTTAGACTTATTGAGCATCCGGAATTGAATGGTACTCTTGTCACTAATAATACCACTCATACCACCAAGCGCATCAATCTCCCGAACTATCTGCCCCTTTGCAATACCACCCATAGCCGGATTACAGCTCATCTGCGCAATGGTTTGCATGTTCATGGTGATCAACAACACACGGGAACCCATATTGGCAGCAGCTGCAGCAGCCTCACAACCAGCATGACCTGCACCAACTACAATTACATCATAAAGAGGAAACATCGGACAAAGTTAGGACTAAAAAATAAACCCGTCTAAAAACCAATTGTTCCACGTGAAACAATACAGCAATAACTAAAAATCAATAAAATATAAAACAATAAAATTATGTGAGTATCCTCTTTAAACTCTGTGAATTGTAGTGAAGAGAACCGACACAATCCAC
>CAIYJV010000420.1 GCA_903926605.1 uncultured Bacteroidota bacterium
AGCGTAGTAGGACAAACCACCAGGAACCCACACTTCCCGTGCAGGTTTTTGTAATGTTGAAAAAAGGCCAGCGTTTGTATGGTTTTACCCAAACCCATATCATCGGCAAGTATACCCCCCCACCCCGACTCGTTCAAAAATTTGATCCAATGAAAACCTGCAAGCTGGTAAGGACGCAGTACCGCCTTAAGGTGATCTGGAGGGGCAACATCGGTATAGTCACGATCCAGCACAGCCTCGAGTTTTTCCCTCTTGGCAGTTAGATCTACCGGTATCGCATCCTGATCCATATCGGCCGCCAGCTCATCCACAAGGCTGAAGTGTAGCTTTCGCAGCCTCAACTTACCGGCCTTGGTCTCGCCCATTTTAAACAGCAAACCGTACTTGCGCACCCACTCATCCGGCAGCATTCCGATAGTGCCGTCGGCCAGCTTCACAAAATTCTGTTTATGACCGAGCGCCTTTTTAAGGTCTGCAACCGACACCGACTGGTCTCCGAACTTCACATCTACCGCCGTATCAAACCAATCCTGACCAGAGCTAACGAATAGTTGTGTTTCGGGCTTAAACACATTCACCTTCAGGTTCTTAAGCGTATTATAGCCCAGCAATTCAGCTTTCCACTCCTTCATCAGGTCTACGAACCGCCCGAACCAATTGCCCGAAAGCACCAACACCTCTGATAGTGTAAAAAACTGGTCCTTCTTATGAAAATGTATATCTGAGTGTACCGACTGCAATAACTGAAAAAACTCAGTCTCTATCTCCTGGTTGCGTTTTATTATTTTTACTATTCCATTCTCAGTGATCAACACGTCTCCGTGCGATGAGGGTTTCACTTCCTGGCCTTCATACACAAATACCGGGCGTATTACAAGCACATGTTCACGTTCCTGCAGATATATTCTGATACCCGGTTTTTCAAACATCAGCCTTTCTATCAGCTCTTCCGAAAAATGTACGTGCACCTGCTCGTTCCATACCATCAGGTACTTTTTCAGATAGTCTTCCCAGTCTGCGGGTGCAATATGCACAGTACCATCCGGTGGGAACCCTCCGGAAATGGCAACCTCCTGCAAATTGCTGGCTGCATACACACACTGTTCATGAACGATAAGAGCAGGATTGAGGTAAGCAACCGAATCACACGAAACCGCGTTGTGGTCTATGATCCATTCCAGTGTTACAAGATATTCGTCCGGCGTTTTACGCACGATCATCTGAGGGTGAGCAAACCGGTCTGAAAACTCAATTTTCGTCAAACCACCCGACGACAGCAACTTACCTTTTTTCCTTTCGTAGGTAAATGGATGTGTGCAATAACGATCCAATAATTTATGATACTTGGGTAGTAGGTACTCCCATATCTGATCCTTGGTATCTTCTGCCAGATTAAAATCCAGGTTTACCGCCGGATCGGGTATAAAATCGCCGAATGGCAGATTTTTCCGTAGGTACTTGATCAATTCTTCCTGATGAAATTTACGAGCCACCGGCAGCAGATCTCTGTCTCCATCGGGGTAACGCATCGGGTTTACGTACTGATTCAGTTCCAGCCGGGACACAGGCCCTTTAAAAGTTTTACCGGCCTCGTCAGAAACCCCTTCGACTAAAATTATCTCTACATAGGGAAAGTAAGAAATGCTGGTATCCAGCACCACTCCCAGCCGTTTTTGCTCAATCACTTCGGGCTCCTTAGCCGATACTTCTACCTCCTTGGGCCTGAAACTGGGCAAAGGCGCCCCTATCTTCCGCAGAGAAGTATCCAGCACCCTGAGGAAGGGCTTTCCGCCTTCGTAAGTAAACTCAAATTTCCCTTTAAGGTTATCCTTCAGGCTAAAACCGTATTGTTCCAACAATTTGTTCTTCTGAAAATCGCTGTTGTAAGAAGACTGAAAATATCCGGGACCGTGAACCTTAAGGATATATAGCAACACCGCAGCCTTGTGTACACAAACCGGATGATTCCGCTCACCACACCTGCAGGACGTATCAAAATAGCGGTCCTCATTTTGCTTTACAGTGACATGAAAATCTTCTTCATGCTCTGTTACATCCGCTTCTATCCGGTCATTTTTACCGGGTATCAGTTTCACACAAAGCTGACGTGCCAACTCGTCGGCGCGCTCCAGAATATCTCCAGAGGTACATACCCGCAGCATGTGTGGCGTAATCTGCCGGATACGTACTACTGTATGCCGCTGATCATATTCCGGTGTTTCATTCTCAAAAACACCGCTCTGAATAATCTCGTTTAATTGAAATAGCGCTGCCGCCTCGTGCCTGCAAATTTCACCCAGATTATACGGGCATTGGCATCGCACTGCAAGCTCGGCAGGATGCTGGTAATTGTTTACGGTAACGGTGTAAAAATTGTTGTACAAATCGTTGCGCACCCTAAACCTTACCTGCCCAACCAGATGGTCTGCATCAAGCATCTGAACTCCGGATGTGGCAAATATTTTCTTTCCCCGGCGTATTACTTCCTCTGTACCGTGATTGTAAATATGTCTGAGAATTGGTGGTAAGGACATGAAGGAGCCAGGCTTAAAAAATCAATCTGTAAAAGTACCGAAAAAAATGCTGATAATTGGCCCTGGTTTGCAGCCTAATGTTAAGATAAGCCTATAGCACACGGTTTACCAGGGACCAATAAGTATAAATTAATTCAAAAAAAAACTGCGGAAAATATTCCGCAGTTTTTTTTGTTGGTCATAAGGTGTTTACTCCTTACTACCCCACTTCATTTCGGCACGCCTGTTCTTCATACGGCCGTCCTTTGTATTGTTATCGCCAATTGGGGCTTTGCTACCCATGCCCATACTCTTAATCCGATCTTCGCTCACGCCTTGTTCTACAAGATATTTCTTAAGAATATTAGCCCTCATCTTAGACAATACTTTGTTGTAAGAAACCGGACCTGTGGTGTCAGTGTAACCTTCTACCACGATATAGGCATCCTTATTATCATTGATCTTCTTGATAGCTTCTGCCAAGGTAGGTTTAGAAGATTCCCTGATTGTTGCTTTATTAAGGTCGAACAACACGGGAGCTGAAATGCTTACCGCACTCGTTGGCTTCACGTCTGGTTCCTTAGCGGGTTGTTTCTTCGGCTCCTTCTTAGGTTCCTTCTTTGGCTCTTTCTTGATCTTTTCAACAGCCGGCACCTCACGTTCTTTCACCGGAGCTACTTCAACCGGAGCGGTAGGTACTTTTTCTTCCTGCTTCTTCTCTCCTATCTTAGGCGTTTCAGGTTTCGGTGCTTCCACAACCGGGCAACCCTGATTTTCTATGGTTCCAAATGCGTTCGGACACTTATCCAGATTGTCTGGTATACCGTCGCCATCGGTATCGGGACAACCGTTAAACTTGGCCGGACCTGCCTGGAAAGGACAAAGATCATCCTTGTCTGGTATACCGTCGCCGTCGGTATCGGGGCAACCATTAAACTGTGCCAAACCTGCCTTGTCCGGACATGCATCCAACTTATCCTGAATGCCATCTCCATCCGTATCAGGACATCCGTTGAAAATGACTACACCCGCCACGTCTTTACAAGAGTCATCAATATCAGCAATACCATCGCCATCCTTGTCGGGACAACCCTGCAGAGACGCTAAACCAGAATCGTTGGGACAACGGTCCGTCCTGTTCGGCACACCGTCATGGTCATTATCTCTAACCTTTGGTTTACCCTTGGTAATATACCAGCGCAAACCCAGGCTACCTCCAAAAGTAGAAGTGGTATTGGCATTGGTTCCAGCCAGCACGCTGCTATATTCACCGATCTTGTCGGTAAGGTGGTAGTTGCTGTTAAAATCATTCTTAAAAGGCTGGAACATATAATACGCACCTACGTTTACCAACCAGTTGTCGGTAAGGTGAAAGCCCAATTCAGGATGGATAATGAAACCCACTGTACCCTTTGTATAATTTGTAGTGGCCTTGGTATTTGAAGCTGCCATACCCAAACCTACGTTTTGACCGGTCTTCGTGCGCAGATCTGCAAAATAACTTTGCGCGTCGGCAAAAGTAGTTGCATGTTTGTCTTCGCCGTAAGTAGGGTTGGTATGCAAAAAGTATGCTTCCGTCTCACGCACTGCAGCCTGAGAATTCGAATAGCCTGGTCCATACTCCGTGAGGTGCTTGTCATTGGCATCAAAACCATACAACGCTTCATAGTTAAAACTGCCATTTGCAAGTGTGGTTGAATTTTGCATCTGGATGTTCAGCAAAATACCCGCATCAGCGTTAAAACTCAGCATTTTGGAAAGGCGCCTCCGGTATTTTGCCACGATAGGAATATTCATATTCGTTATCGTTACATTTTCTTTCAGCTGCCCGTTGGTGGAACTGATCTGCCTGAATGCATATCCAGAATCGTCAGTACTCTGATATTCCACATGGTATTTATCCAGTGTAACGTTTCCCGACTGGCTTTGCATGAGGAATCCAACACCTACACCGTAATTGCGGTTCTTTCCGAAAAAGTATCCAAGCTGTGCTTCAAAACCAAAAGAAGTACCGTTATTGAATTTCAGCTTTGAAACTGTATCATTCACCTTATTCAAAAAGAATGTCGAATTACCCCAGGACAAGTCCTGTGTAGTCATACCACCCATTCCGTTTATTTGCAGTGACCACCTGGACAATTCGCTGTCACGAAGGTAGTTTACCGGTTGTTGGTCCTGCGCAGTTGCCGAAACAGCTACCGAAGCGCAAACCAGGAAGGAAATTATTCTTTTCATACTTTTTATATAAAATTTTTATTTTTTATCTAAAACTACACGATCAGTTCTTAATAAACAATGCGCTACCGGATTTGTTGCCATTTACAAAACCTTCTACCAAATAGCTGCCTTGTGCAAGGCCGCTCACATCCAGTGTGGCTTTTCCACCGTTGGCAGACTTTGCAACCTGCAATTTCTGTCCCAACAAATTGTGGATCTCAAACACAACTTCACTTCCGGCAGGAGATTCAATTTCCACGCTTATTTCGCTGTGCGCAGGGTTAGGATACAATGTCATGCCAGATTCAAGTTTGCTGGCCACATTTTCCACGCCCACAGGAGCATTGTAGTAGGATTTCTGCATACAACCACTATTACCCCAGGTTTTAACCCAGTAGTAGTAATTCGCAACGTCGGGTGAAGTCACGTAGTAGTTCTGGTAGGTTTGTCCCGCAAAAATGGTCTCCTTCAGCGTAGTCTTGTCATCCACACCCCACTGGTAACCCTGCTCGTCGTTGTTGAGGCAGTACAGATTATTCTCAAAATAAATAATATGCGGTGGAGTTGCAGCCAGCGTGTCAGCGATCCATACCGGGAACTTGTAAGGGGCTACGTTGCAACCTGCTGCGCTAAACCCTGTAGTAAGTACTATGGTATCCATGCCCGCATGATCAAAATTCACCAGAATGTATTGCGAATTATCACCCTGTGCGTAAATTGAAGCATTATGCGATGTAGTGGTCCAGGTGTATGTAGAGCCCGCATCGGGTGCTACTGTAGCCCAGAAATTCTGGAACTTGGTGTCCACACATTTTGCACCAGGTTCTACATCTGATACAATACTTGTTGCTGAAGGCTGGTGCACTACAAGCACCTTAACGGTGTCATTCAGCGTACAACCCTGATCATCTATTACATAAGCATATTTGGTGGTTGTTGGGAAGGTAGAAGCAGAGGTGATCTGATCGTTGATGCTACCTGTACCTGTACTTCCCGCTGTAGTGGTAATACCGCCAATTGTGATATGGCTCCAGGTATATACCAGAGGAGTATCGGTAACATTACTTGTGGGTACATACACAAACGCTCCGCCGGTACACAATGTATCGCTGTGCGCAGATGTCATAATTACCTGTGGACGAATTACAACAGACACTTTATTGGTATCGCTTGTACAGCCGTGAGCCGAAACTGTGTACACATATGTAACAGTAAGACTACTGGTGGCAGTATCTGTAAGCAATTCAGTGAAACTACCATTTCCGGTTGCAGCGGCATTTGCCAGACCTGTCTGCGCATCACGGCTCCAGGCCATGGTTGCAATAGGCATTGTAGCTGATGCTGTATAGTTTACGGTATCACCGAAGCAATGAGCTGCCAGAATATGCTGACTCTGTAGTAGTGGAGTAGGATTAACGTTTACTTTCAACGTATCATAGCCCACACAACCATTTGCGGTAAGTGTATAATAGTAACTGGTTGTAACAGAAAATGTATCCAGATCTTTCAGTGTCTCACTGATATTACCTGTCCCTGAATTAACACCTGGGTATATTCCGGCAACTGTATCCCTGCTCCATACATAGGAAGTACCGAGTGTAAGACTATTTACTGTATAGCTGAACGGTGCAAGACTACAAACGCTGTCGAGCAGGTGGGTAGCAACACGGGGTGTGGGGTGAACTGTAACCATTACAGATGTATCGCCCAAACAACCATTTTCAACCATGTGGTAATTATAAATCACATTAACTGAGTTTACAGTTGTGTCATTTAAGGTTTCCAGGATAGTATCTGCTCCGCTTCCTGATGCATTGCTGATTCCGCTCACTGCAGCACGAGTCCAGGTGAACAGAGTGCCGGTATCGGCAGAAGTAGCAATGTAAGTAAGTGGTGCATTGTTACAAACGGTGTCCAAATTCGCACTGGTCATCATTGGCAATGGTTTCACCGTAAGAACTACAGAATCATGAACGCTACAATTAGCAGCATCCGTAATGGTCAGCAACATGGTCGTCGTACTTAATGGAGTGGCCAATGTACTATCGCATGAAGCGCAACTTACCACACCGGCAGGTGTCCAGCTGATCGTACCTGCAGAACCAATTGCAAAGAGAGAGTCTGATGTGAACTTACAGAAAGTATTGCCTGCTACGTTTGTAGCTATTGTTGCGTAAATAGAATCATCAACCGGCAGCGTAGTTGAAAGCGTATCGAAACAACCACCAAGTGTAGTTATGGCGACCCTATATGTCGTAGACACCGTTGGGTTGGCTGTTACCGTATCGCAGCTTGTACAGGAAAGACCATTTGCCGGCAGCCATGTATAAGTACCCCCAGAATCAGCACCGGATACCCAAAGTGTAGTGGAAGTTCCGAAACAGATCAGGTTGGGGTGAATAATAGAATCTGCCATTGTGTGAACGTTCACAGTATATGGGAACCCGCTGGTAGTATCGGGTATCAGTACATTACCGCAACCGCCGCCATCAAATACCAGGAATGGGTGGTAAGTACCTACATTTAAATAGTCATGGGTAATAGAAATACCTCCGGGTGTGCCGGGCGTACCATCGCCAAAATACCAGTTAAATCCTCCAAGATCGCTTGTAGTACTATTGGTATCTACAAAAGTGAGCATATTGCCCAACATCGGAGCGCAACCATCGGGCTTGGTTATTGCAATATAGCCGGCAGGTCCGTTAAGTTTTACCCTCATAGTTGCAGAATCAAGGCAGCCCAGCGGGTTACTTGCCAGCAGCGTAATATAGGTACTTGTACCTGGAGTGGTAACTGTTTTATAAAGATTGGAAGGTGTCAATGACTCACCCCAAATACCCTGCATGGTAGGATTAACATACCATTTCCAGGTAAAATCATATCCGCCAACGGGAGGAACAGTTGTATTGGTACCAATCACAAAAAGTGGCGGGCAGGCTGCAAATGTATCGCTCAATGTGAAACTTACATGCATACTGTCTACTCTTATCATTGCAACAGATCCATCCGCATTCTTAAGTGTATCTCTGCTTACCATTCCTGAAACAAGTCCGCCACCTGCGATAGTAGTCACTCTCACAGATACAGAATAAGTACCTGTAGCCGTATAGGCATGGGTCATCTGGTGCAGTGAATCCAAAACCGTATCTACGGCACTGGTGCCGTCACCGAAGTTCCAAACGTAAGCAGCATAATGGTTGGTATCTACGAAATGATACTGGTATCCCATACAACCTGAAACATCTGTACGGTCGAGCAAGGTAAAATGCGCATGTACGTTTTGCGATTTGATCATCGCTGTCATAGATGCACCACAACCTATGTTATCGGTATCGGTAAGCACTACGTTGAAACGACCATCCCAGCTACCACCTTCGGGGAAAATAATGGTAGTGTCAGTTCCGGAAGTATAGAGTTTTTTCATCAACGAATCTGCCATTGCAGACGTAGTAACTGCTGGTGCAGCGTTGAATACCCAAGCTCTTTTCACAATTGCAAACGAGTCCACCGTTGCATCATGGAAATGAACAGTATCCGGAGCCGAATGTATAGTCGGTGTGGACGCGAAATTCATTGCAGGACCACCTACATGTATATACTTATTATTTATTGTGGCAATGTTATTGGGGAAGTAAACAGTGTCATAACAGCCATAGGCCGTCTTTACAATAAGCGAATCACTATAATTACCGGTCGCGGTATAAGTGTGGAGGATAGTCGTGGTTGTTCCGCTTGTCGACGCACCATCTCCGAAGCGCCAGATATATTGGGCAAATTTTGTTGCTGGCAATGGCCCGTTATAAGCCATAGGTCCGTTAAACGTTACAGGCTTCCCTTTACACACCAGTGTGTCGCTCACCTGTAGGGAGTCACTGAAATCGGCAAATGGGTAGATGCTAACTGTGGTGGTATCAATATTTACGCATCTATGAGCGTCTGATACACTATCAACTAATGTCACTGTAAAGTTTCCGTAATGCGGGAAGGTATGATGGATAGGTGTTGAGGCTCCCCTTCCTGTATCGGAAGCTGAAGTAAAACCATCTCCAAAATCCCAACGATAATGAGTAAAAATTCCCGCTGGCGTTCCGGTAACCGCTCCGCCTACGAAATTGAAACTCAAAGACCCCGTGGCACAAACCTGAGTTGCGGTAATCAGTGCTTTTGGAGGTGGTAAAATCGTCAAAGTATCAAAAGCGGCACCCAAAGTGTCGTTACAGCCACCAATACTGGAAATAGCCCATACCTTATACCTGCCCGGGGTTGGGAAAGATGCTGTTGTATCATAATGAAACGTAAGTGACGGTGTAGTGCTCGTCAAAGAACTGATACCCCAACGGAAGGAAGAATTAGGCAGTGTGCTGTCTAAACCACTGTGGAAATTAACAGCGGTATTCGGGCATACAGTATCCGTAAATGTAAGTGCTGCAAAACTTGCATGCGATCCTCCGAGGTGAATTACATAAGCCGTGTCGAAACCGCAACCAGCACCATAACCAATGGGGTGGTAATAAAACCTGACCGTATCATTGTAGGTAGGGAAACGCAATGTATCGGCTCCCGCATTAGAGGGGTGATGTAAAGTAGAGTCGCCTCCGGAGAATGAAATAGAATCTATTGCATAAGGAATCGTCAAACCCTGAATCGGATTTATCGCAGTTGCCCAGGTAAACAATAATGGGCTACAACCCGAGTCCGTGATCGCAGTCTGCAATGCGGGCTGCCCCATTTGTATAAAACCTGGCGCCAGATAATTTGTGGTACAACCATGTACGTCTTTTACGGTCAGACTGGGAGAATAAAATCCGGTCGCCGGTATCATAGTATATATATGTGTTGGACTGGTACTGGACGATGTATCGGTAACTCCTGGAACATCACCAAAATTCCACATATAGGTGAAGGGAGATGCACCCGTAATTGAAGGAACGAAATGAACAGTATCCGGAGCCGAGCACCTGTACTGATTGGCATTTCCTAAAATAGACACATTCGGAAGTGCATTAATAGTAACAGTCTTTGAAGCATAGCCGTAACAACTGGAATTGTATACCGAGTCTAGGATCACGTGTACACCTGCAGACAGTATTGTTGCACCTGTATTAAACACACCCGGGTTTACGGTAGATACCATATCCGTTCCTGCATCTACATGCCAACGATACTTGATGGTACCACCACTTGAATAGGTGGTATTGTCGGTGACAAGTATACTATCCTGCGAGCAGAACGTAGTCTGAGGTACGCCTAGTGAATTGGTTATAGAAAAAGAAATGGCCTGGTTACCTATATGGATATCGGCAGGTTTGATAAGCGTATCGGGACAGTTACCCAGAGTGGAATATGCTACCAGCGTGTCGGAATAAGTGCCGCTGGTCAGGTAATTATAAGAAGGATTTGGCAGAGTACTAGTAGCGCCGTTGCCAAATTTCCAAAAATAACTTCCTGCGCCCGAAGATGTATTGGTAAAGGAAATTAAAACTGGCGCATTGCAGGGTGTTCGATTGCTTGTTGTGAATGAAGCAACCGCGAAAGTATCGATTTTAATAAAACTTAATTTGGTCATATTCGATGCACAACTGCCTGAACACGCAGATGCCACGAAAAGCGTTATATCATATTCGCCAGGTTGACGGAAGGTAAAGCTGGGACTCTGTGCTTTGGAATTGGTAACAAAAGATGTATCCGTGTTCTGCAAACCGGTAAAAATATTGAGGTGGTTGATCTGCCAATGATATGTTTGACTACAACCTAAAATACTATCAGATTGGTTTACGAAAGACACTGTTTTACCCAGACAACCCCAGTTAGTATCTACAGCAAGGTTGGAAGTGCCGAAATCTACCACCAGCGACCGGGATACGAATATGTAATCTGGACGTACCAGTATGCCCGAATCAACTGCAATACCGGACGTATAAGCCACAATTTTTTCAGACACGGTGTAGTAACCTGGATTTACCAGACCCGGACGGGGTGCAATGAGGCTGGATTTGAAGGTATCAACTGCGAATCCTAACGAATCTCGTGTTACAATCCATTTGCGAACAATGGAATCGCCGATAGTCACTGTCGTGGAATCCTGAAATTGCACATACAAAGGAGAACATCCCGCCTGTATGGCACTACCGAAATTCACGGAAATCTGACCAAATGATAGTGCCGGAACAACCAAACAAGCTAACAAAATTAATGAGCGCAGGCTTTGCTTCATATTGTCTGAATTTTCAAAAAAAATTATAAAATAATTAATTGTATAAAATAATAACACCTC
>CAIYJV010000421.1 GCA_903926605.1 uncultured Bacteroidota bacterium
CTGGGTCGAAATGTCGTTTTTTGAAGTTTAATTGGTATAACTTCAATTGTTTTACTGGTATTGTACCTTCAACAACAACTCCATCTCCGATCCTTATTACGACACTATGTTCTTGATAGTAAACGTGAATGTGAGGAGGATTGTGTTCCTTAGGCGCATATTACATTCTGATAATTATGCCAAAAAACATCGAAATCGTAGGCCTATAAATCGGTTTAGGTAAAACTAACAACACCAAATTTACAGAAAAAATCTACATACCATTTCTCCCCTCCAGCATGGGCACGAACTTAAAGTCGCCCATCACATACTCTGTAGTAGACCCATCGGCATTTTTCACGATCTTCAGCATCTTCTGGTTCCCGTCATCGCCAACCGGCACCACCATGATACCGCCGGGTTTCAGCTGCGCAACGAGTTTGGGTGGCACGAACGGCGCACCACAAGTGATAATGACCTTGTCGAACGGTGCAAAAGAAGGTAAACCATCAAAACCATCGCCAAAAAACCTGCGTATATTGGGAAACTGCGACAAGTAAAAAAAGTTGCTCGCCACATCATACAATTCCTTCTGCCGCTCTATGGTGTATAGCTGTACCCCCATTTGCGCCAGCACGCACGCCTGGTACAAGCTGCCGGTGCCCACTTCCAGCACTTTGTCAAATTTTTTCACCTCCAGCAACTGGGTCTGAAAAGCCACGGTATAAGGATGCGAAATAGTTTGTTTCTCCGATATCGTAAACGGCCGGTCTTTATAGGCATAATGTTCAAAAGCGGGATCCAGGAAAAAGTGGCGAGGCACTGCGTTCATGGCGTCCAGTACCTTTTTGTCTGTTATACCCTTTTGCTCCAGCGACTGTATGAGTTGTTTTCTGAGTCCTTTGTGTAAATATGTATCTTCCTTGGGCTTGCGATGCAGCATGGTACAAATTTAAGCCAACCCATGCAAACACCGAGGACACCCGTCCGCATAACTCAAAAAAACAGACAAATTTTTTTGACCTATATGTTTCATTGTTTCCGCAAAACTCCGTACTTTCGCCTCCCCAAAACACAAATAGTCCGATTGTGTAACGGTAGCACAACAGACTCTGACTCTGTTTGTCTTGGTTCGAATCCAGGTCGGACTACATTACTACCAAGGAGATGATTTTCAACAGAATCATCTCCTTTTTTGTTTTCTGAAACCATTGACAGAAGCGGGATTGCGGCGAATACACCATTTACTTTATTGGTTAGAACTGTGTTGTTTTCCTTTTTATACATTATTCCCTCTGGGAAAATAAGGTATTGCAGTTTTTGTTTTTCATCAAAATCGGCTAAAAGCCACATTCGACTGATGTTTTGAGCGATTGCGATTGCCTTTTTTATTGCCTTTTCAAGGTTAGAACTCAAAATCGCCGCTTTTGAGTTTTCGTCTTCTAATATTAATTTCTCAGATTTGAACTTGTCATTGAATTTCTGGAACTGCTCTTTGGTAATTTCGCCCAAAATAAATCGTTCTTCCAGCTGACTAAGTATGTTTTGAAGTTCAGAAATCCGCTTGTTGTTCAATCCTTTATTTTCCTGTTTATCGTTCAAGGCGTCCCGAAACATCAACGTAATAGAATCAATTAGTTTTGCTTTTTCCTGTTTTGAGAATTCATACTTCTTTAGTTCTTCAAGAAAGAGGTCATTCAATCTCTTTGCCCCGACATTTACGCAGGCTCCCTGTACTCGGGCTTTATAATAATAGATGTTCTTTTGTTTGTGAAGATAACCCGTAAAGGGGCTTAAGGAAATGGCATCCTTGGCAAATACTTTCAGAGGAAGCTGGTCGGCTTTTTGCTTTCTAGCAATGCCGGCCCTGGGGTTTAGCTTCGCAACATTGTTTGCTTTCATAAAAGTCTCTTCGTCAATTAAAGGTGGTTGCTTTCCTTTTATCATTTCTCCAGGTAGGAGCGATGAATTTATGTACCCGCAGTAGAATGTGTTCACAAATACCCATGCAAGGTTCCGGAGTGTTATCCTAAGTCCTTTTGCCCGTAGCTTTTCGACTATTTCTATATTTGAATAGGTGCCGGATGCCTTCCATTTAAACGCTTGTTGCAAAAGCAGTCCATCTTTGTTAATAACATACTCATGTCTGTCGGCCGGAGTGTGCAGATTTACATTTTCATATCCAATAGGCAAATGATAAGGCCAATACCCCTTTTTTAGCATGGATTTTGTACCCGAGACACTTTTGTCTTTACGCATATCATTGTCCAATTTGCTCAGCAGCATGAACAAATTCTCCTGAAACATACCTGTTGGTGTTTCCGAATCTATTTCCTGACTCACAGCTATAATCCTGATTCCAAGAGCCCGGAGGTTTTCGAGGAGGAATATGCCATTAGCTCCGGACCGGGAGAACCGATCATAGCAGTATACTACTATAGATGCTATTGATTTGTCCTTTTTGATGTCTGCCAACATCCTTTGGAATTCCTTTCTTTCATCAGTTTTTGCCGATTCAAAAGTGCCACCATAAGTTGCCTTTATAACTAAATTGTTCTTTGTGGCGTATTGCTGTATCTGTTCATTCTGCCAATCCAGACTATTACCGTTAACCATTTGCTCTTTTGATGACACACGGTTATAGCTCACGCATATAGTCCCCTTCCTTCTGGCAACTTTGGTTGACTTCTTGGCGAATTTTGTTGCCATTGCATCAAAGTTTTTTCTATTCTGTGTCTCCTTCGAAGCTATCGAGTTCATCGTTAATATTATTTTGTTCACTTTCTCTAATTACAATAGCAACAACTATACCAGCAAATATTTCAATTTGTTCATCAATTGTCAGGTGTTCGTACTTATATACAGACTCGTCGTTGCCTTGTTGTGGTGCGGGAGTTTTTAAATGTTTTGTTTGCTTTTTTCCACCTTCCATTTTGAAACTGGATGTGGTTGAAACCGGACGTTTACCGTGTTGCTACCTTATTTAGAATTGGCCTGATGTGTTCAGTGCCCGAAAGTTTTAGTCAGTCAATTTATATTGGGTTGTTTCCTCAAACAGAAGCAGGTTTCCCTCAGATGAATATATCCGGATGTGCTGCATTTTCCCTTTCTGAAGTATTTGCCGGACTTTATCCTTCATTTCGCTAATTTGTTTTTCTTCTACGACCTCAATGAATACTATCCCTTTTTTTGTCTTGCTATCCAGTCGAATGCGTACTTCCTTGACCCCTTCTTTCCGCAGTAATTCAATCAACTTTGTTTCCCTTTCATTGAGATTGAAAACTTCTGCGCGTTCTTCGCTGGTAATCTTTTCGTTTACGAAAAACTCTTCGAATATGCATTTTACTGGAATAGAATAGTAAGGCACTTGTAAAAACGCTTCAAAAGCTGCTTTGACATCCGGATCAGCCATTAGCTCGGGTGAAAATGCCAGGTACATTCCGTCAGTTCTGATTAAAAAGGAGAATTCTTTGCCGCGAAAAAGGAAAATGAGAATTGCCTGAACAA
>CAIYJV010000422.1 GCA_903926605.1 uncultured Bacteroidota bacterium
AAAGCATCCGCAACCCCAAAGGGGTTGAACAACAAGAGTTTCACCCTGAAAGGGTACAACTTGAATAGCCCCCGATGAAACCGGGGACCATTTGATTTCATCCTCCATTCCAGTCTTACCCCGAGTTTCACCCTGAAAGGGTACAACGTAAATAGCCCCCGGTGAAACCGGGGGACCAATGGATTTCATTCCCCCATTCCAGTCTTACCCCGAATTTCACCCTGAAAGGGTACAACTTGAATAACCCCCCGGTGAAACCGGGGACCATTTGATTTCAGCCTCCATTCCAGCCTTACCCCGAGTTTCACCCTGAAAGGGTACAACGTAAATAGCCCCCGGTGAAACCGGGGGGGACGGGAATAAAACATCCGCAACCCCAAAGGGGTTGAAC
Organism: uncultured Bacteroidota bacterium; assembly: GCA_903926605.1. Lineage (GTDB taxonomy): Bacteria > Bacteroidota > Bacteroidia > Chitinophagales > Chitinophagaceae > CAIYTT01. Next base: position 392 of record CAIYJV010000422.1, read on the forward strand.
AGCAAGAATTTTACAACAAAAACTTCGGATCAAATTCTATACCGTGCTCTACCAACAATTTACGGTACTCGTCAAAAAACGTTTCTGATTTGTGATGTGCTTTCTGATTTTTTATATATTCGATTATAGCCGACTTGTCGTTCCAGGAGCATGTAAATGCACCATATCCTTCCTGCCAACCATTGAATCCCGGAAATTTCTCGTTGCTCTTCAACCAAAGACTGCTGGCTACTTTTATGGTTTTTACAAAATCTGCCAGCGACAACGACGGATTCAGATCAGACAGTAGATGTATATGATCTTCCACTCCGTTTATCCGGTATAATTTACAATCCTGCTTATCCACAATCCCCCACATATAGCGATATAGGTCCTGACAATATTCATCGGTCAGTGTGTTTGCCCGGTTTTTTGTTGCAAACACTATATGGTAGATTATCTGACGGTAACTCACAATTCAAATTTAGTATAATTTCAGATAAATTGCATATAAATTAACACACTTGTTTTAATGTTCAACACCTTCGGCGTTGCGGACGGTTGTAATCTTTAAAACCCCGGTTTCACCGTGGGCTATTCAAATTAAAGCCCGTCAGGCTTTTTAAATATTTCGGAATGCCTGCCCTCGGGTTTCACCGTGGGCTATTCAAATTAAAGCCCGTCGGGCTTTTTAAATATTTCGGGATGCCTTCCCCCGGTTTCACCGTGGGCTATTCAAATTAAAGCCCGTCCGGCTTTTTAAATATTTCGGAATGTCTTCCCTCGGGTTTCACCGTGGGCTATTCAAATTAAAGCCTGTCAGGCTTTTTAAATATTTCCGGATCCCCTCCCCCGGTTTCACCGGGGGCTATTTAAATTAATGCCCGTCGGGCTTTTTAAATATTTCGGAATGTCTTCCCTCGGGTTTCACCGAGGGCTATTAAAATTAATGCCCGCCGGACTTTTTTGGCGTTTCGCGATGCCGTTTACCCCGGTTTCGCCGCGTGTATTCAAATTAAAGCCCGACGGGCTTTTCTGACCTTTCGCGATGTCGTTTACCCAGGTTTCTCCGGGATTAATTATATTAAACCCGTCGGTATTTTCTAATTTCATCGGAAGGCGACTAAAGAAATAAAACTGATTTGCACAACGTAAAACGACCCAGCTCTTTTGTTACGTATTTTTGCTCTATGCAACGCACCATTCACCTCCAACAATTTTTCCCACAAAACCCTGAACTGGTGTGGCGCTGCCTGACCGATGCAGATTTGCTGGGCAAGTGGTTCATGGCAAATAATATTAAGGCCGAGCCCGGCGCTGAATTTATTTTTAAAATGGCACCGCAAAAGGGATGGGACGGAGTGACGCACTGCCAGATAACAGAATTGATCCCATTGTCTAAAATAGCCTATACCTACCGTGGCGAGGCCACCGGCGAAAAAGCACTGGCTTGTGCGGGAATAAACTCTGAACCGGCTGACAAGGCCGGGAAACACCTTTTCATGACGCTGGACACCGTGCTTAGTTTCACACTACATCCCGAAAATAGCGGCACAAGGCTTGAAGTAAATCACTCAGGCTACAAAGGACTGAAACTGGTGATTGTGAGCCTCATCATGGGCATGGGCTGGAAAAAACAATTGAAGAAACTGGAAACGGTGTTGGCTACCCTTCACTAATACCACGCATCGTATGCCCTGCACACCGCGTTTATCCTGATGCCAAAATAAAACCAGCTATCTGCGCTGGCTCCCTTCGTGGTGCCCGTAGCAGTGGTAAGAGTTGCGGTAGAACCGGCACTAAATTCGCGCTTCGCGCCTCCGGCATCTAGAAACACATTCGGGAATATCTGGTAAGACACATTGGCGCTCACCATTTTGCAGGAAGTGGTGACCCCATTTATCCACGGCGCATCTTGCGTCATGGACGAGGTGGCTTTAAACAGATCGTTACCATCGTTGGCAGTTAGGTCTGCGCCGCGCCTGTAGTAGGTGCCACGCACCGTGAGCACCAGTTTAGCCATGGGCTGGTAGCGCGCCAGTGCGATCATCTCGATAAAACCGGAACCGAGGGGATGAGCCAGCGGCTGGTTGTAGGTGGAATAGTTGACAACCGAATCTGTACTGGCATAGGTATACGGCTTCACCATATTCAGCTCTCCCTGAAGGTCAAGATTGGGAATGGTAAACGCATCCATTATTTTCCCGCCGATCTGTATGCCATATTTATCTGCGAAGCCGAAACGGGCGCTCCCCGGCCCCTTGGCGCCGGGATCATCAACGAGGAACTGCCCATATAGCTGCAAATGACGCATCGCTATGGCCTTGAAACTAAGGCCAGCCATTTCCTTTCCGCCCACACTACCATATTGACCTGCAAAGCGGCTCATGATAACCGGGTCAAGATAGGCCAGCCTATAGCAGTTGGGGTCGCTGAATACCGTCCCCTCAAACAGCCCGAGACTCAACCATTTCGCTGCCCTGAAATTGAGGTAATGGAGGGTGGCAAAGGTGTGGGGCAACTGAATATTCATATTGTTGAACCGCGGTGTGAGTTCCAGATAGAGGTTCTGGTAGTGGAACCTGCCCCAGTTGGTCGTGAACTTAAGATAGGTGGTATTAGCCGCATTGTCGCTCAGGAACAAACTGCGCAAACCATCCCCCATAAAATTCTTGCCATTGCCAAATGTAACATGGATATGATCGGGCACCACAGCAAAATCAACATATCCGCTGGCATTGAAGTAATTGGTATTGTAGTCACTCGTCGCAGTAAAATAATCGCGACCGGGTACTACCCTGTTGCCGCCCACTTTCCACCCGTCCAGAAACCCAGGCATATTCTCTCTGTCGTCCGACAACAAAGTATAGAAGCCCACCTTATTGGCAATGCGCGCGCGCAGTTCCACGCCTCGGGTATTGAGAATAAGCGGCTTGGTGGTAGAATTTCCTTTGGGCGTCTCCCGCTCTTCAGTAGCCATCAGGTAAACAACAGGATTCACCGAAAAGAAAAAATCATTTTTATATACCCTGAACAAATCTGATGGCGTGTTGTAAAAAGTACGCAGTATAGGTCGTCTTGACTTTATTGCCCTATCGGTATCGCCCGGCCATTCGCCATTTTCACTCAAAAAACCAGAAAGCAACCGGCTGTCAGCGGCTGTCAGGACATTACCTTTCCCGGACATTCTGTTTGCCAACAGAGAGGCCGCATCGCTGCGATACACAGCCCCACCGGAAAGGCATACCGTGTCACTGATCCTTCCAGACAAGACTTCCGCTCTTTCCAACAAATGATACTGATCTGTGCCCAATGGCAAATAAACAGATTGCGCAAACAAATTGCTTTCTGCGCAAATTGTAAACAAACCGGCCAATACAAACCAAACCAAAACCGCAATATTGCGTTTACAGGATACCATAGCAGTTTTCAAATATACAATTTCCCGGAAAAGAGCAGAATATACACCTGAAACAAATAAAGTTCGTTCAATCATTTCATTTGTAAAAAAATCGGACTACTTTAGTTTGCAAACCGTTTACAAAACTTCATCAATACACCTATGAAGTTGCGGAAAACGCCAGCAATTGGGGGCGAAGGAAGAAATGTGCGAGTGCATTGCTGACAAATTAAAACGCAAACTCTTTTAGACTTTTTTAAAAAATGGAACTGGAATCAAAACGGTTACACCATGCATCGCCATTCAGGGTGGTTCTACCCTATCTGGTAATCAGCATTACGTGGATATTGTTCTCAGACAGAATACTGTTTATGTTCACGCAGGATGCCGCCATACTTTCGCTCATCCAGACCTACAAGGGGCTCGGCTTCGTGTCGGTTACGGCTCTGTTGCTTTATTTCCTGTCAAAATCCAATATCCGTATCATCAACAAAAACTACCGCGACAAGACAGAGCAAGACAAAATATACAAAGCGCTCCTGGAACACAGCACCGATCTCACGCTGCTCACGGACGAAACGGGCCGGGTAAAATATGCTCCCGGCAATACTGCCGGAATACTGGGTTATGACCAGACTGAGCTCGTCGGACTGAACCTCAACGATGTCATCCATCCTGATGACCAGGAAAAATTCAGACACTTCCTTTCGCGTCTCAATGCCAGCAACAGCAAGGTAATGGATATAGAATACCGCGCCTTGCACAAAGACGGCCACTATGTGTGGGTGGAGTCTTTTTTTGCAAACCACATCGCAGATCCTGTCATTGGCAGCATTGTCTGCAACACCAGGGATGTGACCGCCCGCGTACATGCAGAGGAATCGTTGCACCAGAACGAGTTACTTTTCCGCTCGGTATTTGAGCAGGCAGTCATAGGCCTGGCGATTATACACATTGAAAAAGGGAAAAAAATCGTCAATGACAAATTCTGCGAACTCACAGGATACACCAGAGACGAACTGCTGTCCCTTGACCCTTCGCTGCTGATAGTTACGCAGGACCGTGAACGATATAAGGAAGTAAGGGCCAGGGTAGAAAAAGGAGAAAGCGATGGCTATGAAGTGGAGTGCAGGATGTTGCGCAAAGACGGCTCCACATTTTGGGCAAACCAGAATATGCACGTCATTCGAGACCTCAACAACCAACGCATTTATTTCTCTGTCATCACCCGCGACATAAATGACAAGAAAACCGCTGACGCCGCACTTCAGTACAAGAACAAGGAACTGGATACGTTCCTCTACAGGTCCTCGCACGACTTGCGGGGGCCTATTGCCACCCTATTGGGACTGGTAGACGTGGCCAGGCAGGAAATCCCTGACCCGAGAGCGCACATTTATTTCAATTTCTTTCATGACGTAGCCTACCAACTGGAAAAAGTGCTGGCCAACCTCATGGCCGTTACCCAGATCAAGCAAAACGAAGTGTTCGTGCAACCGGTCAATGTGCTGCAACTCGTAAAAACGCTGGTACACAAGAACAAAATCTTGAGCGAAAAAAATGCCGGTCAGATACAATTCAACATAGAAACCGGATTTTACATGCGATCAGACGAATCTCTGTTGAAAACTATTTTCAATTCGGTACTCGAAAACGCGGTTATTTTCCGTAAAAACTGTGAGATACCAAACACCATCACCGTATCCGCAATTGCTACTCATAACCAGGTGCTCATCAGTATCAGGGACAATGGTATCGGCATACCGCTCGACGAGCAGGACAAAGTATTCGATCTGTTTTTCAGGGGCAAAAATACCGAGCGCGGCAGCGGCATAGGATTATATGTGGCCAAGTGTGCGGTAGACAAACTGGGAGGCCGAATAAGCCTCGAAAGCGTACCCACCCTGGGTACGGAGGTGCACATCACACTGCCACGGTAAAACGTGGATAATTTTAATTCCCGGTCGTGGGTGCAATGTCCACAAGTGAGAACCGGCGGTTGAAAACGCGACCACCCAAAACGCCTACACAGGTGCCCAAAATACCGCCGCAAAAAACATCGAGCGGGAAATGCACCCCCACGTAAACCTGTGAAAAAGACACGAGTGCCGCCCAGGCTATAGGCAACAACCATATTTTGGGATACACCCTGCTCAGCGTTAATGAACTGAATACGCCCAATGAAAAATGATTGGATGCATGGGAAGACGGAAAACTGTAGCCGCCACCACAAGGCACCAGCGTACGCACCAGCGATGCAAGTTCAGGATCGTTGCAGGGACGTATTCGGTGAAAAAGCGGTTTCAACAGCGAGGCACTCAGCTGATCACTTAAACCGAAGCAAAGCACAAAAAACAAACACCAGGCAACGCCACGCACTCCAAACCGGGAAGGCACGAACAACGCAAGAAAAAGATACAGCGGTGCCCAAAACCACTGGTTGCGAAAAAACGGAATGATCGCGTCCAGATACCGGTTATGCCATTGGTTGTTGACATAGAACCAGCATATATGGTCGTAATAAATGATGGTGTGCACGATCTGATTCATTCCCACTTCGCTGTATATGCCGCCGCAGTTCCTTTCGCTTGTTTTACCTGCCGGTTTGTTATTCCAGATTGAGCGCCACTTCAAATACCCCATCGGCCACGGTGGTATTGTTGTCCGCAGAAAAATTGAAGTTGCCCTTAATGATCGTGTGGTTGTTGCCGTCTGAGTATGAATCCGTAATGACCACCTGCCCCGAATCGGCATGATTGAATACATTGTTGGCGAAAAAATAGGAGTTGTCAGAACTAAGTACCGGATAGGTACCTATGCCTGTGTATTTATCAAGTTGAAAATTAATGGCAGTATTTCCGGACACCGCATGAATAATCACGTCCAGCTCCGGAACCTTGGTAAAGGTGACCGAATAATCGGCCGCGCCCCAGCTTACGCCATTCACACGCGCCGCCACCACTACCTGCCCGGACGAACCACTTTTTTTCGAACATGCCCCCAATCCGGCAGACAATATCAGTATCAGTGAAAAAAGGAAAAGGTTTCTCATTACATCATCATATAATCCTTCTCTCTCTGGCGCTTCTGCTTGATGCGCACCGAGAGTCCGGCGTAAAAATCTATGTTGTTATACATGTTGTTGATAAACATATTGAATAGCGTACGCGACCCTACATAAAACGGGCCTACGAAAGCCACACCTCCCAATCCGCCCTGCTTGAGCGAATTATAGCTGAAAGGCATTCCGAAAGAGATGTCTTTGTCGGGCGAAATATAATAGCGTGGTGTAATCGTCACGGTAGACACATAGTAGTTCGTATACTTTGCAGAGGATGGATTCACCAGATTGAGCAATACATTGGCGTTGAGGTAAAAAATCTCTCGCGTAATATTTATGTCAGCATTAAAATGCAACGCTGTAGGCAGACTTACTTTGAACCGCGACGCACTTGCCTGCGCTCTCGCTACGGTATCCATGAGGTACTCGTTAAATACTCTGTTGCCAAAAGTCGCGTTCGGATTGTTGGTTGTATTCCTGTAAGCGATCTGCGCATCATTGAACAGGTAGGAACCCGATGTAGAGGAGGCACTGTAACTTATGCTGCCTATATCTGTAACAGACAACGCTATGCGGGCCTGATAATTTTTCTCCCTGCTGAACGTATTGTTGATGTGCAGATAATACACCGCGCCCGCACTGAAACCCAGCCCCATATTGTTGGTAGCGTTGTGCAGTGCGTTGAGCGGACTATTGGTAAGCGCATATTTGTTGGCATAGGGCGTGAACGCAAAATTGGCTTTTCCATTCACATTATACGCTATGCCGTCATTGTCGGTAGTGGTATAACTTGCCTGGGGTATGGTAAGACCCATAGCCCCTGCACCAGCCAGTAATTTGGCGGTAATGCCCAGCGAAAGGTGACGATCTTCGGTCTCGAATACTTTAGTTGCAAAAGAAAAATCGTATTCCCTGAATACCTGCGACGTGAACGAAAAATTATTGATCCGGTAGGTGTCCTGTGTCGGCCGCAACATACCCGTGTTCACGCCCAGATGCGTGAACACATCATTGTCAAGATTGTTTGAGTTTACAAGGTACCGCACACCGGTGGTAAATGCGAAGGCGTATTTCTTTTTGAACGAGACTGAAAAACCCGGCCCCTGCAGATCCATATTCAACCACATACTGCGGCTGGCTGCCGCGGGATTCTTGACATAGTCCGTGCCTGGGCTTATCAGGCCATCGGTAAGGAAACCAAAAGCGCTCCGGTTGAAGAGGAGATAGTTTCCACCGCCATTTGTGCCCAGCGACACGAGGTTCACCTGCCCACGGTCTCCGGTCTGGGCAAAAGCAGGATTATCGCCGATAATGTTTATGGTATTATCTCCGTTGTAATTGCCGGTAAAGGTTTGCGCGCGCGCGCTTTGCGCCGCCACCGTTACTGCCAACACCCACATGAAATATTTGAGATACTGCATACTGCGCAAAAATACAACAAATATAAAACCGGTAACAAGTAATATCATCCAATCTGCTAGGGCAGGTAGGCGCGAATGATCGCCTCCATGCCAAGCACATATTTTTCTACCGTAAAACAATCGCCGAATTTCTTTAGCGAATTGTCGCACAGCCTCCTGTATTCCGCCAGACTCAACTTAGAAACTTTCCCGAAAACCACCGAAAGCGCATCCGCATCCGGCGGCACCATGTACCCGTTTACTCCGTCGGTCACTATTTCGGGCCATCCACCGCGGTTCGATGCGATCACAGGAGTCTGAAACGACATGGCCTCAATACCTACTGTGGGCAGATTGTCGAAAATAGATGGAGCCACCACGAAAAAAGAGGCCCCGATCGCATCCGGAATATGTTCGTAATCCACTCGTCCCAAAAACCTTATGTGTTCCGACTTGTATTGCTGTTTGTAGGCATCCAGTTTGTTGCCTCCTGCCACAATATTCAGCGACAGGTCGGTATCCGGCTCCTTCTTCAGGTAGGCCATAAAACCCTCCAGCAGCACGTCTATGCCTTTGCAGTTATCTATCCTGCCTATAAAGGTCAGTTCTTTTTTGCGGTAGGCAAGTTCCACATCCTTGGTATACTCCGCAGGTATATAGCCATTGTGTACTACTTTGACCGGCTTGGCGGGATAATACTTTTTGTAGTCGGCTTCGCCTGCCTTGGATGGGGTCACAATCTGGTCAATGAACCGTCGGTAAAACCTGCCTTTTCTGGCTATCTCCGTGTTTACAGACCGACCCTCCACGCCATCAAGCAATATGGCATCGGTAATAGTGTGGTACACATAAATGTTCTTGGCCTTCCCCAGTGTGAACAACTTGTTTACAATAGAGGGGAATATGGCACCCACGAAATGTCCCACCAGCAACTGCGGCCGGTACCGGAAATACACTTTCAGATAGAACCACAACGCCTGTGGCCGGTTGGGCCTTTTGCCTCCCGGCCACGGCAGTACAATAAGATTGTCGGTCACTATCGGCTCCAGCCCCTTCGGCTCATATGACAGGAACACCACCCTATAACCGCATGCCACAAGATGCTGCGCCAGAAAATAACTCATCCCTGCGAATGACTTTTTCATGTAGTTGTGCGCGATCAGTACTGTCTTCATCAGCGAGTGCGGGAGTCTGAAATTTTAGAGAATAGCGGCGTTAAAACGCAAGATAATTACATAATTTGTATAAGACCCTTGCACCTGTTATAGCATCTATTCCCTCCCCGGTATCACCGGACGACACTTCATTCAGGTCAAAACCTATGATCTCCCGGCCCGAGGCATGCAGTAAACGGAACAAATAAAATATCTGCTCGGTCTCAAAACCGCCCGGTACGGGCGTACCCGTGTTCGGACAAAGCTTTGGGTCCAGTCCGTCTATATCAAAACTTATGTACACTTTACGGGGCAGACTCTCCACGATCTCGAGCGCTATCTCCTTCCAACTGGCACCCTCATATTGGCGGGTCTTAATATCGCTGTCAAAAAATGTACGCACACGTCCGTTGCTGTTTTCTATCAGGTTCAACTCGTCGTCGCAATAGTCCCGTATACCTACCTGCACCAAGCGAATCACCGCCGGCACCTCCTTCAATACATTGTACATGATGGACGCGTGCGAATAAGTAAATCCCTCGTATGCATCCCGCAGATCGGCGTGGGCGTCTATCTGCAATACCCCGAAAGACTCGTGCATCTCACCCAATGCCTGTATATAGCCCAGCGGTGTGCTATGGTCGCCACCTACCAGTCCTACCTTCTTGCCCTGTTTCATCCACTTCAGCGTGGTTTCATGCACCCAGTCGCTCATTACGGCGCATCCGGCATTTATTTCCATCTGCATCAGCGACAGGTCTTCGTCGTTTTCAGGCTTCAAACCATTCTCCATCGCATCCAGGATCACCTCTGCCTTCTCACGCAGATTGTTGCTCATCTCGTATATTTTCTCTTCAGACTGCAGCATGTGGTAGCCCTGTTTCCAGTTGCCGGGAGCGTCGGGATCATACAGATCCACCTGAAGCGAGGCGTCAAAAATATCGTCCGGACCAGAAGCGGTTCCGGGCCGGTAAGAAACCGTTACCTCCCAGGGCACGGGTAGCAGTATCACCTTCGATTGCCCTGCATCGAAGGGCAACCCAAATATATTATTGTCCAGAAGACCAATGGAATTAGGATCGAAATCGGCTGTAGCAGACATATTCTCCGTGTTTAGTATGCAAACTTACACAACAGCCGCCAATGAAACCGAACCGATCAAAAATTTAAAACGCGAACACCTTTCTATTACCCCATCAAGAAACGGAATTTTCAACGTCTCCGGGTAGTCTCCCGCAGGGGACTCCCCGGATTCACATTCAGGTTCAAAACTCGTTTGACATTTTCATGCCAACGCCCCGGGTAGTCTCCCATAGGAACTCCCCGGATTCAAACTCGTTGGACTATTCTATCAATGCACCGTAGAGTCCCCCTACGGGAGACTATACAGAAACAAAAAACATATAATTAATTTTGTTTAAATACGCGCAAATAATTACCGAATACTGTATTATTCAATGATTGTTTTATAACATTTTCAGCAATTTTAAAATCCACAACAATGCAAAATACTTCCATGGTTCCACTACCCATACTTCCTCCGTCACAATAACCAAGTCCCGTCCATCCCAAAATTTCATCCATTTTTTGCTCCAGCAAATGCCTCTTTTCTAAGTCGTCTATTGTACCGTGTCCATTTACCGGAAATTCAATAATCAACGTTGCTAATTCATCTTCATCAAATTCTTCATAACCGTCTTCGAAATTCTTATGAATTTCTTCTTGAGCTTTTTGTCGAAAACCTGATTTGTCGTCTGTTGTCAAAACCTTACTTTCCCCTCTTTGCCCGACCACACCCCAATGCACAACGACACTTTCCGGTGTGTTTTCCCAACATTCCCAATAGTGCACTTCATTACCAATGTGTTTATACAACTTAACCATTTTGTTTTGATTTTTGTGCTATAATTATCTCCTGAAACTTCTGAGAATTTAAAAGTTCTATCGTGTCCTCTTTCAAACACTCCATTTTAACATCAAGATTTTTTTTCTTAATGACGGATGCCAATAATTCCAGTCTTGATATGATACAATCCTTTAAAAATTCATAGCGGTCCTCTATATTCTTATGAAAGAAATTTTCTTGATTAATAATAACATTTATTCCAATAGACTTTTCTGACTGTATGTAGTTTTCTATTTCCTTCAGCTTCATGTGTGCTAATTCATGCTCCTTTGCATTTACAAAGAAATAAAATAATATTATTTCTAAATCCGGCCCATATATGTCTTTGTCCAACCCTTTTAAAAGCGCATCAAAAACACCCTTCTCGTGCCATATATAATGACAAAACTCTTCGCTATTGTTATTAGCTTTTCCTAAAAAGGCAGTACACCCATAAATATTATCAATCATCTGTATTTCTTTAATAGTGTTCAAAATTCCAAGGGCCTGGATATGTCATGTTTTCATTAGATTCCCAAATATAGGTATCAAACCTACAAGGAACCGATGATTTGCGCATATACCAGTTAGTTTCTTTATAATATTTGGCGTGACCTAAAATTACATAGATGCTCTAAATTAAGTGTTGGTGCAAACTGTCCATTACAATCGCTCTTCAGAGGTCCACGCAGCAGCCCCTAATTGAGGACTCGAAAGTTGATTCTTAAAATTCAGATTACACATTCCTGCGTGAAGTACTTTTGAAATCTCAAAGCATTAGGCTACGGAAACAGTGTCTTCCTATTTGTAAAAACTTCACGAAACAGCGCACTGCTGCGTGGGATTTAATTATTTTTATAAAGCCGTTCCTACTTTTGACCCACGAACTTAAAACGACTGCATGCTAAACATACTTCTTCTACAGGCAGATAGTACCGCCAAAGCCGCCTCCGCCATCGCTGCCGGCACCGATCAGATCTCGCTGGCACACCTGCTCGCAGAAGGCGGAGTATTGATGATACCCCTACTGCTGTGTTCTTTGCTGATGATCTATATTTTCGTGGAACGTTTTATGGCCATTCGCAAGGCCAGCGTGCACGACCCTGCTTTTCTGGGGCGCATAACCGATATGATCACCAGAGGTGAGCTGACCCAGGCGCGTGCTGCCTGCAAATCTGCCAACACCTCGTTGTCCAGAATTCTCGACAAGGGTATTTCACGCATTGGCAAACCGGCCGACCATATCGAAAAAGCTATGGAGAACGCCGGAAAACTGGAGGTGTACCAGTGGGAAAAAAACCTCTCGATACTGAACACACTGGCCGGCATAGCCCCTATGTTCGGCTTTCTGGGTACCATTGCTGGCATGATCATCCTTTTCTTCAACGTCCAGCATCAGGGATTTTCGTTAGAGACCATAGCAGGCGGTATTTATACCAAAATGGTCACCTCGGCAACCGGCCTCATCATTGGTCTGCTCTCTTATGTGGGACATGCCTATCTGAACGCGCAAATCAATAAAAATGTGAACGGACTGGAAACAGCGTCCGTAGAATTTCTGGACCTGATCTCTGAACACAACGCGTAACCCGATGAACATCAGAAAACACCTGCGCGAAGAACCTCAGGGCCATGGCTCCGCACTGAATGACATCCTGTTCATTCTGCTGCTGTTTTTCCTTATTATCTCCACGCTGGCCAATCCCAACGTCATTAAGCTCAGTATCCCCAAGGCAAAAAGTGATACCAAGGCAAAACAAACCGTCGTGGTTTCTGTAAACGACAAGCAGCAGTTTTTTGTAGGCACAAACTCTATTCCGGCAGACTCCCTGAGATCCGCTATCAGGGAAGTGATCGCCAAATCGCAGGATGCCGAACCCACCGTGGTCATTAATGCCGACAAACAAGCCACTGCAGACAATATAGTATTGGTAATGAAAGCCGCCCACGACCTGAAACTACGCACCGTGCTGGCCGTTGACAATAACAGCCGGTAATTCCCGGAACCGGACTATCCTCGGTTAAACTTTACAGATTTATCGCTGTCTAACAAATTGTTATTTAACGTTCTGGTATGGACGTAAGGCATCTGTTATATTATACAAATAAACTACTTTTGCACCGCTTACTTAAAACAGCACCAATGAAAAAAATTAATCTGCTTCTTACCATTGCCTGCGTCACAATCCTGGCCGGATTCAGTGCAAAGGCACAAAACATTTACACCTTCGCAGGTATCGGCGGTTCCGCCGGCTACTCGGGCGATGGTGGCTATTCTACGATGGCCACCCTTTTCGGCCCGTCAGGAATTCAAACCGACACACTCGGAAACGTTTATTTCTGCGACTCCCGTAATAACGTTATACGCAAAGTAACTACAGCGGGCATTATCTCTACTTTGGCAGGTACGGGTACCGCTGGCTATGGAGGTGATGGAGGCCCTGCAATAGCAGCCACATTGCGCAACCCCACAGGACTCTCAATAGACCCAAGGGGTGTGATCGTTTTTTCTGATGCAGGTAACAATGTGATTCGCATGATTGACACAGCCGGCAATATCAACACCATTGCTGGTACCGGAACAGCCGGTTACAGCGGCGATGGCGGCCCGGCTTTGTCTGCGCAACTCAGGGGACCCAGCAGCATTGTGATGACACCAAACCACATGATTCTTTTCTCCGACTCACGCAACAATGTGATCCGCTCTATTGACTCTACCGGCACGATCAATACCATTGCGGGTACTGGCACAGCCGGCTATTCCGGCGACGGTGGGCCGGCTGGCATGGCTCAGTTTTCAAGGCCTTACGGCCTGGCAATAGGCATGGGTCGCAAGTTGTTCATCGCCGACTCGCGCAACAATGTGGTTCGTATGATAGACTCTTTGGGCAACATCAGCACCTTTGCAGGCAATGGCACCAGCGGTTATAGCGGCGACGGTGGTCTGGCCACCGCAGCAAATCTGCATACGCCTACCTGCCTTTTCCTCGACCACATGGGCAACCTGATGATCGGCGACTCCTCCAATACCGTGAGAATGGTACATCCTTCCGACACTATTAATACCATCGCCGGAACCGGCGTAGCAGGCTACTCTGGCGACGGAGGTCCCGCAACGCTTGCGAAATTCACCCTTGTGAACGGAATTCACCAGGATCGTTTTGGCAATATTTACCTGTCTACCTACGGCAACAACGTGATCCGCAGGATCGGCACTCCCGTTCCCGGAATCAGCATTACCTCTACCATCGGCGATACGATATGTGTGGGCAGCCTTTTCAGCTTTATTGCCACCCCAGTTGCCGACAGCACGCCGCATTACCAATGGCAGGTCAACGGCGTAAATGTGGGTTCAGATACTTCGGTGTATGTTCCAGGTTCTCTGGTAAAAGGTGATACCATTTCCTGTACCTTATTTGATACTGTCGGCGGTGTTGCCATTGCTACCTCCAACATTCTTGTGGTGGACAGCCTGCCCGCACCCGGCACCATTACCAGCCCTGCCACAATTTGTGTGGGCAATACCGTAAATATCAATCACGTATCTGCCGGTGGCCCCGGCCCCGGTACACCCGGCACATGGGCCATCTCCAACAGCACCATAGGCACACTTACTCCACCTCCCCCTGCCACAAGGCTCACAGCGAACGATACCGGTTCGGAGACCATTTATTATATCATGACCAATGCCTGCGGTACCGATAGCGCAATGCTGGTGGTACACCTGGTAAACAACATGTACGGTATCATTTCAGGACCGTCCAAAATTTGCACCAACAGCACCGATACCTATGCCGATACCACTTCGGGAGGAATATGGAGGGTACGGCCCATGTTTGCCGGAACTATTGATTCTATGACCGGTGTGTTTAATGCAGGCGGTGCAGGCGGCACAGCCGTTATACAGTATGGCAGGCCCGGCTGCTGGGTTAGCGATACCGTTCAGATGTTCAACCTCAACCCGATCCTCGGCCCCAACCAGTTGTGTGTGGGCGGCACCGCATCCTTTATCGATACACCTGCTACACCCGGCACCTGGTCAACCAGTACAACCTCAGTTGGAACAATTGACTCATTATCCGGCATGTTCACTGCCAGCTCCACTACGGGTGGTGTAACCATCACTTATGGTGTATCCAACGTTTGCTACATCACTCAGGACGTAGTTGTTCGTCAGATCGGCGCGATCACTGGCCCGGCCAGCGTATGTGCACTGAGCACTGCAACTTATGCAGACACTGCTCTGGGTGGTACCTGGAGCGTAACCACTGCTGGCGGCGGCACTATTGATCCCGTTTCGGGTCTTTACACCGCAAGCAGCACATCCGGCAGTATTGTTATTAATTATGAATTGCTGCCCGGCTGCTCTGTAAATAACACCATAACGATTGATACACTACCCTACGTTGCCCCGATCACCGGTGCCAATACAGTTGACTCGATCTGGTCTATCACACTCGCCGATGCAACTTCCGGCGGCGCATGGTTCAGTAGCAACCCCGCTATCGCTACTGTAGATACGTTTACTGGTGTGGTTACCGGCGTCTCTTCCGGTGTGGTCACCATTACCTATGCCATTTCCAATACTTTGGGTTGTGTGGGCTATACTACATTCAACGTAACTGTTGTCAACGCTGCCGGTGTAGGCTCTGTGAAAAACAACAGCAACTTTGGCGTATACCCCAACCCTGCTTCCGGCACGGTGAATCTTACCTGGAACATGCTGAACGCCGGCACAACCAACGTCGTTATCTCAGACATGACCGGCAGGAAAGTGGCCATGTACAAAGTGAACATGAACAACGCAGCAGGCAGAACGTCTTTAGACATTTCCAAACTCAATGCAGGAGTATACATGATCTCTGTGCAGTCTGAGTCAGGGTTCTACTGCGGCAAATTATCCGTATCCGAATAACAATCTCGATTGTTACCCAATAAATAAGGGCGCCCAAAAGGCGCCCTTATTTATTGGGTGGCCTCCGAAAAGGCCGCGTTCGTATCATTATTCAAACCCGTTCCGGGCATCCTTCAGCATCGGCTGATTCAGGTCCTTGTCGGATATGATGGCTTGTTGCAGATCTATTTTCCAGTCTATCGCCAGTTCAGTATCTCCGTAGAAAATACCGGCTTCCGCGCTCTTGTTATAGTAGTTATCGCACTTGTAGAACACCTCTGCAGTGTCTGTAAGGACAGCATACCCGTGTGCAAAACCATGCGGGATATAGAATTGCAGTTTGTTCTCAGCAGATAGTTCTATTCCGTACCATTGTTTGTAGGTCGGGCTGTTTTTCCTTATGTCTACAGCCACGTCCCAGATACTGCCTTCCAGCACCCTTATCAGCTTGGTTTGCGGAGATGGATGGTTCTGGTAGTGCAGACCGCGCAATACATTTTTCACAGAACGTGCCTGATTGTCCTGGCAAAAAACCGTCCTGATCTCGCTATTGGCTTCCAGGGTCATCTTGTTGTAGCTCTCAAAAAAATAACCCCTCGAATCTCCATGAATGGTAGGTTTCAGGATCAGTAAACCTGCTATAGGTGTTGTTTCAACTGTCATATAATGTGTTTAACCTGCGATTTCTAAAATACAACCTGTAATATAGGCCAGCTCCTCTTCCGTAAGTTCGGTATGCATGGGCAGCGATATCACGCAGTCCTGCAACATATCGGTAACCGGAAGGGCCACGTTGCCGGTCGCATATTCTTTCAGCATATTCTGCTTGTGGCAGGGCACGGGATAGTAGATCATGGATGGCACTTTGCGTTCTGCCAGTTTTTGCTGCATCTCGTCGCGTGTCACTCCGTTCAGGCGAAGCTGAAGCGTATATTGGTGAAATACATGGTACGCATAGGGCGCGCGGAATGGCGTTGTGATTCCCGGATGCGCACTGAAGGCTTTGTCATAGTAGTCGGCTGCCGTGCGGCGAGCCTTGCAATAATCGTCCAGGTGGCGCAGTTTGATGCGCAGCACCGCCGCCTGAATGGTATCCAGGCGGGAATTGCAGCCTACCATTTCGTGGTAGTAGCGTATTTTTTGCCCGTGATTGGCGATCATTCTGAGTTTTTCGGCCAGCGTATCGTCGTTGGTAAAGATCGCACCACCATCGCCATAACCTCCCAGATTTTTGGAGGGGAAAAACGAAGTACAACCGATGATCCCCATGGACCCGGTTTTTTTCACGGTGCCATCAGAAAAAGTGTAAGTGCCGCCAATTGCCTGAGCATTGTCCTCCACAACGGGAATCTTATGCTCCGCCGCAATTTTCAGCAAAGGCTCCATATTTACACTCTGGCCATACAGATGCACCGGCATTATAGCCTTGGTGCGCGGTGTAATGGCCTTCCGCATGCTAGCGATATTCATGGTGAACGTATCCGCGTCCACATCCACAAAAACAGGTGTGAGACGCAGCAAAGCGATCACTTCCACGGTTGCGATATAGGTGTACGACGTTGTGATAACCTCATCACCCGGCTGCAGTCCAAGCGCCATCAGCGCTATCTGGAGCGCATCGGTACCATTGGCGCAGGGTATCACGTGCTTTACCCCGAGATAGGTGGCCAGTTCGGTGGAAAAATGCTGTACATCCGGACCATTAATAAAAGCGGTGCTTTCCACCACGTTTAGTATTGCTGTATCTATTTCTGATTTTATTTTATGGTACTGACGTTTCAGGTCTACCATCTGGAGACTTTGCATGAGCATATAATTGGTGCCACAAACCTACAATTTTAGTAGCCATTGAGCAAATCAGGCTACAACCCCAAACCTTAAAATCATATTATAATTTCCTGCTTTTCCCGCTAAAGTAAGGATGCGGTCAGTTGGCATAGGGGGCTTTTTGAAATCGTCTAACTATTCTGAGTTTTACTTACCCGAAACATTTTCAAAAAACTATGTTTTAATCAGATAAATTTTCAATTGTCTTTCCTTTTGGAAATTTCACCGAGTAATTAAAGCTCATTTTTTTAACCTCGCCCGGCTGTAAATCTAGATTCCATGTTAGCTTGCCAGAATTTTCTTCTAGTAGACTTCCACCAAAATCTCCGACCTCTATCTTTATCTCCTTGTCATTGCTCACTGGAATCTGATCAATAAAAACCAAATTTATCTTTTCCTTTCTTGTATTTGTAATTGAAACTTGATAAGCATCGGCTTCTGTGGCTGTATTCCCAAGTGTACGATCACTTCTATATTTTTTAGTCCGTTCTCTTTTTACGATAACTCCCTTATCACGACCTACCGAAAGATCCAAAGTATCAGTCGCTTTATTTAGTTCAATATCAACCTGACCCATGTAAATTCCCTCATAGTAAATATTGGCTTGAGCAGACAACAGATTGAAAGATGCCCAATTGGGTATCCGGGCCTGTACAAAAACATCATTGTCAAGTTTTGGTACTGCAAAGTAGCGATACGTTGCAGGCACATCATAATTTTTTATCGTTACCAAATGTCCCTGTCCATCGGCAACTATAGTGTAGGGTAAATCGACTTCAAAAAGCATGTTAATACCTGTTTTCCTAACCTGTACGTTGTTATTCAAAGAGGCTATTTCTTTTTTCTTAGTGTCCCCTGACGGGTCTACTCCATCAGCAGAGTCCACTCGAACCTCTTCATCTTTTTTTATTACAGGCGGCAAAAATGCAATACTTGGATCAATTCCATCTGGGTCTCCACTCTTTTGCATTGCTTGCATTTTATCGCGAATGAACAAATTCCATGGTTGCAATTCCGGAACACTTAAACCAATTTCAGGATTTCCAGTTGATAACTTCAAACTAATATTATACCAATCCACTCCTGATGACTGGTGGATCATACCTTTGTAGTAAAGTACTGCCGGCTTGGTAATATCATTAACCAAAAAATCATAAGATGGCTCCCATCCAGCGTCGAAAATAAAATAAGATACCTCCAATTCACAATTAGTGCTTTTTTCACTCAAAAGTTGCAATTCCAAAACTCCCTTAGGAGTAGCATTTTTCTTTTTTTCCTGATTTAATTGATTTTTTAATTTCGAAATCAAATCCATATTTTTTTTCGAAAGCAATTCCAATTTGCTTTTATTTGACCGAATAATTTCAAATTTTGCAGACGCAATCTCCAGCATCTTCTGAAAGTCAATGGCGGAAAAACCGACATTTTTATTTTTGATTTCCTTGTTTGCTTCTATGATTGACAATTGCAGGTCGCAATTCGCAATTTTATCCTTTAGCAGGGTTTGTTCCCAACTCAAACTCTCAATACTATCAACTAATTCTTTTAGCCTCGGAGCCGTTATTTCCTCACCCAAATAATCATTTTTGAAAGTTACGTATTTCAACAAAACACCTTTTGAAGTTTTGACGGTAATACTCTGCTGTTCCAAATTTCCGGCGACGTTTGTAAGTATTAGTGTGTTCTCGCCTTTCAGCAAATTCACGTTTGCCGTGCTGATCATTTGGGCGCCTTCGAAAAATACTGTAGCAGATTCCACTTTTAGTGCTTTTGAGGGGAATGCTGTACTGTTCAAAAAATTAAAAAACAGCAAAACTAACACGGTAGCGAAAGATGGATTTTTCATAGATTTTGGGGGTTGAAAATTGTAATTCGGTTCAAAAAAAGACGGCGTCACATCATGCTGGGCAAAAGACAAAAATATGTCTTTAGGCTAAATAGTACCAATCGTACTAAAACAATCCTTAATAATGCGAAAAAACATAAGCGCGGCGAAAAAGTCTAAAACAAAATACTTCCTACCACTCATTTTTCCCGCTGTAGCAGGGATGCCGCGAGCTGGTAGAGAGGGTCTTTACGCTTTTGGGGCATGGCGACTTCTTCCAGAGCGGCAAACGCAAGGTCAGAATAGCGGGCTACTTCTTCCCGGCAGGCTTTGTCAGTACCTATTTCTTTAAATACAGCCAGCATGTTCTGTACCTTGTCGGCATAGTTGCCGCCGACCAGGTATTTTATGGCTGCCCTTTGGGCAGTGGTAGCATGCAACTGTGCGTGTATGTGCAAAAATGTCTTTTTATTGGCCATGATGTCGCCGCCCACGACCTTGCCGGTCTTGGCACTGTCGCCAAAGGCATCGAGATAGTCGTCCTGAAGTTGGAAAGCTATGCCCATATTCTTGCCAAATTCGTACAGCTTGTCGGCATTGTCGCCCAGGCTGCCGCCTGTGAGCGCGCCCATCTTAAGGCTACAGGCCAGCAACACAGAGGTTTTCAGGGTTATCATATGTATGTACTCGGCCATACTCACCTCATTTCTCAGTTCATAGTCCATGTCCAGCTGCTGGCCCTCGCAAACTTCTATCGCCGTTTTGTTGAACAAGTGCAGTACCTGTGGCAGCGCATTTTTTACTTTGGCTACCTGCTCGTTGGCATAAATACTCATCACGTCGCCGCAGAGTATTCCGGCCGTCATACCGTATTTGGCATGTATCGTGGGGTTTCCCCGGCGCAGTGGAGCCTTGTCCATAATATCGTCATGGATGAGCGTAAAGTTGTGAAACAACTCGATGCCCGAAGCCGCATACCATGCATCGGCATTGATCTCACCAAACAGCTCGTTGCCCATCAGGCACAGTACAGGGCGAACTCGCTTCCCGCCTTCCTTCAGCAGGTAGCGGCAAGGATCATAAAGGGTGGACGGGGCGTTGGGGAAGGGTAAATTGGCGGCAAACCAATCTTCAAATTTTACTACCAGTTCTGAGAATGAATGCATGTACTGTTCTTTTATTAAATCACCACTTTTTGTGTTTGTTCTTTTGCTTTTTCTCGGGCTTCGATCTCGTTCTCCGTGCCAGTGCAACACCCTGGTACTCCACCAGACCAAAGTCCAATTGGCGTTTTTCGGTATTGGCCGCAAGCAGTTTGACTTTGACTTTGTCGCCCATGGCAAATTTAAGTCCTGTATTCCTACCCACAAGGCAATATTCGCCTTCGTGGTACATAAAATTATCCAGCGCACCCAGTTCGGTGGCAGATACCATGCCTTCGCACTTATATTCCACCGTTTCGGCCCAGAAGCCGTGTGGTGATACACCACTGATGACGGCATCAAAATCATCGCCCACAAACTCCTGCATCAGCTCTACCTGCTTGTATTTGTTGGCTGCGCGCTCGGCATCCATAGCCTTGCGTTCCTGATCGCTGCAATGGCGGCACTGCACCTCGAGATGCTTGATAGGATGTATTTTCCCATTCAGACACTCCAGCAGAATACGGTGTACAAGCACATCCGGATAACGACGTATGGGCGACGTAAAATGACAATAGTTTTCAAAGCCCAGCCCATAATGCCCTATGTTATCGGTGGTATAAATAGCTTTAGACATGGTACGGATACCTAGCTGCTCCAATACGTGCTGCTCGGGCTTCCCGTTCACACTGGCCAGCATTTGGTTGAACGAATGCGCAATGGTCTCACCGGACGACAAATTGAATTTTATACCGAACCGACCGGCAAACATCGTGAACACTTTCAGCTTATCCTCATTGGGTACATCGTGCACTCGATAGGGGAAGGGCACTGGCTCCTCTTTGTGTGTCAGACTGGCCACGTATGTGGCCACACTGCGGTTGGCGAGCAGCATGAACTCCTCTATCAACTGGTGCGACTCCTTGCTTTCCTTCACAATGATGCCGATAGGCTTACCCAACTCGTCGAGCTTGAAACGCACTTCCTGAGAAGAAAAATTGATGGCGCCCTTTTCAAAACGCTGAGCCCTCAGGTTGCGCGCTATTTCATTCAGAATGAGTACCTCTTTGAAATGGTCGCCCGCTCCGGTCTCAATGATATCCTGCACTTCTTCGTAGGAATAACGGCGGTCGGAATGAATAACCGTTTTACCGATCCAGGTATCCTTTACTACTCCCTTTTTGTTGATCTTGAAAACTGCGGAGAAGGTATACTTTGTTTCGTTGGGCCTGAGCGAACACAGATCATTGGATAGGCGTTCGGGCAACATGGGTACCACCCTGTCCGGAAGGTACACGCTAGTGGCACGCTTATATGCTTCTTTGTCCAGTTCAGATCCGGGCTCGATGTAATGCGCCACGTCGGCTATATGCACGCCCACTTCGTAGTAGCCACCCTTGAGAGACTGAAACGACAGCGCGTCATCAAAGTCACGCGCATCCGCGGGGTCTATGGTCATGGTGAGCACATCGCGGAAGTCCCGGCGGTGCTTGAGTTCGGATGCAGGAGGTGAAGAACCGATACCCGGTATCCGCTCCGATTCTTCTATCACCTCTTCAGGAAACGACAACGGGAAACCGTTCTCCGAAATGATGGCCTGCATGGCGATCTCATTGAGCGACTCATTGGTAAGTATATTGACAATTTCGCCTACAGGATTTTTCGCTTTGGCTGTCCACTCCACAATTCGCACTGTGGCGTGATCACCGGTTTTGGCACCGTGCAACAGGTGCAAGGGTATATAAATATCAACCGGCATTTTCGCGCTGTCTGGCAGCATGAACGCAAAATGGGCATGTACTTCTACCTTGCCCGTAAATTCAGTTTGCTTACGTTTTACCACATCTGTTATGGTACCTTCAAGGCGCTTGTTGGGGTTGTCCAGATATCCTCTCACCTCTACCCTTACCTCGTCGCCATGCATGGCATTGGCCATGCGGTCCTGCCGCACCATCACGTCCGACTTCAGGCCTTCAACCACCACAAACCCCATACCACTACGCGCCACATCCAACCGCCCGGTATAGGTGCGGGTATTAGTCCCTTCTTTAGACTTGTGTTTCGCTTTCTTTTTGCCTTCGGCCATATACTTTGTAATAATCTATAAAGATAGGGGTAATCAATTTCATTTATGAATGCCGCTGATCACATTATCGTTGTAGGCTATGATAACGAAAAGTACGAGCAGCGATGCCAGGATCTCGCCCGTTAAATTCGAAAATTTTTATTCCTTGCAGACAACCTTGTTCGTTACTCAAAAAACGGGATAGTTTTCAGAAAGAAACACTGCAAATGACTGCATATTTTTGTTTACATTGCATACTCTTGGCATTAGTTGAGCTAAAACTGAATATGAAGAAGAAAACTAACTGCTAACCTTTTGCTCATAACTCAAATTTCTGTCAATGATAACTTCTATCGAAATAAACGGGTTTAAAACATTTCGCGATTTTAAAATGGAATTTTCACCCTTAACGGTGATAGCCGGAACAAATGCCACTGGCAAAAGCAATTTGTTCGATGCACTTAGTTTACTATCCAGAATTGCGGAAACAGATTTAAGAACTGCGTTCAGCGAACAAAGAGGATCAGCTGCAGAACTTTTTACCCAATATGATGATGCCAATTTTGAAACCAATATGGACTTTGCTGTTGAGGTCTTATTGAACAAGCAAGTCAGGGATAATTGGGGCAAAAGTGCGAATCTAAAATATACCAGATTAAGGTACCAACTTTCCATAAAAATAGATAAAAAGGAAAATGGATTAGAAGATTTGATTATTACCGCTGAGAGCCTTGTCGCTTTAAAACATGACGAAGATGCGTGGGTGAGCAATTTTATCAAACCGAAACTGAGAACTGTGTGGAGACCGAAAGTTGCCACAGGTCGGCGAGGATTTCCTTATATCGAAACCGAAGATTCTCGATCTATTATTCTAAGGCAAGACGGTAGTGGTGGCGGGAAAAAAGAATTTCCAATTTCTCCGGGAATTACACAAACGATATTGAGCAGTATTAATTCTGTTGATTTCCCCCATGCTTTTGCATTAAAGCAAGAACTAATAAGCTGGAAATTTTTACAACTCAATCCACAGGCATTGCGCGAACCAACCCGGCAGGAAATTGGGATGCGGGATGTTATTACACAAAATGGCGAAAACCTTGCTGCGGCTTTATGGAGAATTAAAATAAATGACAACCTCGCGATTAAAAACATTTCAAGAAAATTAAACAACATTCTTCCGTCACTGGTTGAGGTTAACGTGTATAACGACCCGGCAAATAAACAGTTCATCATAAAAATAAAAAATGAAGACGGACGGTGGTTCTCGTCCCGCGTACTTTCCGAGGGTACACTAAGGCTGCTTGCGTTGTGTGTGTTTCAGTATGACGACCTCCATAACGGCCTCCTTTGTTTCGAAGAGCCGGAGAATGGGGTGCATCCGGCCAGATTGAAGGAGATGGCCGCACTTTTATGTGATCTAAGCGTCGATTTTTCTGATGCAGAAAGCCCCTTGAGGCAAGTGGTCATAAACACCCACTCACCAATTTTGGTAAACGAACTTTTCGAACTTAAAAAAGATAATACCACTGTATGGTTATCGCAGCTTGTTACAACTTTTGTGAACATTGGGAAAGCCAAGATAAAAATCCATGTCAGCAAAATCATTCCAGTTGATCCAGACACAATAACAGATTCAAACAATCAGGGTAGGCTAAATTTTCCAGACGAAGCAAAGCTGGCGTTAACGCAACTCCGGAATTACTTGGAATATACGGATGTAGAAAAAACAACCAAAGAATTTAGCACAAATGAGTAGACCGTTGATTCTCGGACTTATGACCGAAGGCGTTACTGATGTTCGCTTCCTGAGCAGTGTTATTGAGCGCACTTTTGAAGAACTGATCATCACCGAAAGCGACGTTTTGCCAGAAGTATATTCAATCCAGGTAATTGAGTCAGTTCCAGGAAGCTTTACGGAACAAGTGCTTAGGGCCGCAACGATAGCTTACGAGAGTGGGATAACAATATTATGTGTACATACAGATGCCGACTCCAAAACGGACAAAGCAAGTTTTGACAATAAAATCAATCCAGCCTTTGGCGAGGTTGCGAATTTAACCGGTACCGCTTGCCGGACTTTAGTACCAATTGTGCCAGTTCAGATGACCGAAGCATGGATGCTGGCAGACATCGACTTGCTAAAAGAAGAACTGATGACTGAAAAGAGCACCGAATCTTTGAAGCTTTCCCGGCAACCCGAAAACATTGCTAACCCAAAGGAGGTTATTAAAACTGCGGTAGCTATTGCGCAGGAGGATATCCCCAAAAGAAGGAAGAGGTACGAACTCACAATCGCTGATCTTTATTTACCGATAGGACAAAAAATCCCCCTCGAACGGCTGA
>CAIYJV010000423.1 GCA_903926605.1 uncultured Bacteroidota bacterium
CTGAATGTTTTTTCTGCCCACATGTCCCATGTCGGCGTAAAGTGCTTCGGCACCAGTTGCACAAAGGAAAACCGATCCCAATACCCAGAACCCACCTTGCGATTCGGCTACCAGTTTCCAAGTATAAACGGGGTTTATTGCTTTTAGAACCCACGGTGCTTTCAACAGGTTTAGGAAACCGAGGACAGCAATCATCACGAACCAAACAACCATGGTAGGGCCAAAAAACTTACCTATGCTCTTTGTGCCGGAACGCTGAAGTAAAAACAGCGTGACAAGGATAGTAATTGTAATTGGCAGGATAGGCAATCCGGGAGCGATCTCTTTTAATCCTTCGATGGCAGAGGTAACTGAAATAGGCGGAGTGATCAAGCTGTCAGCTATCATAAAACTACCTCCAATTATTGCCGGCCAAAGTAGCCATTTTGCCTGTTTTCTAATCAGGGTGTACAAAGAAAAAATGCCACCTTCTCCATTATTGTCGGCCCGCATCGTCACCAATACGTATTTTAATGTGGTCTGAAAAGTAAGGGTCCAGAAAATAGCGGAAACACTGCCTAAAACAAGCGTTTCAGTAATGACATTTGTCCCGATAATGGCTTTGAACGTATATAAGGGAGATGTTCCCAGATCGCCGAAAACAATACCCAGTGCGATCAGGATACCGGCAGACGAAACCTTCTTTATGTCGAGCTCTTTCACAATGCATTTTTATATGAACGGGTGAACAGGATTGTAGAGAAACGCTAGCTGGCTTTTTGACACATTAAATTTAAAGAAAAAATGTCGAAAATTTGGTTTTTGAAAGGAATGAAAATTGCGAATGACCAATCAACAACCGCAATGTTCAACTTGTGCAAGGTAGAGAGTGTATAAGGTAATGGGCATAGCGGCTATGATCGATTTCTTTTCCGCAGGATAAAGAATAAATATCCTTGTGAAAGAATATACCAGTATGTTCTGGACAGCATTTTTTACCACTTTGTTCCCTTTTTTATGGAGTGTTTCTGCGAGTTTGAAAGCCTTGTGTACGAGGATAAAGTTGTGGGTTTCGATATTTTTACAAATAAAGGCCACAAGCAGTTTCATTATTTCGTACGCGGATTCTTTTTTTTGCACTGCGAGTTCGTTTGAGATTTTCGGCAGTTTATTTTTGAGTAGTAATTCAATTTCTGATTCCTGTATCATTATGGTGGACGGTTGAAATACGTATTTGTAAGATGGATGAATGTGTGCTGTTTAAGACAGTATAATAATGTCAATATTGTTTTTTGAAAGATCTTTAAGCAGACGGTTGAAGATGCCCGAACTCAAGATGACCTGAAAAAGGTTGAGGTGTGGTTTTCCGATGCAAATGGTAGTGATGTTTTTTTCCTGCACGATGCGGAGTATTACTTCGGCCACTTTTTCGCCCTTTTCTCTAAGTACCTCGGCGCCTAACTCTGTGGCGTTTTTAAAGTTGTTGATCAGGTGGCGCTGGTCTGAGAGTTTGATGTTGTCGGTTGATTCTTTTGAGGTTTGTACATATAGCACATACCACTGACTGTTGTAATAGGATGCCAGGCGTGCAGTTTTTCGGATGATGCGCTGTGCGATTTCGTGATTGGAAGAGATACAGGCAAGGAAGCGATCGTGTTTGAACGAATTTTGCCGGCCTGTAATTTCGTAGTCAACTTTTCGTTCCACCTGGCCTGCAACTTCCTTCAGCGCCAGTTCGCGCAACTGGAGGATTTTCTCGGGCTGGAAAAAGTGTTGCAGGGCCTGCTGTACTTTAGATTGGTCGTATATCTTGCCTTCTTTGAGCCTGGTAATCAGCTCGTCGGCAGTTAGGTCTATATTTACTACTTCGTCGGCTGTCTGGAGTATCTTGTCCGGTACGCGCTCCTTTACTTCTACCCCCGTTATATCTTTTACCTCTTCGTTAATGCTCTCAATATGCTGGATGTTTACGGCCGTGATAACGTCTATACCTTCGTCCAGTATGTCCAGTACATCCTGCCACCTTTTTTCGTTCTTGCTGTCCGGTATGTTGGTATGCGCCAGCTCGTCAATTATCACCACCCTTGGGTGCAACAACAGCACCGCATTGAGGTCCATTTCTTCCAGGCGTTTGCCTTTGTAAAATACCTCCCGGCGGGGTATAATGGGAATGCCATCAAGTAGTGCTTCGGTTTCCTTACGGTTATGGGTTTCGATGTAAGCGATTTTTATGTCGGTCTCGTTACGTAAAAGGGTTTTGGCCTCTTGCAACATCCGGTAGGTCTTTCCTACACCGGCACTCATACCGACATAGATTTTCAGCCTGCCCCGCCTGTTTTTTTCATTCAACGCGAGAAACTGCTGAACCCTTTTTTCTTTGTCCTGATTTTCCGACATGACCGTTTTTTTTCGTCCGTATTATGGGTGCATTTCATGGTCCAATGCAAGGTTCAGTGTCAGCACATTCACCTTTTCCGGACCAAGGATTCCGGCCAGTGGATGTACGGTGTTTTTCCCGATCAATGCATTGATCTGAGTTGCGTCAAGATGCCTTGTTCTGGCTATTCTAGCAACCTGAATCATGGCGCCGGCTACACTCAGGTCGGGATCCAGTCCGCTGCCACTGGCCGTGACCAGATCCACTGGCAATAATGCTTTGTTGGCTTCGGGGTTGTGCTTCATAAATGTATCTACACGATCCTGAACTTGCTTTAGAAATTCGGGATTCGCGGGGCCTTTGTTGCTGCCGCCCGAACCCGCGGCGTTGTAGTCTACGGCCGATGGGCGCGACCAGAAATATTTGTCGTCGGTGAATTTCTGGCCTATGTTGCGGTAGTATTTTTTTCCGTTTGCAGTAACGGTGAAGCCTTCGCCCTTGCCCGGAGCCAACTGGGCCACCGCCCATATTATGCCCGGATAGATAACACAGAACAGCACCAGGCAGGAAAGGCTGAGCAAAATGGAAGGCATTATTTCTTTTTTCATTTTTTTTAGTTTTTTGTGGTTTGAATTCCAGACGTAGTTGGTGTGCCGGGATGTAGCCGCAAGGCTACATCCAGATACTCACCAGCAGATCTATGAGTTTTATGCCAAAAAAGGGAAGCACGATGCCACCAAGGCCGTATATAAATAAGTTGCGGCGAAGCAGCGCGCCGGCTCCGATAGGCTTGTAAGCCACGCCTTTTAGCGCAAGTGGTATCAGCATAGGTATGATAATGGCGTTGAAAATAATGGCAGACATTATGGCGCTCTGCGGACTTTTTAAATTCATGATATTGAGGCTTTGCAATGCCGGTATGGATATTATGAACAATGCCGGAACGATCGCAAAATATTTGGCCACATCGTTTGCAATGGAGAAAGTAGTAAGTGTGCCGCGGGTCATTAATAACTGCTTGCCTATCTCCACAATTTCTATCAGCTTGGTGGGGTCATTGTCCAGGTCTACCATGTTGCCGGCTTCCTTGGCCGCGGCGGTACCGCTGTTCATAGCCACACCTACATCGGCCTGGGCCAGGGCGGGTGCATCGTTGGTGCCGTCACCCATCATTGCCACCAGTTTGCCGGATTGCTGTTCTCTTCTGATGTATTCCAGTTTGTCTTCAGGCCTGGCCTCTGCAATGAAATCGTCCACACCGGCTTTTTCTGCGATATATTTTGCGGTAAGCGGATTGTCTCCTGTAACCATTACGGTTTTGACACCCATTTTGCGCAAACGTTCGAACCGTTCCTGAATTGCGGGCTTAATTATGTCTTGTAGTTCAATTACGCCTACCACTTCGTTGTTCTCGATCACTACCAATGGCGTGCCACCATTTTCGGAGATGTGTTTTACATCGTTGGCGGTTGATTCCGGGAAGCTGTTGCCAGCGTTCTGGACAGATTTACGCATTGCATCGAATGCCCCTTTGCGGATTTTTATATTGTCGTAATCGATGCCGCTGCTGCGCGTCTCCGCAGTAAATTTTATGAAAATGGGATTGTTGATCTTGAACGAATTGGGATTAATCCCAGCGAGTTCGATTATTGATTTGCCTTCCGGTGTTTCGTCAGCGAAGGATGCCAGCACAGCGCATTTTATTAAGTGTGCTTTGTCAACGCCCGTTGACGGGTAGAAGTTGGTAGCCTTGCGGTTGCCGATAGTAATGGTGCCGGTTTTGTCGAGCAGCAGGGTGTCGAGGTCGCCTGCCGTTTCAACAGCCTTGCCCGATTTGGCAATCACATTGGCGCGCAACGCTCTGTCCATTCCCGAGATGCCAATGGCAGAGAGCAGCCCGCCAATAGTTGTCGGTATTAGGCAAACAAACAGCGAGATGTAGGCTGATACCGGTATGGGAGTGTGTGCGTATGCAGCAAAAGGATGAAGAGTGATACAGACAATTATGAAAACCAAAGTGAATCCTGCCAGCAAAATGGTTAGGGCTATCTCATTGGGCGTTTTCTGCCTGGAGGCTCCTTCTACCAGTGCGATCATTTTGTCAAGGAAACTTTCTCCGGGGTCTGTAGTTACGCGTACTTTAATTCTGTCAGACAATACCTTTGTACCGCCGGTTACAGACGATTTGTCTCCGCCGGATTCGCGAATTACCGGAGCAGATTCACCCGTGATGGCCGATTCGTCGATAGTGGCTATGCCTTCTATGATCTCCCCATCCATGGGGATTATGTCTCCGGTCTCGCAGACAAATACGTCTCCTTTTTCCAGTTGCGATGAGGCTACGAGGTGTATTTCGTCCAGGAAGAGGCCGCCCACGGGTTCAATTTTTTTTGCCGGCGTATCCTGTCTCGTTTTGCGTAGAGAGGCCGCCTGTGCTTTGCCTCGTGCTTCGGCCAGAGCCTCCGCAAAGTTGGCAAACAGCAGCGTAAAAAGTAGCACCACAAAAATGGTCAGGTTGTAGGCGAAGGAGCCCTGGGCTTTTTCGCCGCCCAACACCCAAAAGCACACGAAGAGCATGATAATAGTCCCGATTTCCACTGTGAACATAACCGGGTTACGAAATTGTATTCTAGGATTCAGCTTCGCAAAAGATTGCTTCACCGCTTCCATGATAAGGTCTCTTTTAAACAGACCTTCAGATCTTTCTCTTTTCATTGGAAAGTGTTTTTAAATATTAGTATAGTGCTTTTTCTATTTCATGCTCAGCCATTCCGCGATCGGGCCCAGTGCCAGTGCGGGGAAGAACGCCAATGCAGCAATGATCACTTTGACAGCGAAGATCAGCAGGCCAAAGGTGCCCGTGTCGGTTTTCAGCGTGCCGCTGCTTTCGGGAATGAATTTCTTCTGTGCCATCAGGCCGGCGATAGCCACGGGTCCTATGATAGGCAGAAACCGGGAGAACAGCAGTACGATACCTGTTGTTATGTTCCAGAACGGATTGTTGTCGGCAAGTCCTTCAAATCCACTGCCGTTGTTGGCCGAAGAGGAGGTGTATTGATATAGCATTTCGCTGAAGCCGTGATACGACGGATTGTTGAGCCATCCCGAGGCATTGTGTTTTCCGGCTGCGTCGGCAAACCACCAACCCATATTGGTATCGTGGGCTGTAAAGTAGCTCGATAATGCTGTGCCTGCCAATATCAGGAAGGGGTGTAGCAAGGCTATGATCATCGCGATTTTCATCTCGCGCGCCTCGATCTTTTTTCCCATGAATTCGGGCGTGCGGCCTACCATGAGTCCGCCTATGAAAACCGCCAGTATCAGATAAACAAAGAAGTTAAGGAATCCTACGCCTACGCCTCCATAAAAAGAATTGATCATCATTCCCAGTAGCATATTCATTCCGGAAATGGGCATAAAGCTGTCGTGCATCGCATTTACCGATCCCGTAGAGATTACGGTCGTGGCAATACTCCAGAATGCCGAGGCTGTGGCGCCAAAGCGCATTTCCTTTCCTTCGAGATTGCTGCCGGCGCTGATTCCCATTTTGCCGATCATTGGGTTGCCTTGCACCTCAGAGATGATAGCGGGTATCACCAGGAGTAGAAAACCAATAGTCATCACACTCCAGATAACCCAGGCCAGTTTTTTCTTTCGGGTATAATAGCCAAAGGCAAATACCATTGCAAATGGGATAAGGATCTGAGCGATCATTTGCACCATGTTGGTCAGGTAGGTTGGGTTTTCGATAGGGTGGGCCGAGTTGGCGCCAAAAAAACCACCACCGTTTGTGCCCAGGTGCTTGATAGCAACAAAAGATGCAACCGGTCCGCGACTCACATGCATGGTGTCGCCTTGCAATGTGGTCAGCGTATCTATGCCTTTCCAGGTCATTGTGGTGCCTTCAAAAACGTGAATGGTTGCAATGATCAGGCACAGGGGCAATAGGATTCGTGTGCAACTCTTCAGGAAGTAGTTGTAGAAGTTGCCCAGTTTTTCTGAGGTACGCTCCCTTAGTGCGTTAAAGACTACCGCCGCCGCTGCCATTCCCGTACCTGCCGATACAAATTGCAGGAACATAAGTGCATATACCTGCGAGAAATAGGATACTCCCGACTCTCCGCTGTATTGCTGCAGGTTGCAGTTTACCAGAAACGAAATTGCGGTATTCCATGCCAGGTCGGGTGTCTGGTTAGGATTGTGGTCAGGGTTCAGGGGTAGCCAGCTCTGATTAAGCAGGCAGAACAGCGCCCACAGGAACCAGACCATGTTGATGGTAAGCAGTGCTGCAAGATGTTGTTTCCAGCCCATTTCCTGGGCGGGGTTTATCCCCGACACTTTGTAGAATAGTTTTTCTATTGGTCCGAAGATTTTGTCGGTCCATACGGCGTCTCCTGCGTAAACCCTGGCTATATAGCGTCCCAGCGGTACGGCCAGCAACAGGGTAGCCAGGAACATGACGACTATGCCAATTATTTCTGTGTTCATGACAGTTCAGTTTGTGCGTTAAAATTTTTCCGGTTTTATCAGTACATAAAGTATGTAGCAGAATGTCAGGATCGCGATTAGTAATAAGAGTATCATTATATGTGGTGTTTTATTTGGTTGCGATCAATGGTTCATATTTTTTCAAACCAGTCTATGGATTTGAAAAGGAGCCAGAAGCCAGCAAGCGCGCCGGCCAGCAGTATGATATTTGTGAGCATTTTGTCGTTGTTTGGCGGTAATTAATTCAGTGAATGATTTTCCAGTGGCCAATTACAGCCGGAATAGAGCCGCTACGATCAGCCTGTTTTCAGAAGACACCAGATCAGGCAACCAGCCTGTAGCGGGTACTGCTGTCGTTGTGTAGCCGGTAGGCGAGGTTACGCCGCCGGGGCCAGCGAAATAATTTACATCAGCCTGCCTGTGCACCCATTCTGCTTTAAACTCAATACTCTGATTGGGTGTCCAGCTAAAACCCAGAGAACAGTCCCAGCCTGTGAATTTGTCACCGGCGTTTTCTGTAAAAGGATGGGTTCCGGCAGTCTGGGTGGGGTTGTTTGGATTTGGGAACGGACTAGCATCTCCCGTAGGGGCCAGAACCAGATACCTTCCGGGGTTTGTCATCCAGCCACCGCCGCAGTAAAGACCGAAGTGATTGTGCGCAAACCATATTTTGTTATACACCATCCAGCTAATGAAGTATTGTGCGGGATTGTTCACAGGGTCACTGTTATTGAATCCATTTACGCCATCACCTTTTTCAAAACCTATATCACCTGTAGCTGTAAATGCTGCTCTGGATATACCATTTGAAGCCGGACGATTGTAATACCGCAGGAAGAAGCTGTTGTCTGAATGAAACCGGTGACGGCCAT
The DNA here is from genome assembly GCA_903926605.1 of uncultured Bacteroidota bacterium. Taxonomy (GTDB): domain Bacteria; phylum Bacteroidota; class Bacteroidia; order Chitinophagales; family Chitinophagaceae; genus CAIYTT01. The sequence goes on from CAIYJV010000423.1 coordinate 7,717, forward strand.
AATACCCGGCGGCATCAGTGCCGTAGTAGTCATTCGTTAGCATCTTTATGTATTCTTTAGGCGAATAAGTGATGTTTGTACCAAAGCCGGGCATTGAGTTGAACATTCCGTAACTCTGCCATCCGTTTATGATCCAAGGTTCTATTTTCAGGTATTTTGTAGGGAATATTTGTACCCTTATCCCATTAAAGAACCAGGGAGTATTGTCTGATGTATAAGAAGCCTGGTATTCCCAGTTTTCCTGTTGGTAATAGGAGTTTAGCCCGATGTAGGACATGAACAGTCCGCAGTCTACGTTAATGCCATACCACACGTTGAAGTGGTAGCCGGCATAGGCTTCGTCCAGGTATCGGTAGGCATTCGCCATGTCGTACTGTCCGCGGTACGGGCTAAGGTCATTGCGGGGCACCACCTGCGACCTCATTCCGAACTGGGTCATAATACGTCCTCTTGCATTGCCGTAGCTGAAGTCTCCACCGAGGTTTATTGCGGATATGACCATTTCGTCGTTGCGCGAAAGTGCGGTCGAGCCCACTACCGTATGGTCTATCGGGTTATTAAAAGAATGGCTGGCATTGCAATCTATTAGGATAGATGGGGTGAAATAGGGTATATGGAATGCGGACGAGTCTCTGCGGTCGTTTCCGTTCACCCATGTCTGGTCAAATCCGTCCCACGGAATTTTCGCGGTTTCCTGGGTTGTTATCGTGTCTTTTGTTTCACCCGCTTGTGCGCTAATTGTAAAGAAACAGAATGCGGCGGCTGTAATTGATTTCAAGTAGTGGTTGCTCATGGTAGTTTTATTTTGTGTGTGACTTTATTATCTGTTTTGTATTGTTGTTTTCGGGATTTGTTTCACTGTATAATGCAGGTTTTTGATTGGCCAATAAGTTCAAATTGGCAGGCAGGGTGGTGGTACCAAATGTGACGGCCAGATTTTGAGGCGTAAGGCGAACCAGCATACCACCTGGTGTGGTGCTGTAGAAATATTCTGTTTCTTTTGTGTAGCTCTTGCCCGCGGGCTTTAATACTTTACGGCCATAGAGGTAAACCTGGTTCGAGTCGAGCAGTTGTAAGGCCTCGTTGTTGTAAAACCTGAAAATTCTTCCCAATTCATCAGTGTACCCGAAAACCTCGTTTTTGGAAAGGTTTGTGCGTTTCCCGGCCACCGTGAACGAAATGGTTTTGTTGTTCCAGAAAAAGTCGTGCGTGCGCAGGTTTTCCACGGAATTAAATGGATTTGCTGTTTTTTGCGTTTGGATGTTCCTTGCGCTGAACGCTTCCGGAGACCGGTAAATGGTCGAGGAGCCGCTTGCTTCTAATTGTGTTGCGGCTATTGAAAAGGCGGCCGCAAGCGTTGTAAAAATTATTTTCATACTTTTTTGTGCCGATAGTTTGGTCGCACAAAGGGTAGATGTCAAACCTGATGCCCATTTATGTATATGTTTTGTTTTAAAATCTAAATTATTGACAAACAGAATGTTAATAAAAAATCCATTTTTTTTTAAAACTGCTTTCTTATCAATTCGGGAATGTGGTTTCCCATTTTGAGAAAACAAGGCTTTGCTTTGCGTTCTGCAACATTTGCGTTGTCTGCAAATTCAGATTGATTCGACGGCGTTTTAAGTGCTACAGTTGCACAGATGGGGAGACTGAAATTTTGAATATTATCAGATTATGCGTATATTGCCGGATAAAATGCATTTGTTTAAACCGCGGTTAAAAAGTTGATGTAAACCCTGTGGGTTAGCGGGCGTACTTAGACAAACATGGAGGTTGATAAATTTCGGAATATGAAGAAGATATTTATACTTTTTAGTTTTTTAGTAGCAGTTGCTACTACAAAGGCACAGACGCTGACGAATATTTTTGCGACGGGTATTTCTGGTTCTTACAAATGCGGGCATTCGAGCGCCACTGCCAGAACAGATGGTTCGCCCACTTATAGAACCACGGCGACCGGCACTACTTTGCGCGGTTACGCGGTTTTCGATTTGAGCAGTATTCCGGCTGGTTCGGTTGTGAGCAGCGTCGTTATCGGTTATAATGTGACTGCCTACAGTGGTACGGGTAGCACACAAAACACTTACGGCTACGTCGGAGACCTGTCAACCGTAACAACCGCGGCGACTCTTTATGCCAATATGGTTTCGGGAACATTGTTGAATACTACAGCCTGGGCTGCCGGGACGGGTAACGGGTCACTCGCTACCAATGCGACCACTGTTGCGTTTGTGCAAAGCAATATTGGCGCGAAAATTTCTGTTTGTTTTACGGAGTCGGGCGGGTCCAATGCTTTTACTTTTACCGGAGAAACGGGTACCACTACGACTACTGGTGCGCACGCACCCTATATACAGATAACTTATTGCCCCCCACTTGCTGGCGCGTCGGCCACTCTGGCACCCAATCCTATTTGTCCCAGAGACACCCTGCATCTGAACGGTGTTGGCCCCGGCGGTACCAGTTTTCAATGGACAGGCCCCAGCGGTTTTACGTCTACTTCCGCCAGAGATTCCATTACGGCAATGCCAATTACGGCTGCAGACTTGGGTATTTACACTTTTGTTGTTACCTACAACGGCGCATGCCACGACACCATTCACACTGCGCCATTGGCTTTCAGTGTACTTCCTGCAATAACGGGTATCATCACTCCCGTATGTTCCATGGTTTACGACACCCTTACTGAGACAGTGGGTCATGGTACTTGGTCGTTTTCTCCTGCCGGGTTCGCTACGGTCAGTGTACTAGATTCCACCCATGGAATTCTGGAAGGGACGAGTTATACATATGGTACGGGTGTAGTCACCTACACATCGCCTCATGGTTGCGTGGTTACAGCCCCGGTTACAATCAATCCGGCTCCCGCGCCTATTGCCGGCGGCCCGGCCAACGATTCGGCCTGTATGGGCGAAACCTATACGCTCACAGATACATCTGCAGGTGGTTTGGGTGTGTGGGCAAGCAGCACGACCATTTACGCAACTATTTCAAGTACAGGACTTGTAAACACAATAGCCGCTGGAACTACCCTGATTTACTATACAAATCCAATAACGGGATGCAGGCAGCAGAGACCAATTACTGTAGTGCAATCGCCATCTGTCATTTCAGGTAATTATCATGTATGCCAGGCATCAATAGATACACTTACCGATTCTATTTCCGGTGGTGTCTGGACAAGTTCAGATCCTTTTGTGGGCACGGTTGCTACTTTTACAGGGTGGCTTACGGGTTACAATACAGGTACTGCCGTTATTACCTATACGCTTCCGGGCAACTGCTACGCAACCTTCCCGGTCATGGTGACTGGCGCGCCCGGGCCTATTGTCAATGCCAATCCTACCTGCCCGGGATATACATTTACCGTAAACGATAATATGCCGTATGGCACCTGGAGCAGCAGCAACACTTCCATAGCCACTATTTCCGGCATAGACTCTGTCTCGGCCACGGTACACGCACTTACTGCGGGTACGGTAACACTTACATATTCCAGTTGTGGGTCAGATACAGTGGTCACGCTCGTGGTCAACCCGATTCCTGCTCCCATTGTGGGTAAAGACAGTGTATGCGTAGGAGACACGATCATGATGAGTGATGTTTCTCCGTTTGGTATCTGGCAAAGTAAATACGATACTGTGGCTACAGCCGCTGCAGCTTTCGGCATTATTACCGGTATCGGGCATGGGTTAGATACTATTTATTACCGCCTTCCGAATGGCTGCTACACCAAGAAATACGTGTATGTAGATTCTCTTCCTGCGCCTGTTACCGGCAACCAGAATGTTTGTCCCTTCCATAAAGTAACACTATCAGACATAACTTCGGGCGGTAAATGGACCAGTATGTATCCCAATATTGCGCAAATAAACATCGTTACAGGCTCGTTGGAAGGTCTGATCGCCGGATTTGACACCATTATTTACAAAACAGGTGTGGGCTGCAAAGCATTTTATCCTATTACTGTCAATCCGCGCCCCGCACCCATAGTTGGCGACACAATAGTTTGTTCATACGACTCTGTTCTGGTTACCAACATCACACCAAATGGTTTCTGGACGTCTACCAATACCGGAATTTATACCATAGATTCTTTCGCCGGCGTGGTACATACAGTAGATACCAGCCACGACAGCGCCTATATTGTGTATACTATCGGTGCCACAGGTTGCTCAGACTCTTTAAAGATCGTGAAAAGGGCAGCGCCACACCCCATTATATATTATAACGGCGGTCTCGGCGAAGGCTATACAGATTCTATTTACCTCGGACATCACATTGGGTCATTCCAGTGGTTCGACAGTACCACAGTGGGTGCAATTCCCGGTGCTGTTTCCTGCGCGCTTGCGTTCCTTTACAACGAGGCCTATTTTGTTCAGGTTGTAGATACGTTTGGTTGTATTGGGCGCTCGGAGACCTACTTTAATACCACAGCAGGAGTGGCCGGTATACCAGGAGCGCAGAAAATTGTGGTTTATCCCAACCCGGTAAGTAGCAAACTACACATACTTTCCCCGTATTCAGTGGATGCGGAAATTTACAATGCAGAGGGCCGCAGGGTGATACTGGTGAAACAGGCGGGCAGTATAGATGTGTCTCAGTATCCCGCCGGTGAATATATTATTTCGCTGTACGACGATCAGGGAACAAAAGTATTGTCGCAACATTTTGTAAAAGAATAGCAGGCATGTCTGTGCCGGAAAAAAGCCATCCGAACGGGTGGCTTTTTTGTGAAATTTGATCAAGGAACAAGAATTTGGTTAAAATGAACGGTAAGAAAAACAAACAAAGACCCGTAACGCAGTCCTCCCAACCGGCTCAGTCTGTGCAGCGTGCGAAGTCAGAAAGTCCGGAAAAAACCGTGTCGTCATTTTCGGGGGCAAAAAAGCAAACTTTGGTGACCTTGCTTGTCATGCTGGCTATTGCCGTGGTAGTTTTTCTTGTGCTCAGACCCTGTCTCGACAATCAGTTCACCAATTGGGACGATCCCGGCTATGTGCGCGACAATGCGCTGATAAAGGATATTTCGGCACAGGGACTAAAGCAGACATTCAGTACCGCCATCATGGGTAACTACCACCCGCTCACTATTTTGTCCTACGGTATAGAATACAGTTTTGTGCGGCTGGATCCCTATATGTACCACCGTGATAGTCTGTTGCTGCACATTCTTACTTGTCTGGCTTTATTCTGGTTGGTGTATAAGCTGTCTGGAAATCTGGTAGCGCCAACCGTAGCAGCCTTGTTGTTTGGTTTGCATCCCATGCATATTGAATCGGTTGCCTGGGTGGCGGCCAGAAAAGACGTGTTGTTCGGTCTGTTTTACTTTCTTTCATGTATAGCTTATGTCGTTTTTCTGCGCACTACGACGCGAACTAATTATGTAGCCTATGCAGCCGCGATCTTGTTTTTTGTGGGGTCGTTGCTTTCCAAACCTGTAGCGGTTAGTTTGCCGCTGGCATTGCTGCTCATAGATTATCTCGATGGGAAATACCTGATGCTTACAGATACCGATGGGACCGGTAGAAAAATTAATATCCCGTTGCTGCTGAACAAGCTGCCGTTTTTTCTGCTTTCTGTGTTGGCTGGTATCAAATCTGTAAGTGACCAGAGAGACTTTAAAGCGCTGAATACGCTGGATGTTCATTTTAACCTGCTGGAACGCATATCGCTGGGCGCGTACGCATTGGTTACTTACCTATGGAAGGCGCTTGTGCCTATTGGTATGAGTAATTTTTACCCATACCCGGAAAAAGTACACGATAGCCTGCCGATGGTATATTATTGTTATCCGCTGGTGCTGTTGGTTATGGCTGTTTTGGTCTGGTATTTTCTGCGGACCAAAAGGGTTGTGATATTTGGGCTGCTGTTTTTCCTGGCCAATATAGCGCTGCTGTTACAGTTTGTGCCGGTTGGTGGTGCCATTCTGGCCGACAGGTATACCTATATACCCTATGCCGGATTGTTTATCACCGCGGGATTCTATGCTAATGATGTCTGGCTGAATCATAAAAAGTGGTCCATTTTAGCGGCTTCCGTTTTGCTCGGCTTTTTGGGTTTCATTTCGGCACTAAGCAACAAACGATGCGCCGATTGGTACGATACAGTCAGTTTGTGGCGCGATGAGGTTGTAAAACACCCGGATGTGCCCTCTGCATTTAATAATTTGGGGTTTGAGTATTTTAACCGGGGCAACGAATCACCCGATCCCAAGGCAAAAAATGCTTATTTCGATTCGTCTGTTTTCTTCCTGAAAGAAGCGGTACGACTGCAGCCCAACTTCGTAAACCCGCAAATTTCATTGGGCGAAGTGGCCCGGTCGCGAGGCAATTTCCCCGAGGCTAAGTATTATTATTATAAGGCTCTGTCACTCAGTAAGAGCGACGAGACCCATAATGCTTATCTGGGCCTGGCTATTATATATTGTATCACCGGACAACAGGCTTCGGCGGCGGGTATCAGCCCACAAGCGTTTTTCGATTCCGCACAGTACTGTTTCCAAACTGCGGTCAGGTTAAAGCCATTTTTCCCGGAGGCACATAGTAATTACGGCAATTTTTTCGACATGATGCACAATTACGACTCTTCCTACCGCCAATACTCCATTTCGATAGAGCAGAATCCGGATATGTATGCGTCCTACCTTAACCGTGCGCGGTTGCTGCAGCGCAACGACAAGTGCGACGAAGCCATGAAGGATTTTGCCCGGGCGCTGGAGGTAGCTCCCGATAATGGTGAAATTTATTATTACCGCTCAATTTGTATTTCCAAAAAGGGGAATAAAAAAGCAGCGCTTGCCGATGCAGAAAAAGCCAGAGCGCTTGGCTACCGTGGAATTGACCCGACCTACCTTAATAGTTTGAAAAACTAACGGTTTAGGGTCTGAAATAGAAGTTTTCCTGATTAATTAATTTTCTTATCAATCGCTTGCCTGACAAGAGTCAGTTGGTCGTCTGAGGTATATCAGACGCACTATGCTGCCATGCGGACTACTTTTACGTCTGTAAATTTTAGTTGATAATTCAATTCAAAACAATTAAAAAAATTATGAAAA
>CAIYJV010000424.1 GCA_903926605.1 uncultured Bacteroidota bacterium
CGTAATGTTCGATTGATAAAGTTAATTACAAATTTCGGTCCGGCTGACGCTGATCGCTGCTTAAAACAGACCACGCATTAATTTTAACCTTTTTCAAGGTTTTATAAAGCTGATGTTACTCTTCTATCCGTTTGCTTTGGCGTTTTTCTTTTTCCCTTTGTGGTCTGTAATAAACCGAAACAACGACTTTTTCCTTTTTTCTTTTTTTGCTTTTGTATTCGTTGTGCTGCCCTCATTTGGGCCTTCTGGTTTTTGTACCGTGGACGCTGTGTTAGAGGGTTTGCCTGATTGGTGCAATTTGTATTGAAATGTTCTGCCGGATTTTCTCGCTGGTGCCGTTTGTGCGTTCACTACAGCGTCTTCATGGGCGTCATATTCTCTAACCCTGTACACAAGGGCCTTTGTGGTCGAAGACGGCTGGGTTCGTGGTGCAGCCTTATGTTCTGTCATGATCACGGTTCCCGGTTTAACAGGCTTGCTTTTTTCGTTTTCAGTAATTGCCGCACCAGTTGTGGAAGAAGCAGATTTTCTTCCCTTGGTAGTTTCAGGAGCAGGCTGATCCGGTCCCTTAGCTTTTTCTTCCTTACCGGGGACAGCAGGGGAGGCTAGGGCCGGTTTTGAAGTTGAGGCTATTTGTACAGAGGCAATATTGGTCGGGACCGGAATTGCAGGCAGTGTGTTTTGGTTATTTGCCGGATCTGCTTGTGCTTCTGTTGATTTTTTAGGCGCTTCCGGCTCTGTCTGCGCAATTACCGGTGTTACTTTGGTTGTTTCTTTGTTTACTATACCGGGGTCTGTTTTTGGCGTTGCGTTGATTAAGGTAGCCGCTTGTGCAACTTCCGAAGGTTTGCCAGTGCTGTCGTCTGGCGAAAGGCTGGTATTCATGCTGGAAATGGTGACACCTTTTTTTTCTTTGAAGGCTCTGTTTCCGTGTTTGGCTGGTTGCTGTACAATGACCGGGGTGGGGGGCGGCGCCGGTTGGCTGATAGCGGTGGCCACCGAATCAGTACGTGCCATCATTGGCTGGGGTTCTGGCTTTTGTTCCAAAGCAACAATTTGTGCCACAGGTTCGGGCCGAGCGCTTGGTCGCACGATATCCGTTATTGGCGCCGCTTTTGCTACCGGGGAAGGCACCATGTTTTTCGCATCTGTTGTTGGGGCAGGTTGCGCCTGTACAGGCGTTGCTTGTGCCGCGGAGTCGGTAACTGTTTTTGCATCTAATGGCATAGTTAGTGTTGTCGTCCGGGCATCGGTGTCTGTTTTGGGTACATTATCAACTACTTTAGGTACATCGGGTACTGGTATACGGGCAGTGTCTGCTTTGGGGACCTCTGAAGCAGTTACAAGAGTAACCGTGTGATTAGAAATTTCTGTTTTCGGTTTAACGGTGTCATTATGATTTTCATCGGCAACCGTAACTGTGTTTTGGACTATTTCATTTTTACTTGCCGGTTCAACTTCTGTTGTTTTTACGTTTATAGCTAAAATTTCTTTGCTATTTTCTTTTACGAGTTCTCTAACTTCTGTTTTCGGTTTAACAGTGTCTTTTTGAATTTCCTCGGTTACAGTAATGGAACTAGTGATCGTTTCATTTTTGCTTGCCGCTTCAGGTTCGCTTGTTTTTATGCGGTTCGATGAACTGTCTAAAGCAATTACTTTTACAAGTTCTTCGGCTTTTTGTTCTGGCCGCGAATTTTTTCGCGTATTCGCCTGTTTACTCGCCAGCCCGTTTTTTATGCGCTGTTGTTGCTCATTTGCAACCGGATTGTTTTTCCCCAGCTGTTTGTAGTCTTTTATTAAAGCGGGTTTGTCGCCATCCGCCATGCTCACCGTAAGCAGGTCGTGTTTGCCCGAACTTTTCACGATATAATAGGTTTCAAAGGTATCCGCAGGCGGTTCAGAACTTATGAGCGTAAGCTTGTAGGTTCCCGGTGTCAGGTAGTTTTCAGACTTGATGCCGCGTTTCATATCCGGTTTCTGTTTGCCGTTTATGAATAAACTGCAATTTTTGTCGGCAAGTATTCCAAGAAGGTACTTCTTGGTGATATCTTCAGTAAGAATGCCCGCGACAGGTTCATCGTTCCGCCATTCCCCTTCAAAAGTCTCGCCCGTTGCCCATTTATAAACACCATGCCCGTTGCGGAGGTTGTTATGGAAATCCCCGGTATATTTTTCTCCGCTTTCCCAGATATACACACCAAATTCTTCCCGCTGATCCTTACTGTTCAGTGTGCCGAAGAATACGTCGCCACCCGGCAGTTTCACAGACAATGTTTTTGGGTCGAGACTCACATAAAAAGCGGTTTTTTCAATATTGGCATTATTGCCGGAACTTTCCGCTATTGAACGACCTTTTTCTACCAGACATTTACGGGCAACAGTAGTCTTGTTGGGTACTTTGTGAATATCCTGCGTCAGTATTTCCACCCGCATATAGTTTGCGGCTCCGTTCTGATTCATGGCCTGCGCCTCGCTGTCTATCAGACCCAGCCCGGTATAGAGCAGAATGTTGTTGTCCTGTATGCCGTGAGAAAGAAGGTATTTTGCTACCGCTTTTGCCCGTTCGCTTGCAATGAAGTCGCACTCATCGCGGTCGCCAAAAAAGTTAGCGTAACCATAAACCATCATAAACTGATTGTTATTTACGGTTTTTGTTTTCAGGAGCGAATCCAGCGTCTTTCTGGACTTAGCGTCCAGGCTATATGAGTATGGTTGAAAAGTTATATTGTGAACCTTTGTGAGTTCCCTGGAATAAGCGGAAAAAGTATTGAAATATGCTGCAATAGAGAACAGGAAAAAAAACAGCCTGGGATTCATAACGACTACACCCGTTTCGGGAGACTGCAAATTAGTATGTAAAACTGTAATGTTTATAATTAAATTTTTTTAATGACAATGAATAAGTTATTTTGTATGAGTGGC
>CAIYJV010000425.1 GCA_903926605.1 uncultured Bacteroidota bacterium
CCGTCACAGAAGAAACCGAATATGTGGACAGCATTAAAAACGACATCAAATGGCTGGGTTTCACGTGGGACAACGAATTTTATGCCTCCGACTATTTTGATCAGTTATACAAGTTTGCGGTAACCCTGATAGAACAAGGTCTTGCTTATGTAGACGATTTCACCGCCGAGGAAATAGCAGCCACAAAAGGCTCTACCGTATCTCCCGGTACAGAAAGTCCGAGCCGGAGCAGATCGGTAGAGGAAAACCTCAGGCTGTTCACCGAAATGAAGGATGGAAAGTATAAGGATGGCGAAAAAGTGCTTCGCGCCAAGGTAGATATGGCCCACCCTAATCTGCTACTTCGCGATCCGCTGATGTACCGCATCAAGCATGCGCATCACCATCGTACCGGCGACAAATGGTGCATCTACCCGATGTACGATTTTGCGCATGGACAGAGTGACAGCATAGAAAATATTACCCATTCCATCTGCACACTCGAGTTTATCCATCATCGCCCGCTGTACGACTGGTTTATTGAGAAACTGGGTATTTTCCCGTCGCATCAGTACGAGTTCGCACGTCGTAACCTTACGTATACTGTAATGAGCAAGCGCAAGTTGTTGCAACTGGTGAATGAAAACCACGTGAGCGGATGGGATGATCCCCGTATGCCCACAATAAGCGGTATGCGTCGCAGGGGTTACACAGCCGAAGCGCTGCGCAAGTTCTCGGATACCATAGGTATTGCCAAACGCGAAAATATCACAGACGTTTCGTTGCTCGAGTTCTGTGTCCGCGAGCATTTGAACCAGGTTGCCAACCGGGTAATGGCCGTACTGGACCCCGTGAAGCTGATCATCACCAATTACCCCGAAGGCCAGACAGACGAATTCGTAGCAGAAAATAATCCGGAACAGGAATCTGGTTCACGGACCTTGCCGTTCAGCCGCGAATTGTGGATAGAGCGCGAAGACTTTATGGAAACTCCGTCAAAGAAGTTTTTCAGGCTGGCACCGGGCAATCTGGTACGGTTAAAGAGCGCTTATATTGTGCGATGTGAAGGCTTCAGTAAAGATGAATCCGGCAATATCACTGAAGTGCATTGTAGTTATTTGCCCGAAAGCAAAAGCGGCTCAGACACTTCCGGTCTCACTGTAAAAGGCACTATCCACTGGGTGAGCGTGGCCCATGCCAAAGAAGCTGAAGTGCGTCTTTATGATCGTCTGTTTCACGTGGAAGACCCATCGAGCGAAGAAGGCAATTTCAAAGACTATATCAATCCGGAATCCATACAAGTATTGCCAAGAGTATTTATTGAACCAAGTCTGGCTGATGCCAAACCGGGAGACAGATTCCAGTTTCTGCGCAAGGGCTATTTCTGTGTGGATCTGGATTCTAAACCGGAGCACCTCGTTTTCAACCGAACCGTTGGTTTGCGGGACACCTGGGCGAAGGAACAGAAGAAATCATAAAAAAACGGTCCCGAAATTTCGGGACCGTTTTCTTTTAGTATCGTAACTACTTTATTTGTAGTTCTCAATATAGAATTTTGTTTCGTTTGCAGATGGGTAAAATGGCTTTCCGCTGCGGCTGCAATGGTTGCGGTTGGTGAAGAACAGATCTTCAATGTCCCCGGCATTAGTACCCACTATAACGATATCAGGTTCTGTAAACTTCGTCTTTTCATTCCAAAGGGAGATAAAATCTTCCATGGTCCAGTTTACTGTAGCAGTAGTGTAGATCTCGTAATCCGGGAACTGCTGTTGCAGCACATAAGCAATTGTAAACTCATTGTCCAGGAACGGGCAGAACAGTCCGGAGTCACCCATCAGCAATACCCTCTTTTTCTTCTTTGGAAAGGTAAGGTCATGGTCCATTCTCACACCCTGAGAATTGGCCTTTACATGATAGGGCAGATCTTTACCGCCATCCAGCACTTCATCATCGTTAGGTGCCAGGTCTCCGAAAGTCTCGGGGCGTTCGTTGTCCTTAAAAGTTACTTTACAGGCAGCGTCCGGGTATTTTTTTATGAGGGTGGCAATATGATCGGCAATTAGTTTGGCGCCTTTCTTAGACCAGTGTCCATCCTTGGGTGCCTGCGTGATCTCTTTTATATCCTGTGCAGCGATAATGGGTGTAAAATCAAGACACTCAATGCCCATACCATCTATGGTAGACTGAATGTAAGGGTCTCCGTATTTCACAGACAGGCTGTTTTTACTGCCTGCTTCAGCCGAAATGCGCACCATAAGAAATTTGGCACCCGACGACTCCACCATTTGTTTCAGTTGAGCCAGTTCATCCTTGTATCGCTGTTTCAACTCGTTGTAGCAGGGGTTTTCACCATTTTCCAGCAGCTTGCCTTCTACCGGTATGCGTGGGTATTTCTGATTCAGTTCATCTACCTTTTTCCTGTTGTCTTCTCGCTGTTTGTCTGCCGCATCGGCTGCCGCACGCGCTTTCGAGTCATCAGCCGTTTCCTTTGGCTTGCTGTTATTACAAGCGTTTACAAATGGTACGGTTGACAAAAGCAACGCCGCAACGATCAATTTTAGTCTCATTGTTGTTCTGGTTTTATTTTGTTTACTAACCGCTGTTTGCAGACAGCGGTTTTTTAAAAAAGCAATGAATAAATTTAGCAACTTTCCTTTAAAACAGCAAAATTACTGCCTGTACATTTGTTGGTAGTACTTTTCTTCTACCGGTGAGGGATAAGTTGGTTTTTCGTTCCTCGAAAAATGATTGCAATGGGTGAAGAAGAGGTCTTCAATATCGTTGCCATTCGTACCCAAAATTACGATGTCGGGTTCTGTGAATTTTACCTTTTCATTCCACATCGAGATAAAATCGGTTAGTGTCCAGCTAATGCCAGCCACCGCATATATTTCATAGTCCGGAAACTGTTGTTGCAGTACGCTGGCAATCGTAAATTCATTATCCAGAAACGGGCAGTAAAAACCGGAGTCGCCCAGCAATAGTACCCTTTTCTTTTTCTTGGGGAATGTAAGATTGTGGTCCATACGTACGCCCTGGGCATTTGCTTTTACATGGTAGGGCAGATCCTTACCTCCGTCCAGCACTTCGTCATCATTCGGAGGCAAGTCGCCAAATGTCTCAGGCCGTTCAGTGTCTTTGTATACGACGGTGGAAGCGGCCGAGGCATATTTTTTTATAAACGGAGCAATATTATCGGCAATCAGTTTGGCACCTACCTTGGTCCAGTGTGCGTCCTTAGGAACTTGTTTTATTTCTTTTTCGTCGTGCGCAGCCAGAACCGGGCCAAAATCAAAATACTCAAGTCCCATCTTGGTACAAACGGATTTTACGTATGGCGTACCATATTTTTCAGAAAGATCTTCTTTATCGTTTTTATGCACAGACAGCAGTATGGCTACCATTTTGGCTCCCGTACCTTCAACATTCTTTTTCAGTTCGGCAAGATCGGTTTCATAGCGGTGTTCCAGCTCCTGATATACGGGATTGTCGGGGCCATTTACCAGCAATGTACCATCTGTGGGCATCCGAGGGTAATCCTGATTCAACTTATCCAGTTTGGCCCGGTTTTCAGCCAGAGCCCTATCTGCAGCTTCCGTTTTTGCGGCTTCCGATTTGGTGTTGCCACCGGTTGCTTTTCCGTCCTTGTTTCCACAAGCGGCCAGGAAAGAAACCACAGAAAAACAGGCAATTGAAAAAATAACTGTTTTACGCATTTTGTATTTTTTAGTGGTAATTAAAATTTGAAATAGTAATATTCAGCCATGTTCATCCTCTTGTAAAACAGCCAGATGCAATAACACAATATTATGTACAAAAGGGATTTGATTATTAAAGTAACAAAATTTATATTTTTTGCGCTTTTCGTGAGTTTACCAGCGAATCGGCTTAACCCCCATTGTTCCATATCGAACACATAGGTGCCTTTTTGCTGAATGATCTCTACTATTAGCAGCGGAGCGCACCACTTCAGGTATTTTACACTAAACGAAACGGGAGTGGTAAACAATCCCATCGACAGAATCTTCCGGTTTATTTCCAAACCCTCACTGATGCTGTCTGCCCGGAAAAACGTTTCTGCAAGAATTGCATAGCCCAGTGTAAAAAATATCCCTATGAACCCACTCAGGAACCACGGCATTTTTGAGAAGAACTTCTCGCGCTGGTCGGCAGTATAATATTCATAGATCATGGCAAAACTATGCAGCAGGCCCCAAACCCCGAATTTCCAGTCGGCGCCATGCCATATTCCACTCAGTCCAAAGGTGAGCAGGATGGCTGCCGCGATAGAAAAGCGTCCCCAGTTGCGCAAGCCGATCACAATAGGATTGAACACATATTCATAAAACCAGTTGGTGAGTGATATATGCCATTTGCGCCAGAACTCCGTAATGCTGCGCGCCGTGAACGGACTGTTGAAGTTGCGCGCAATATCGAATCCCAGCAATCGAGCCAGCCCGCGCGCCATGTCTGAATAACCGGAAAAATCTGCGTACAGGTAAAAATAAAACAGCACCACACCCAAAAGCAGCGAGCTGCCCTGCAACTCAGACTGATGTGCAAAACAATAATTCACGCCGAGCGAAATATTGTCGGCAACCACAATTTTTTTAAACAGACCCCACAAAATTTCTCCCACAGACTGATCTATACCCTGAAGCGTAAGTTTGGACGGCTGGCGGAATTGTGGCAACACTGTGCGCGCAGCCGGAATAGGGCCTATGAGCAGGTAAGGGAAACAACTCAGGTATGCAGCGAATGTCACAAGATTTCGCTCCGCGTCGATCTTCCCGCGATACACATCCAGTATGTAACCGATGGATGAAAAAGTATAAAAACTTATTCCTACCGGCACCAGCAAATGCAGCGCACTGGCTTGCCATCCGGACAAGCCGGAAATACTACCAATTAATAATCCGCTGTATTTCAAATAAATAAGGCCAAAACTGAGTACAAACAACGATAGATATTGCAGTATTTTTCGTTTCACTTCGTCTTCTGTGCGCTGTATCCACAGCCCAAACAAGTAAGTAGCAAGTATCAGGCAACCTAAATAAATAGGGAACGAATAATGAAAAAAACTGTAGAAATAAAAGCTACCCACTACCAGCACAAGATTTTGTGCCAGCCGGTATTTGAACAATGACCAGTAAACCACAAAAATTATTGCAAAAAAAATCGCGAATTGCTCAGAATTAAATACCATAGAAAAACCAGAGAACTTATATCATGGAAAAATAGTGTTTTTTTGATAATAGCAGAGAAATTGTTCTTATTAAATTTTAATTTTGGGCTATCCGGCAACATTCTGCCAACCAACACTATTATGAATTTCAGTGAACTTATGGATGCAGCGTCTCAGGCAGACGTGTCCAAATCAAAAAAAGTAAAACTTGCCATATTAGGCAATCATGCCACCCAGTTCCTGAAAATGAGTATGGAGGCGATGGGACAAATTTCTGAAATTAATTTCGATATATACGAAGCTGATTACGACCAGATTGAAATGGAAATAATCAACCCGGATTCGGGTATGTATGAATTTGTTCCGGAATATGTGTTTATCGTTCAGTCCAGTCTCAGCCTGCAGCGCATATTCTATGGCATGAAGGATGCCGACAAAGCCACCTTTGCCGACCTGATTCTGGACAAGAACAGCAATCTGGTGAG
>CAIYJV010000426.1 GCA_903926605.1 uncultured Bacteroidota bacterium
GCGTCACAAAATGATAGGTATTCTTTTATTTCGAAAATATTTTTGATCGACAATCGAATCAGTTCCTGAGAAATTGGTTCATCATCAATTACGGCAATCCTTTCGACTGGTTTCATGAATAGGTTGGGTTTTTAGCTGCACAAACATAAAACCATGTTCGGAAATAAAGAACGTTTTAGAATCTTCAAATTATAGAGAGTGACTTTGTATAAAATTCTTGAACTGCACCTCCATACGTATCTGCAAATGAATCTATTTTTATTGCAAAATTTTAATTTAATTCAATTGCGCTTTCTGTTTAACGCCGCACTTAATCACCCATTACGTTACTCCTAATTACTAATTGACAATCAACCACTTACAACTACATGCACCTACTCGTTTTGACTTACAATTACACTCATTGATTTGTATTGATACGCATTGACATGAATCGACAAGTTCACTTTGAAGTTAACTATAATATAATGGTGCGAGGTAGGCAAGTTGACGGCTGTCTAACGTGTATCGTCCACCTGATGAAATCTTCTGTCTGACCGCGACACGCGATATTCCCTGCTTGTTTGATTTGACCTAAAACGTTTTCTCCAATTACATTATAAACCAATCCAAATTTCTTCGTATTTTTCCACCGTCAAACTATGAATCAAAACCCTGAACAAATTGCACGAGACGAGATCGACCAGCAGCTTTCCGAATGCGGTTGGTTGGTGCAAGGAAAGGGCAGCATCAATCTTGCTGCGGGAATAGGTGCGGCAGTGCGGGAGTACCAGACATCAACCAGTCCTGCAGACTATGTTTTGTTTGTAGACAAAAAGCCTGTCGGAATAATCGAGGCCAAGGAAAAAAAAAGGGTATCCAGCTCACCACTGTGGAGGAACAGAGTCTTGAATATGCTACCAGCAAACTCAAATACCTCGACAACGATCCCCTTCCTTTCGTCTACGAAAGCACCGGTGAGGTGACAGTTTCACCGACTACCGGGATCCCAAGCCAAAGGCAAGACCCGTTTTTACATTTCATACTCCGCAGACATTTCAGGAGTGGATCAAAAAGCCTGTCACACTTCGCGGCGGATTGCAAAACATCCCTGGCTTACCTGTATATGGCTTGCGCGATTGCCAGATACTGGTCATAAACAACCTCGAACAGTCGTTCAAGGGAAACCGGCCCCGTGCGCACATTCAAATGGCAACAGGCTCCGGCAAGACGTTTACTGCCATCACTTTTATATATCGTTTGCTTAAATATGCAGGTGCTAAGCGAATACTTTTCCTTGTTGACACAAAGAACCTTGGCGAACAGGTGGAACAGGAATTCAACGCCTATCTTCCCAACGACGACAACCGAAAGTTTACCGAACTCTACGGTGTTCACCGGCTCAAGAGTAGTTTTATTCCTACCGACAATCAGGTATATATCAGTACCATTCAACGGTTATATTCTGTTCTAAAGGGTACCGAACTGGAAGATACTGCTGAAGAAGACAACCCAAACGAAAAGTGGCAACCCAAGGAGGTACCACCGATAGAATACAACGCCAAACTGCCAATTTCGTTTTTTGATTTCGTCGTGATTGACGAGTGCCACCGCAGCATATACAATCTTTGGAAACAGGTACTGGAATATTTCGACAGCTTCCTGATCGGCCTCACAGCTACACCTGACAACCGGACTTTTGGTTTCTTTAACCAGAATGTGGTTAGCGACTATGGATTCGAGAAAGCGGTGATTGATGGGGTGCTCGTACCTTTCAATGTGTTTACGATCGAGACCGAGATCACCAAAAACGGTGCCGAGATAAAGTTCGGTGAGTATATAGACAAACGCGAACGGCTTACCCGCCGCAAGTTCTGGGAGCAACTGGACGAAGACGTAGCCTATAGCGCCCGCCGCTTGGATGACGACATCGTCAACCCGAGCCAAATACGTACTATTATTCGCAGTTTCCGTGACAACCTGACCGGTATGTTTCCTGGCCGGCATAATGACGATGGCACTTTCGAGGTGCCGAAGACCCTCATTTTTGCCAAGACCGATAGCCATGCCGACGATATAATCAATATAGTGCGGGAGGAGTTTGCCGAGGAAAATAAGTTCTGCAAGAAAATAACCTACAAGGCCGAGGAAGACCCAAAGTCGGTATTGGCTCAGTTCCGGAACGATTATAATCCCAGAATCGCCGTGACTGTAGATATGATCGCCACAGGAACTGACGTAAAACCTTTAGAGTGCCTGTTGTTTATGCGCGATGTAAAGAGCCGTAACTATTTCGAACAGATTGAAAGGGCGTGGCACACGTACCTTGTCTATAGACGACCTGCACAAAGTCTCCAGAACCGCAAAATTCACCAGTTGACCGGAGGAATACCTTTAGTCAACAGTACTGAATCAGATTATTATATTTGATTTAGCCCCTTTAAACTAGAAAAGTACGACCGAATCGTTATCTCTGGAATGCTAATAATGGCTTACAACAACTGAACCATTGGTTGTTAAACCGGGTACTGATTATTTGCAATCCGTTAAGTTGGGTTACTATCGTTCTCTTTTTTATTTTTCTGGTAGTAATAGTAAAAGATGGTGCCAATAATTAGGGTACCTCCGACCATATAGGGCCAATATGCCTTAAAGAATTGGGCAGTCTCAGAAGTACTGTTTAATGTATGAGCTACCGGACGGGACATGTCTATTTATGATGGTCCCATCTTTAGGACAGGTAATTGGATACTTTAAGTTGGTTTTCAGCTTCCTGATAGGCAATAACATTTCCGATGTCGCCCAAGGAAGATTCTGCTGCTGAAAATGTTGTTGCCTGACAGGAAGCAGCCCCCGGCAGGGTTTTGGTTTTTTCTTTTACTGTTGCGTACTCATAAAATGCTTCTGGTGTGCGATGACCAAGGGACTGGTGTTGCCTTTGATGATTGTAAAA